>JAFADH010000267.1 GCA_023424995.1 Bacillota bacterium | reverse complement strand
GATATGCATGCTCCGGTCCGATCCCCGGATAATCAAGTCCGGCCGATATGGAATATACCGGCGCGATCTGTCCGTACTCATCCTGGCAGAAATACGATTTCATCCCATGGAAGATGCCAATTGAACCGTTCGTTATGGTAGCGGCATTCTTATCCGTGTGGACACCCAGTCCGGCAGCCTCACAGCCGATCAGCCGGACGGAAGCATCCTGAATAAAATCATGGAACAGTCCCATGGCATTACTGCCGCCCCCCACACAGGCAATCACGGCATCGGGCAGCTTCCCTTCCGCAATTTGAAGCTGTTCCTTAACCTCTTTGCCAATGATACTCTGAAAATCCCTGACGATTGTAGGGAACGGATGGGGCCCCATGACGGAGCCAAGGACATAATGGGTATCCTCCACGCGCTTTGTCCATTCCCTCATGGTCTCATTCACAGCATCCTTCAGGGTCATGGTTCCGGTGGTCACTGCATGGACCTTTGCTCCCAGCAGCTCCATACGGAATACATTCAATGACTGACGCTCCGTATCCTCTTTCCCCATGAATATCTCACATTCCATACCAAGAAGCGCAGCCGCCGTAGCAGTGGCAACTCCGTGCTGGCCTGCTCCGGTCTCTGCAATAACCCTGGTCTTGCCCATCTTCTTCGCCAGAAGCACCTGCCCCAGAACATTATTGATCTTGTGGGAACCGGTATGGTTTAAATCCTCCCGCTTCAGATATATCCTGGCTCCGCCCAGATCCCTGGTCATCTTCTCCGCATAATAGAGTAACGACGGTCTTCCCGCATAGTTTTTCAATAAGTCCTCCAGCTCCTTACAGAAGGACTCCTCTTCCTTATAATAGTTATAGGCTTTCTCCAGCTCGATGATTGCGTTCATCAGCGTCTCCGGAATAAATTGCCCTCCATGCACACCAAATCTTCCCTTTGCCATTATCTCACACTCCTAACTTTTGTTATCATATCCTTTACCTTTGCCGGATCCTTGTATCCATCGCTCTCAACTCCGGTGCTGACGTCAATTCCGTAAGGTCTTATCCGTTCTATTGCTTCCGGCACGTTACCGGGCGTAATCCCTCCTGCCAGAAAGAAGGGCTTGTTAGGCCTCCCTATCTGAGTCCAGTCAAAGACTTCTCCGCCTCCGCCGTATTGATCCTCCCGGTAGGCGTCAAGAAGCAGGAAATCACAGGGCAGGCGTGCAGCCTTATGAATATCCTCACTGCTCCTTACTCTGACTGCCTTGATAATGGGAACGGATACCTCCGCCTTAAGCCGTCTGATATAAGCTTCATCCTCATCGCCGTGCAGCTGAATGATGTCAATCACACGGCCGGCAGTATTCTGTTCAGACAGATCAGAAGCATATCCTACTGCTTCTTTAGAATCATATCCAACTTCTTGGTTATGGTCATATCTGTCTTCTTCCCTGGCACCATATCCGATCGTTTCGTTCAAATTTAATCCAGTTACTTCACTAGGATCATGTCTGTCTGCTTCCTCGACACCATATCCGGCTGCCCCATTAAAATTATGTCTGTCTGCCGGGGCAGAACCTCCGCATCGGCATAGACGGATTATTGTATCGATATCTTCATTGACAAATACGCCTACTGCCTGAATCCGGGGGTCTAACAACTTCTTCAGCTCCTTTGCTGTTTCCGCAGATACCAGCCTTCTGCTTTTTGCAAATATAAAACCGATATAATCAGGCAGGAAT
The DNA here is from genome assembly GCA_023424995.1 of Bacillota bacterium. Classification (GTDB taxonomy): domain Bacteria; phylum Bacillota; class Clostridia; order Lachnospirales; family Lachnospiraceae; genus Mobilitalea. The sequence goes on along the minus strand of JAFADH010000267.1, from coordinate 34,533 downwards.
TGATTCACTATCTCGATATCCGCCGGTCTTGACAATCCGCAGATTTTAATTTTTGTCATGACAATCCTCCATTCCCAGACTCATACACCGAAATCATTCCTATGCTTCCACCAAACCTGTCACCTGTTTGTACATTTCCCGATTCATATGCCGAATTTATTCTTCAACTGTAGTATAGATCAATCTATCGCTGTATCAGTCAGTAAACCCTCCATACTGCTGATCCTTGACTGCTGATCCTCGACTGCTGATCTTCGACTGCTGATCTTCAACTGCCGATCTTCAACTGCCGATCTTCCCAGCTGTTGTTCAATCCACCGGTCTGATTAATTTCCTGCTTTCTTTAAGGCTGATAAAGCATCTCTTTTATCTGCACTTCTCATGAGTGTCTCTCCTATCAAAACCGCATCCACACCGGCATCATGCAGCCTGACGATATCTTCCTGGCTTTTGATGCCGCTTTCCGCTACAAAGATGATATGCTCCGGCACCAGGCTTCTTAACCGGATACTATTCTCCAGGTCTACCTGGAAGGTCTGAAGATTGCGGTTATTTACTCCGATTATCCCGGCTCCCGCCTCGATTGCTGAAGTAACTTCATGGGAATCATGTACCTCAACCAATGCGGATAATCCCAATCCTTTGCATAGCTCCAGATAATGAGCCAGGACTGCCGTATCCAGAAGGGAGCATATTAAGAGTACCGCATCCGCACCGATCATCTTGGCTTCGTATATCTGATATTCATCTATGGTGAAATCCTTACGGAGGACAGGAATATGTACCCTCCTGCTGATCTCGGCCAGATATCTGTCATCTCCCAGAAAATACTCCGGTTCCGTCAGCACCGAGATCGCGTCCGCTCCTGCCTGGACATATTCCTCTGCGATCTCAAGATATGGGAATTCATCAGCAATAATACCCTTTGAGGGCGAAGCCTTTTTCACCTCACAGATGAAGGACATTTTACTTTTACATTTATTTTCCTGCCGTATTCTGTTCCTTTTTAAAGTGTTTTCAAAGGCAAAGGCTTCCCGGTTATGAAATCTGCTTGTTCCTTCTACGGCCTGGATTATCTCTTTTATACTTTCCCGAGACAGCTTTGTTTTTTGCAGCTCTACCCTTTGCCTTGCGGATTCCGCTATCTTATCAAGGATTGTCATTTTATATCACTCCTCCAAGTATCCTGTAATCGGTAATGCATAAGCATTCATCCTATAAATTGGTGCCTGCGACCCGCCGCATAATATGGTGGCTGCCACATCAAATCATCTGGTATATCTATTAACCAGATCTATCAACCAGATCCATTAACCAAATCTATTAACCAAATCCATTAACCAAATCTATTAACCAGATCTATTAACCAAATCTATTAACTAGATCTATTAACCAAATCTATTAACTAGATCTATTAACCAAATCTATTAACTAGATCTATTAACTAGATCTATCATCAAAGCTAACCGTCCTCAACCGGCCGAATTCGATAACTCAACGAAGCGCTCCAGCTGTCTCATGGCCTTGCCGCTGTCAATGGTTTCAGCCGCCATCCGGACGCATTCCCTAAGGGTCACATTATTATAGGTCATATAGAGGCATACTGCGGAGTTGAGCAATACGATATCACGCTTTGGCCCATGCTCGCCCTTCAGTATTCTTACTGCAATATCGGAATTAACCGCCGGATCCCCGCCTACCAGCTCCTCCGGCTTGCAATAATCGAAGCCGAACTGATGAGGGTCCATGAAGAAGCTGTTCACCCTGCCGCCGTTCACTTCGCATACCGTGGTTTTATTGGTCAGGGTAACCTCATCCAGACCGTCATGGCCATGTACCACCATTGCCCTTTTAACACCCAGATTAGCCAGTACCCGCGCCATGGGTTCCACGAGATTCTCATCATATACTCCAAGCAGCTGCAGATTTGCTTTGGCGGGGCTGGACAGAGGTCCCAGAATATTGAATACGGTTCTGATCCCAAGCTCCTTTCTGACAGGAGCCGCATATCGCATGGAAGAGTGATAAAGCGGTGCAAATAAGAAGCAGATACCGATTTCCTTTAGTATCCTCTCACTCTGTTCCACCGGTATGTCAATCTTTACTCCCAGCGCTTCCAGTACATCCGCACTGCCGCATTTGCTGGATACGCTCCGGTTGCCATGCTTTGCAACCGGAATCCCCGCAGCAGAGATTACCAGCGCAGAGATGGTGGAGATATTGAAGGTGAAGGCCTCATCTCCTCCGGTTCCTACGATATCCAAAACATCTCCCTCGTGCTGCAGCTTTAATCCGATATTCCGCATGCTGAGGGCACATGCGGTAATCTCGTCAATCGTCTCGCCCTTCATCCGCAGCGCTGTGATAAATGCCGCAATCTGTGCATTGGTTGCACCGCCTCCCATGATCTCATCCATAACCGTCTTCGCAGTCTCAAGAGTCAGATCCTCTTTATTTAAAAGATTTTTTATTGCCTGCTGAATCATAGAACCATATCCTCCTTTTCCTATATACCAACATCCATGTTATTAAATTGCAACAACTAAAAGCTTCTTTGCAGCAGCTTATACAATCCGGTCCATACGCTTTATCTTCAGGAAATTCCTCATTATGATCTCTCCCTGCGGAGTCAAGATGGATTCCGGATGGAATTGCAGGCCGTATACATCATAATATCTGTGCTGAACTGCCATGATCTCCCCTTCATCATCCTCGGCGATTACCAGCAGCTCATCCGGCAAGGTCTCCTTGACGGCTACCAGGGAATGATACCTGGCTGCTTTAATTAGCGGTGCCAGCCCATGGAATATGATTGCCCCGTTGGCAATATGGATGCTGCTTTGCTTTCCGTGCATCAGGTGCCTGGCATGGGCTATGGCGGCGCCGAAGGTCTCACATATGGCCTGATGCCCCAGGCAGACTCCAAGGATGGGGAATTCCTCTTTTAACTCGGATATTACCTCCTCACATACTCCGGCATCCTTCGGATAACCGGGTCCCGGTGACAGGAGGATGTGGGAAGGCTTAAGCTGTCTGATCTCCTCCACAGTCATCTCATCATTGCGGATCACCTTAATATCCTGCCGGTCATTACCGGCATCCGTGTCTTTTATAATATGGCCCACCAGCTGAACCAGGTTATAGGTAAAGCTGTCATAATTGTCGATCATTAAAACCATTATTCCTCCACCTCCCCTGCCTTCAGAATTGCTTCCATGACAGCCTTTGCCTTATTCTCGGACTCTTCGTATTCTCTCTCCGGGATGCTGTCTGCTACGATCCCTCCGCCGGCCTGGACATATACCCTGTCATTCTTCTTCACAGCCATCCGGATTGCAATGCAGGTATCCATATTACCGGTAAAGTCAATGTAGCCGATGGCCCCTCCATAGATTCCTCTGGGTTCCTTCTCCAGCTCCTCGATGATCTCGCAGGCTCTGATCTTCGGCGCTCCGGATAAGGTCCCTGCCGGCAGGATCGCTTCCAGTGCGTCCAGCGCATCCTTATCTTTTCTGATCCGCCCTTCTACCTCTGAGGTAATATGCATAATTCTCGAGTACCTTTGGATCCTCATATAATCGGTAACCTTAACGCTGGAATATTCCGATATCCTTCCCAGATCATTACGTCCCAGGTCCACCAGCATATTATGCTCGGATAATTCCTTCTCATCGGATAAAAGCTCCTTCTCCAGTGCCTCATCCTCCTCCTTATCCCTGCCTCTTGGCCTGGATCCCGCTATGGGGAAGGTAGATAGCTTACCGTCCTTCAGCCTCACCAGAGTTTCCGGTGACGTACTGATCAGCTGCACATCGTTATTCTGCATGAATACCATGTACGGGGACGGATTCGTGGTACGGAGCACCCGGTAGGCATTCAGCAGATGATCCTTGTATTCCGTCTCAAACCTTCTGGAGATAACTGCCTGGAAGATATCACCGTCCACAATATATTCCTTGGTCTTCTCCACCATCCTGCAGTACTCTTCCCTGGTGACATTGCAGGTGAAGGAAGGCTTGCTTTTAATATTTTGTTTTTCAAACGGGACTGCCTCCAGGATAAAGCGTGTGAGTGCTTCCAGATCCGATACCGCCCTTCCGTAATTCTCCATGACCTTATCCGTCTTCATATTCACCACGATACTGATCTTCTGCTTCAAATGGTCATATGCGATTACCTTATCGAACAGCATTAAATCAAAATCATTAAAATCACTGCTCCTGAGTTTTAATATGGGCTCGGTATATCCTATCATTGCATAGGAGAAGTAACCCACCAGTCCTCCGGCAAAGGGCGGCAGTCCTTTTATCCTTGGAGCCTTATACTGCTCCAATAAGTCTCTAAGCACCTCATAGGGCTTTTCTGCATGGACGACCTTTTTGTCTCCATTGACGGTGGTCACCGTATGCCCCTTGCAGGTTACCTGAATGATGGGATCAAATCCGAGAAAAGAATATCTTCCCCATTTTTCACCGCCTTCAATGCTTTCCAGAAGGAAATATCTCCGGCTGATCTGTGACAGTTTTCGAAGTAAGGTTATGGGGGTTATGACGTCCGCATAGATTTCCTTACAAATCGGTATGATGCCGTACTCTTTTGCCAGTGCTTCGATCTCATTACAGCTTGGTGTAATCATAGTACATCTCCTTATTTTTCATTGATGGGATGAAAAATTCCTTTCTTTCATATTCTTTGTTACCGGCGGAAGGCAGCAGTTATATATTCTTCCGACATAGCCCGGATGGAAGGCATACCGTTCCAATGCAATAAAAAAAGCCTTCATCCCTGTAAATTACAGGGACAAAAGCTTATCACTTCTGCGGTACCACCCGGTTTGGTGTATAGAATACACCCTCTCATTCTGCATACCATCATATGCACCCCACTGATAACGGACAGGGTTCCCGTAGACGCCTACTCTCTTATAACCATGATTTCGGATCTCCCTCGCAAGTCCATTCGGAATAATCGTTGTAACCGCATTCCCACCAGTAGCGGCTCTCTGTATACAAAAAATTAAACTTACTCGTCTTGCTCATCGGTTTATTATATTGACTGAATTATAGCAATGGACAGAGGTTATTGTCAAGTAATTTTTAATAATGATACTAATTCCTCATGAATTTGACCAGCGATTCCCTTTTGAATCCGGTATCTTCCGTTACTATGAACCTTAACCGTATCATCATAGTAAATTGTTATTATTCTTATCTTTCCGTCTTTATTTTTTATTTCAACATGAAAGCCGGTATTTCCGATTGCTTCTAAATCGAATCCATATGATATTTTTTTATAGGATATCCCGTTTAATTGGTCGATTACCTTGGCAATGTCATCATTTTCTGTGATTTCCTTCTTATAATGCACCGTTTTATTTGAGGCATAGTCATCAAGATTAATGGTAAGTGATTCTATATCATCGGCATCAAAATTAAGGTCTGTCGGAACAGACAAATAGATCAATACAATAGAAATCACTATTATCAATATGGATGGTATTATAATTTTTTTTGATCTCATATTCTATCCTCCATAAATTAATACTTACAGCGCCTATATTTCAGAATGCCAGACTGCTGCTTCAATGAAATTAATTTTCTTAAAAGGAAAATGATCCTGCTTTTTTGAAACATAGGGATTAGAATACCACATTTGCTTCGATTTCTATTCCATTTTTGCGGAATAGCATTCTTTTGCGCATATTGCTAATCCTATTATGCTGAGAATTTAAACATATTTTTTAATACTGAAACTTGGCGCTCAACATCCCTATATATGTTATAACTAATATTATAAAACTGAACAGCATACCGATGACTAATAAGAATAAACCAATAATGCTTTCTTCATATTTATGTACTCTTGTTATAATATCATTAAAATTTCTAAGTAATATATGAATTCATTTCTTTTTACTCATAATACCATTAATTGGAATTTTGTCAATAAGTTTTAACAAGTTATACCAGGATAAGCTTATCAACTGCTGCGGGCAGTACCTGCACTATCGGTATTCTCTGCCGTATCCGCACTATTTTCCAGCTGGCCGAGCTTATCGCAGAAATTCTTCAAATCCTTATCACTTGCTTTTGCTTTATCATACTTTTCATTCGTCATAGTTATCAAATCCACAACATCTTCATCAGTATTTCTGGCATCATAATAAGCCTTGGTTTCTTCATCCATTATTGTTCCGAAGAATATCTTCAGATCACCGTTTGGATCTGTAATTACATAGAATTTCGAGAGACATGGAGCCGGAGTTTTTATATTGATTATCTTAATTTCATAATAAGCATAGACAATATAAGTTCCGTCAATATAGCCCTTCTTCACATACGCCTTGATGTCGCGGTAACCGTCATAATATTCCGTTATCTGCTTAAGCTCTTCTGTTGTGTAGACAGCAGAAGGATCATTGGCTAAATTCTGAAGAGTATCCACATCGCAGTTATTCACAGCATTATAATAATTCGTTATCAGTTCTGTGATTTTGGGGTAACCGCTCTCTTCAATATTATGCACCGGCAAAGGAGTGGGTGTCGGAGAAGGTATCGGTGCAGCAGTCAGTACCGGCGTCACCGCTTCTGTTATTACCGTATTGTCCGAACTGTCTTGAGAGTCATTATGTTTATCTGCATCTGTCTCCACAGACATTACAAACAGTCCTGCGCTGTTACTGTTATTTTCCTCTTCATTCGATTTGTCGCTGCTAATTAAAATGATAATCAACCCTATCCCCATAGTACACATCATGGATAACAAAATAGCCTTTTTATGTTTGAGCTTCATTGAAATCTCCTCGAATCCAGATAACATGGTCAATAGTTCCCATATCTTTTTATTCTTGTTATATTCATTGTACCAAAGAACGAAAAGAAATCAACTCATGATTTCATTTTTTTGTAATATATTTTAACATTTTCGTAATATTTGATAGATTTCAACATAAATAATGCCTGCTCAGCAGGTACCGCCTAAAAGGCCGCTGTTTCAGCATATATTTTTGTCCGGTTGATTTCCGGATCCTGACAAGATATGAACAGTTAAAGATGCTATTAATATTATTAAATATTAATATTATAAGTAAATCTTATCTTTACCGGATGGATTCTTAGTTGACACGGTGATAAATTTAAGTAAAAATAATATGGGATGGCAGTTTCTGAAAATATCCTGTCTCTTATGATATTCTGTTTACTTTTCATAATATTTTAAAATAAAGGAGAAACCAATGAGTAAAAAAGTAGCCGTTCTTATGGGCAGTGACAGTGATCTGCCGATTGTAAAAGGAGCAATTAATACCTTAAGAAGCTTTGGAGTCCCCGTAGAGGTACATGTAATGAGTGCCCACCGTACCCCCGCCATCGCCTGCGAGTTCTCTGCAAACGCCAGAGGAAACGGCTTTGGCGTCATCATCTGTGCCGCCGGTAAAGCTGCCCACCTGGCAGGAATCATTGCTGCCCATACCACCTTGCCGGTGATCGGCATTCCCATCAAATCCTCAACCCTGGATGGTCTGGATGCGCTTCTGGCAACCGTTCAGATGCCGAAAGGGATCCCGGTTGCTACCGTAGCTATTGACGGAGCTGATAATGCCGGAATTCTGGCTGTCCAGATACTTGCAGTGGGTGATGATGAACTGAACCATAAGCTGGAGCAAATGAAGAAGGATATGGTAGATGAAGTAGTTGCAAAAGACACCAAGCTTCAAAATGAGTTAATTAAACTGATTTAACTTCAAACTGGCAGGATTCACATTAAACCGGGTTCATCAGTCTGACCTGATTTCAGTCTGCTATAGCTTCAGACCGAGTTATAATTTATAGTTTACAAGATTAATAAATTGAGGGAAATCTGACCGATTTCCCTCAATTTATGTTCCTCCTGCATCATTCAGTTCAGGTCCAATATGTAATTGATATAATTGTATCAATATACTAAAATAAAGCATACGCGTTTTGCTATTTGCACATCTGCAGTTGTCTCCTATGAACGTTCCTCATACCTGTGGAATTTATAGACCGGAATTGCTTTGTAATATTCCATATCATATATTAATTCATCCCGGTTCATTTCTCCCAACGACGGATTGTAATTCCAGATAACAAGCGGGGATATCTCATACAGCTCGTTATGGACTCTTTCAAAAACAGCTGCATATTGCGGAAAACGTGCATCATAAACAGCTCTTTTAGATTTATAGTCCCCGCTTCCATAAGGAACAGGCTTTGCAAGCCCATGAATCTGCAAGGTCCCGACAGTGATCGCCACATAAGGGTTCCGGGATATATTTTTACATTTTAACGTATCGGAATAGCTTCCGAAATATAGACGCAGATTTTCATCATATGCAAAGCAAACGGTTGAATTATCCGGATATTTGCCGTTTGCCGTTCCAAGATACATAAGTTTTTCTTTATCCAGGATGCTTTTTACCTGTTCCGAAGTAAGTTCCATTTGGTTATCTCCCTATTTATCTGTATAATATTTAGACTATAGTTATATGGAGGATATGATCGGCGTCATTATAAAAACTCTTTTCGTCAATATCTCATAACATACATTTACCGCTGCAATTATTCCTGAGCAAATACGGAAGCGATTTATGACCGGCAAATCATTTCATGATCAGCTTGACCATCTTCAATACCGCCTCCTTGTACGGAGGATATCTGAGAGGCACATCGATCCAGTTCACCTTCTTCAGCACGCTCTTCTTGTGGGAGAAGGTATCAAAGCTGCTCTTACCGTGATATCCGCCCATTCCGCTCTCTCCCACTCCGCCGAAAGGCATACGGGAGGTAGCCAAATGCACTACCGTATCATTAATGCAGCCGCCGCCATAGGATATATTTTTTATTACCATCTTTTCATTTGCCCTGCTTCTTGTAAAATAATACAGAGCCAACGGTTTCGGACGGCAATTGATCATGCGGATGATATCCTTCAGATTGTGATATTCCAGGACAGGCAGTATGGGACCGAAGATCTCCTCCTGCATAATCCTGCTGTTCCATTCAATATGGTTAAGGATCGTGGGTTCGATCTGGCTGGTAGCTGCAGAGGCCTTTCCGCCGTATACGATATTCTCACCTTCCATGAGCTTCAGCAGCCGGTTATAATGCTTCTCATTAATAATCTTTGGATAGTTTTCATTCTCACAGGGATTGCTGCCATAGAACTTTAGAATGTATTTCCTCATCCGGGTAATCAGTTCCTCTTTAACGGCAGGAGATACCAGCAGGTAATCCGGGGCTACACAGGTCTGCCCGGCATTCAGGAACTTACCCCAGACAATTCTTCTGGCAGCCATATCGATATCCGCTGTCTCATCCACGATACACGGGCTCTTTCCGCCCAATTCCAGAGTAACCGGCGTAAGGTGCTTTGCTGCCGCTTCCATCACGGTCCTTCCGACAGCCACGCTGCCGGTAAAAAAGATATAGTCAAATTTCTGCTCCAGGAGGCTTTGATTGGCATTCCTTCCTCCCTGCACCACGGTTACATATTCCTCTTTAAATACCTCATGAATTATCTCTTCAATGATCAAAGATGTGTTGGGTGAATAAAAGGATGGCTTGACTACGGCACAGTTGCCTGCCGCCAGAGCACCGATTAAAGGTTCCAGGGTAAGCTGGAAGGGATAATTCCAGGGAGACATAATCAAGGCTATTCCATAGGGCTCGGAATATATCCTGCTGAAGGACAGGAAACTTACCAGAGGAGTAGGCACCCTCTTGGGAGCTGCCCATGAATTAATATGCTTCAATACATGCCTTAATTCATCCAGAACCATCCCCACCTCCGTGGCATATGCCTCGAAGGGTGCTTTATTCAGGTCCTTCTTCAGGGCGTCATAAATATCCTGCTCATGTCGTTTTATTGACTGCCCAAGCCGGACCAGATGATACTTTCGGTATGAAACATTCCTGGTCTTGCCCGTCAGAAAAAAATCTCTTTGTTTTTCCATAATTACATTGATATCCGCCATATCTCATGTTCCTTCCTCGTATTGCCGTGATAAATAGACTGCCGTCCGCCAGACATATTCCTGTTCCTTTACTCTTTAATCAAATAATAGATATGCGCAAATTGTGTCCTGCTGAATATCACCGGCACCGGATACAGCGGATTTGCCTCCTGAAAGGCGCGCTCCGCCATTAATGCAATATCCTCCTCCTTAATACCGCGCAATCTCTCCGGTATCTCCAGCTTTCTGTTCAAAGCACGGATCTCACGGATAAAACGTGCTGCTTTCCTTCCGTCACTGTCACCCGGTTTACTGATGCCTGCCAGATCCGCCAGTTCAGACAGCGGTTTATCTACCCTATGCCCGTAATATTCAAGAACATACGGCAGGATCACTGCATTCGCCAGACCGTGAGGTATGGAATAGAAGCCTCCCAGTGTATGAGCAACCGCATGGACATTGCCGACATAAGCCCTGGTAAATGCCACACCGGCATAATAAGCCGCCTTCTGCATATTCTCCCTGGCCTTTAGATTCTTACCATTCTGAAAGGCTTCATAGATATTATCAAAGATTAACTTAACCGCCTGCCTGCTGTAGGCATAAGTTTCCCTGGTATTGCTCCTGCCGATATAGGCCTCCACTGCATGTGTCAGCGCATCCATCCCGGTGGTAGCGGTAATATGGGGCGGCAGATCCTTCGTAATCAAGGGATCTAACACTGCATAGCCTGGTATTAATACCAGGTCGTTAATCGGATATTTCTCCTGGGTCGCATCATCCTTGACCACGGCTGCCACTGTGGCTTCACTGCCCGTACCCGCCGTGGTAGGGACCGCAAATATCACCGGTGTCTTACGAAGAACTTTAAACAGCCCCTTCATCCCCGGAATACTGGTACCCGGTCTGGCCACCCGTGCAGCAACTCCCTTGGCACAGTCCATAGGGCTTCCGCCGCCAAAACCAATAATGCCCTCACACCGGTCATTCCGATACAGTCTCAGAGCCTCCTCAATATTTTCAATAGTGGGATTGGGAATCGTACCGTCATAGATCCGGTATCGTATCCCCTTATCCTCAAGCTCCTTAAGAAGTCCTTCCATAATTCCTGCCGATACGATTCCCTTATCCGTTATTATTAAAACCTTTCGAATGCCGCATCCTCTTATGAGCTTCGGAAGCTTGTCCAGGCTTCCCTGCCCCCGCAGCAGCTCCGGCTTTCTCCAGGGTAAGAATAAGGAAGCAATTCTCATGATTATCTGGAATGCTCTGCAGTATATTAAGTACATTAACTTGTCACCTCTTTGTTAGTATTGCCTTTAGGATAACATATATTTCCACAATATACAATTTAATATACATGGAAAAGAGCAGGCCTTGGGGGGTACCTGCTCTTTTCCATATTATTAGATTTTATGTATTACTTATTTTTCTTTTCTCTTTAATGCTAACGCACCGGTAACAATTGTACCGACAGCAAAGATAAGTGCGGATGAACCGACACCTGTCTTAGGAACGCTTGCCGCAGGAGCTGCCGCATCTCCGGAAGCAGCATCCATAGCTTCAACGACTTCATCGGCGGTCAGAACCGTATTATAGATCTTGATATCATCATAAGCAGCCTTCGCAAAGTAGTCCCATGCATTGCAGCCTACATATACCTTGGTATCACCGCCGAAGGTATACTTGGCTACAGGACCTTCACCGGCTAACTTACCGTTGATATATAACTGGCTGTGAATCGTACCGGCAACTTCTGTTCCTAATACGGGATCCATCCCTGTCTTGGCAGGGTCAACGGTTATAGCCACATGAGTCCAGGCCTGTTTTTCAAGCATCATGGGAGTGGTCTCATCCACTGCGAAATAAGCTTTCTGATACCAGGGGAATACAGCGTCATCAGCCAAGCCTAATTCTTTGGATGCCGTCTGGCTTCTTGACCAGATAATGGGAGTAGCATCTCCAACCCAATCCGTCTTTGTAAGGCTTATCCAGTTAGTCTTACCTTCAGTGCCTAATAAATCTTCACCGATCTGCAGGAATGTTGAATAGTTGGAAAATCTTTCGGGTTTAAGCCAGAAAGCGATGGTATATGTATCGCCTACAGGAGCCGCATCCAGAATTAGACCGTAGGATCCATCCAGGAATACTGCCTGCCCATTAACGCCTTCCGTATACTGAGCAGCAACACTCGCATCAACGGTAGGAACCGTAAATACGCCGCCGGTAGGAAGGCCGTCGGTATCGCCCACACGTACTGCTGTCTGAGCGCCGCCCAATGAACCGTCGAAATTATACTCATATACCGGTGTTGCGGCGAAAGCTGTGGAAGTTGTTGCCATAATCATGGCTAATGCAGCAACTACTCCTAAAATTTTCTTCATTCTCATTTTCTTTCCTCCTTTATAATATTTAAAAAAAGCATTTTCATGCCAATTTCTGAAGTAAAAAAAGAAATTCGGTTGTTTATGTTTAACTTTTCAGTTAAGTATTGCATATATCAATTAACTAATTATACAATACTACTATTTAAACAAAACGTCAAGATGTTTTTCATTCTTTTTATACATTTATGATAACAAAATAAGTAAAAAACAAATTCCTATTAGTAATATTACTCCAAAAAACATTGATTGCCGTGCATACATTATACTGACAGAACAGTATAACATATCTCATTTAATTTAATTATATACTATATTTATCAATTGCTCGCTGAAAAAGACACAAAATCTGATCCGTCCGCATCAAAACCCAAAAACAGGCAGCATACGATCATTCCACTTAACAGGCAGAAGCCTTGCATGACGGTTGGGATCATATAAGGGATCTCCGGTGATCTCTTTATAAGGTCTGGCATGATACACCATAATCTCTCTTCCGTTCTCATCATAAGTAAAGCTGTTGTGTCCCGGCCCGAAGATTCCTTTCTCATGATCCGACTGCAGTACCGGATTGCGTTCCTTCTTCCAGGATCCCCGGTCCAAAAGGTCAGAATCCGTCTCCGCTGTCAGCATTCCCATACAATAGCAGGCTCCGGTAGCACTTGCAGAATAGGTCAGGAATATCCTGCCGTCCTTCTTCAGTACAGCCGGTCCTTCATTCACCCAGAAGCCCACTCTTTCCCAGTCATAATCGGGCGTCGTAAGCAATACCTGGGTTGTTTTCAGCTTCGTAGGCGACTCCAGCTCTGCTATATACAGATTGGATATCATTTTGCCGACACCGGTCTTTTCTGCCCATACATAATAATACTTTCCGTTGTTTTCAAATACCGTTGCATCCAGTGAAAATGCCTCGAAGGAGAATTCATCCCCCTCAGCCCGCTGCATCCTGCCCTTCTCCGCCCATGCTCCGGTGAAGGGATCCTGATCCCGGCATTCCAGCACATAAGGGCGGATCGCCCAGATATTCTCTCTCTCTCCTGCGGCAAAATATATGTACCAGCTGCCATAAAGATAATGAAGCTCCGGTGCCCAGATATGCCAGCTCATGGGACCGTTCTCATGCTTTGTCCAGATGGTTGCTTCCTCCGCTGCGGCCAGGCCTGCCAATGTATCTGCTTTTCTTAATATTATTCTGTCATAGGAGGGCACAGATGCCGTAAAATAATACGTACCGTCCGCAGCCTTAAGAACATAAGGATCTGCTCTTTGCATTATCCAGGTATTATTTTGATCTGTTTTTTGTTCGCTCATTGTGCAGTCCTCCATTTTAGTTTATATCTATTTATATTAATCGGTGTTATGCTTAAGAATGCCCGATGTCCGCATGTTAATTGAAAGAACACCGGGCACGAATAGCTCCTTATTGATCTTTATTTGGAAGGGCTCCAGTCGATACCGAAGTATTCCATCATAGCTTCCTTATGATACTGGTTGGCCATCTCGGTGGCTTCATCCGCATAATCGGCAGCCTTCGCCTGGCCGGTGTCAACCAAACCGTGAATGTTGATATTGTTAAAGTATTCATCACAGAAGGTCCAATATCCGGCGATGGACATCCAGCCGAAGGGAATCGGCCTGGTGCAGTTGGCAAAGTATGCATCCCAGTAAGGACCGTCCGCTTCATCCGTAGGATATAAGGACCTGTAGCTTTCCCATACCTCCTCATTCAAGGTCACGGGAGCCGGCATGGAATCTCTCTTTAAGGGCAGACCGGAAGAATTGGTGACGCTCTCATCATGGAAGACGGCAAGCTTAGCCTTCCAGCCGTCCACGCCCCAGCCCATGAATTTTAATAATTCATATGCTTCTCTGGGATGCTCCGTGGAAGAAGAGATGCCTCCCATATCCATGGTTGCGATGGTGTTCGCTACTCCGTCAACCTTCTCCACGGAAGGGATCGGGTAAGGTACGAAATTAATTCCTCTCTCCACCTTATACTCATCAGAATCCCATAGATTCATATAAGTCCAGTATGCCTCCGTCATAACAGCCACACGTCCGCTGTTACCGGCCCATTCTTCCCAGTCACCCATCCAGTTCTCCATTCCAACGGATTCTGTTACGGGTGCCACATATCCTGCAAGCTTTAAATCGGCAAATTCCTGCTCGCCCACAGCCCATACGCCAAGGTCAAAGCCTCTGCCGTCCCAGCCGAACTCACCGTAGATGCTTTGGGATGCCGCGATACCATATAAGGAATCAAGCCTGTTATAGGCACCGAGTCCAAAATATTTCGGTGACTGTGTATCATCCGTAGCGGCCTTGATCAGGTCGATCATCTCCTGCCAGGTCCAGTCTACGCCGGGCATCTCGAGATTTAACTTCTCCATGCAGCTGCGGTCGATGTATACGATACCGGGGAACAGCTTAATGGGAGTAGCCCACTTTTGATCCGTATCATAATAACCGATCTTAAATTCATTGATGGTAGTCATCAGATTCTGATTCTCGGGATCTGCTTCCCAATATTCGGTAAACGGCTGAAGCAGCTGATTGGACAAAGCAAAATCACTGTCGGAGAACATAAAGCAATCCGGAACGTCGCCTGCCGCAATCAGGTTCAGCAGGGTCGTATTGAAATCTGCCACATTGATGTACTGTACATTCACTGTAATGTTCGGATACAGATCCATGAATTCTTCCGCTAATTTCTGCGTTAAGACCTCGCTGTCAAAATTAAGATAAGTTAATGTGATATTCTCCGTAGTCATCGGCGGAAGTCCTGCCGGTCCGCCGGTACCGGTCTCATCTCCGGCATCACCGGTGGGTGTGGTTTCTCCGCCGGAATTACCGGATGCATTATTACCGGTATTGTTGTCTAACTGTGCAGACGGTGTTGAAGTACCGGGTGATGAACTGTCATCCCCGCTATTGCCGAATACGCAGCCGGTCAGCAGGTACATGCACATGGTCACACTTAAGATTATGCCCATTAGTCTTTTCATAATTTGTTACCTCCTCTTAATATTCTTTGATCACTATCATGCAGGCGGGTGAAACCGGGTACGCCCGGCTGCCCCATGATATTTTTATAAATAATATCCTACGGCCATTTGCCCGTAAGATAATTATTCCCTGAAGCGCTTCCTCTTTCGCAGTCCGTATCCTATTCGCCCGTAATGCCGGTACGGTCGATACTTTCAACGAAATATCTCTGCAGTATAAAATACATCACCAGCACCGGGGCGATACTTAACATAGTAGCCGCCATACGAATGGATTCATTATTGCTGGTGCCCACTCCTTCCACCGAATTCATCATAGCCTGATTAAAATTGGCATCAAAGCCTTTCAGCTGCACGATCAGCGAAGTCCAGCCGCCCTTTATGAATACACCGCTGATATATAACTGGGTCAGATACGATTCATTCCAATACCATACAAAGGAGAACAATACCACCGTTATGATGGCCGGTATCGCGGAAGGCACCGAGATCCGGAAGAAGGACCTGAAATATCCGGCTCCGTCGATATGTGCCGCCTCGATCAGTACCTTGGGCACCTGCCTGAAGAACTGATAGAAGATCAGGATGAATATGGGCGCGTTCAATCCCTGCCCCAATAATGCGGGAAGGATAAATGCCCACAGGGTTCCGGTCAGTTTCATATTGTTATAAAGCACATAGGTGGGCATCATAGTGATGGTGGCAGGAAGAATATAGGAGAATATCAATAATCCCATTAAAAGCTTCTTAAAAGGAAAATTAAATCTCGCAAAGCCATAGCCGACCAAAGCGCAGATAACGACATTCAGGGCTGTAGGCACTCCCGCTACGATGACGCTTTGGAAAAATGTGCTCAGATATTTCATACTGGCCGCCGCCTCAGTATAATTACGCAGATATAAGCTGCTGGGTATCCAGTTGATGGAGGTATCCAGCAGATCCTCCAGGTTCATGAAGCTTTTACTGATCATGTAAAGCAGCGGATAAAGGTAGACGAAGCCGATACAGAGCAGCAGTACATATACCGCCAGCTGTTTTAAAAGTCCATCCTTCTCTCTGGAGCCCATAAGTACCTTGCGGATCCTGTCCTTATTAATGCGGATGCTTTTCAGCTTTTTTAGCACGTCTTGCCATCTTTGCTCCATTATATCTTCCCCTCCTTCTTGCTTTCTTCAGTAATCCTGCCTGCTTTTTATTCTCCTTCTTAACCTTTCTGACCTGCCTGTCATAAGCATCCTTCCTGGTCAATAAAAGCAATGCCACAATGGATACGATTAAAGTCTCCGCCACCGCATACAGCCAGGCCATGGCCGAGGCATATCCATATCCCTTATTGCCTGCGAACATTGCACTCTGTATGATATTGATAATTGCATTATGCTCGTTATTGGATAGGAAGATCACCGTATATACCGCATTCAAAAGTATCATGGGCTTGATTGTGGGAAGCGTAATCTTCCAGAAGCATTCCCACCCGGAGCCGCCGTCTATCCTGGCAGCCTCATATAAGGAGCTGTCAATCTTCTGCAGTGCAGATAAAAAGATCAGAATCTGCACACCGGAATACCAGAGGATCATGATCATATCACTGAACACATCGGATATGGCATTCGCTATGGGTCCGGGTAAGAAGTTCCTGAGGCCGGTCTGTATACCGGCTATGTTCATGGCAGGGATGGTGGCGGCTCCCTGGGCTGTTAGCAGATTCATCACCGGTCCGCTGACGATAATAACCGGAAGGAAATAAATCAGGCGGAACAGGCCTTTTGCCTTTATCCTGCCGTTTAACAGCATGGCAATGATCAAAGCAAAGACTACTATGATGGGTACCGATAGTAAGGTCTCCATGAAATAGCTCATCAGCAATACCGGAAAGTCCGCATCCTCCAGCCAGATCTGCGTATAGTTGGAGATACCGGCCCACTTGATCACCATGCCCTTGGGCGTCACCTTGATATCTGCCAGGGCAAACTGGAAGGATTGGAACAGGGGGATAATCAGGAATACAAACACCCCGACCAGCCAGGGCAGTATGAATATGAGTCCGATGACTGCCTCTCTGCGTTCAATCTTGCCGATCTTTACCTTTTTCACTTTGGGTTTCCTGCTCATCTGGCTTCACCTACCTTATATGACATCGCATCCACAGAATATCCGTCTACGGTTTGCGGGGCATCGCTGTAATTGACATATACCTTGGTTCCGTTATCATAAGTAACCACCGTCACCCCGTTGTCCAGCCTGTCGTGCCGGGTAATAAAAGCGTTCCGTACAGCATCATTTACACTCTTAAGCGCATTGTTATATTCAATGATATCCTCCTTATATGTACTGTACTCGGAGCTGTAGATATCGCTGGAATTGGTGTAGATCAGCATGGAGGAATTCTCTTTGGTTATATAGAAGGAAGGAAATATCCCCATCTCCACCAGCTGCAGGAAGAATTCCTGCTTATTCGCTTCGAAGTTCATATATTCCGAATACATCGGAATAACTCCTTTCAGGACCATGGACATAAACGGTATCTCTTCATCGATAAAGCTATAGCTGGAGGTTCCCACCGGCATATCCAGGAAGGCATCCGTATATTCCCACAGGTAGGAGAAGGGCTGTTCCAATACCAGATCAAAATCCTGATCCATGGCCGAAATACTGCCGGCATAGGACTGCATGGTAAAGGGCCTTGAATAATATTCCCCGCTGTAGCTGTAGGAAAATACATTATTGGTAATACCCGCCAGGGAGATGCCCGTTACACCCTTCTTAAGATACTCATTGGATATTTTGTCCAGATAATAATCCGTTCTGGAAGGAGTAAGGAATAAGAAGGTATCATATACCTTTTTATGGGTCGTTTCCTCATAACGGCGCTTATTGACCCTCTTTACCACGTTGAAGGTGGTGTTATTCTCACCTGGGTTTATCCGCAAGGCATCCTGGTACAGATATAACCGGTTGCCGTCTTCTCTGATATCTTTAATTAAATCCGTAAGCTTTGAGGTTCCGCCGACGGCACTGTCCGCTTTATACTCCGAGACCGGCAGCTGGTTTAAGCCGCCGTTCTGCCATCCTTTATACAGGGAAAGCAGATCAGTAACTCCTTCTGTCTTCAGATCCTCATAGATAACCCTGATATCCTCTGCGGTGGTCATGGTTACTCTCTTCTTAAAAATCAGCCAGTCCTCACGCTCCGTGCCGAGAAAATCGATTCTGGTGTTATAGGAATTATCTTTCACGGACAATCCGCCCATTTGCAGGAGATAATCACGGTAGCTTGCGGCAAGCCCGGAATAATCGGCGTCATCCCCGCTTACCAGCTCATATCTTACCTTAATATCATAATGAGTTCTATCTGCTTCCACCTGGGCGATGGTACCGCTTCCGCTGCTGCTGGTGGGCTGCTTGTACAGCTTGCGCAGCAGGAATTTTGCATAGATCCGGTTAAAATCAACCTTCGACCCGTTGGGGTAAGCTTCTATGTAAGCTCTCTCATTGCCGCCTTCGATGATACCCAGGTACCCGAGCTTATCATCCGTATGCACCAGGCCGAATACGGGAGCCAGGATATTCTCCGACGGATTGACCGTCTGGTACATATCCCATAACAGAGATTCCGTTTCGCTCTCCCGGAAGCCCACATCGGAACCGTATACCATCTCGGAAAATCCTCCGCTGATCCGTCCTTCCTTATCATTCAGATAGATCAGCGCTCCATTGCCGTCCGGGATGAACATGTATCCGGACTTCTCTCCAAGATAGCTGTACCCTAAGAAGGGAAAGACATTGATCGCTTCGATATAGTTATCCTGTTTATTCTCCCGGATGGAAGCATCGGGTATCTCTACAACCAGGGCATCTCCGTCCAGAGTAATGATTACTTCCAATGCAAAGCCAAAGTCCGGAAACTGTACATAAGCATGGACTCCGTTATCAATATCTTCGATCATAATCTGGTTTTGGTTATTGATTAAGTCCACCTGGCTCTCATCATTGCTGCCCTTTATGGTATCCAGGACAATTCCTGATTTCATAAATCCATTCCACTGGGGCGTACTTTTAACGCTGTCATCCTGCAGCGTTGATTCCAGAGCTGCTCCGTTATTCTTATTGCGGATTGTAATCGATAAGTTTATTCCGTCCAGATATAACTCGTAATTATCGCTTTCTGCTATTAACCGGCGGACATATTGATCCGCATTGGGAGTAATATCAAGCATCCGGGTTTGATCATTGCCCTCCCATTCTTCTCCTGCCCTGCCGTTTTGATTATCTTTTTGCTTTGTCAAGACAATCAGAACCAAAATCAGAAGGAAAAGGACCGGAACAGCGATTTTCATAATTCTCTTCGTTTTCGATGGTTTATATGCCAGTGTCATTTTATTAGAAGCCAAGTCGATACACCACCTCTCCGCAGATTGAAACAACAAAGTCGTACACCTGGGACCATAATACATAGATGATAAAAACCAGCAGCATTGCAATCAAGGCTGCAAAGAAGGTAAGCCCAATGACTTTCGCAGTTTCCTTTACCAACAGATTATTAATTTCCTTTACGGTCAAGATAAGCAGCAGCACTACCCACGCCCACATAAAGACGGTTGGGAACTGGACCAGAAACCGCTCATTATAGGTGACAAGATGACTGATTATAAAAATAACAGGCTGCAGAATAATATATGGAGTCAGGCTGTATACAAATCCGCAGTAAATCTGCTTCAGGGTGCCTTCCCCGTCGTTAATGGTCGCAATCAGGTAGCTGCAGGCTGTTAACAGCAGGAACGTGATCATAACGGTGCCCACATCGGACACCAGGTTATACCTGCCTTCTCTTGCAGTCCGGAACAAAAAGCCCGCATAATATTTATTGATCACATTGATCGCGATAAATACGGCCAGAAGAATGTTGGCACTCAGATAAGAGGCTTTTCTCTCCCAGCGTACCCCATAGCTGCCGTCGATGGGATGTCTTATGAAGTAGAACGAATATTTTAATCTTGTGACCAGCACAAAGGAATTTAATCTCCTGTTCCATCCGATCGCTCCGGCGAATATCCCGTATCTCCCGTGAAGCCGTTTTAATATCCGGATCAGGATATAAAGCAGCAGAAAGCCTGCCAGGGTCAATACAAGATTATCCTGAATCCATTCATTGCGTATTTCCCAGAAGGCATCGGAATATGTCGTCTCATCGGAGGATAACTTTGCATATTTCATGGCCATGGAATAATTCTCTTCCTGAAGGAATGCACGGCCCATGGCTTTATTGGAATATCCGAACATACTGTTCATGGTAAGGATCTCTTCCAGCGGCTCCTTGCTCTGCGTATAGCGTCCCTTGGAATACAGATACAATGCATTATGCAGCTGCTTCGTGAATTCCGTGGGAGCAAAGATCATGATCTGGTTCATATCCGAATCCAGGATATAGATCTTATCCGAAGGATCCACTGCAATCGCCTGAACCTGCTTAGCCAGGCCGATCCGCTGTCTTCCGTCGTCCTTGCCGCCGAACACAAAGAGCATATTGCCTTCATTATTAAACTCATAGATATATCCCAGAGAGGATACGATATAACAGTTTTCATGGTTGCCGGCAGTTACGGCCACCGGATAGTTATCCCAATCGTCCGGCTCAATGACATTCTTGCCTGCGATGTTCAGGCGCCGCAGGGAATCGAACCTCTGGCCTCTGGTTACCGTATAGATAAGGCCTTTATCATCAATTGCCAGATTATCCGGCGTGGGCGGAGTATTGCTTGATAGCTTGGCTCTCTGCTTATCCGTCAGCAGAAGGCGGAATAATACGTCGGTAAAGGAGGCGCTGGTCATATTGGCGCCAAAGTACCCCAGGAAGGTTCCTCCGTTGGTAGGGCTGATCTGAACGATGCCGTTGGTGTTGGATTCGCATATGATGAACAGATTGCCTGCATCATTAACAACCACCTTTAACGGCATATAGGCCATCTCATCGCCGTACAGGGGATGATTCGGCTTGCCGTATTCATTTACCAGGCTTCCTTCCTCATCAAATTCGAATACCTTCCTGGCATCCCTGTCCGCTATATATGTATGCTTATTCTCCGTAACAAAGATACCGCAGGGATTGACAAGGACATCATTGCCGAATTCCTTAATATAATTGCCGTTCAGATCCGATACCAGAACACGGCGGTTCCCCGTATCCGCAATATAAAGCAGACCGTCTTCCGTAATCATCATATCTCTTGCCCCCAGGATAGAGGTATCACCGATCTTCTCGATGGTATCGTAGGGAAGATAAGCAGCCTGTGTCTCAATCGCTTCATAATAACCGTTATGGGTATATGTCTTGTAAGGCACCTCCGCATAGGCAGTCTGCGTACCGATTGCCATACCGGTCATTACAAGCAGTAACGTAAAGGTTATCAGAAGCTTTGCTGGTTTATTCGTCGACATTATCTTCTCTCCCCCTTATTTGATACCGGAATGTGCCATAGTATTCATAATACTGTTCTGTAATATGATGAACAGGATTAAATTAGGTACAAACATAATAAGTGATGCTGCAGCCGCCATACCCTGACCGGCCACCACAATACCCTGGAAGGTGACATTGGTTCCCGTATTGGACAGGGTATTCATATAGAAGGTCAGAGTCTTAAGCCCTTCGTCGCTGATATAATAATTGGAGGTCTCCATATTCACCCACACCTGCTGGAAAACCAGAATAGCTGCCGTAGCGATGGCTGGCTTTATCAGGGGCAGGATGATCTTCAGATATACCTTAAAATCACTGGCACCGTCGATGTAGGAGGCTTCAATTAAGGAATCCGGAACCTGGTCGATGAACTGCTTTACTAAAAACAGCGCTACCGGTAACGGAATTAAGGGGAGTATATGTGCAAAATAAGTATTGGTGAGTCCCAATACATTGATGGTCAGATATCTGGGTATCATGACGGCTACCGGAACGAACATAAGCGCCGCCTGGTTAATATTCATCAGGGCCAGCCTTCCCTTGAACTTCAATTTTGATAAGGCAAAGCCTGCCGCAGTTGAGAATACGATGGAGGAGAACACAACGGCAAGGGTTATGAGGATGCTGTTAAAAGCATAACGGCTCATGGGAATGCCTGCCGTTCTGGAGGCCTTCATCAGCTTGGTGAAGTTATCCAGGGTCGGGTTGGTTACGAAGAACCTGGGCGGGAACGCGAACAGCTCTTCCATTGGTTTAAATGCGTGACAGAATATGAATATGATTGGAAGACCCATAAATAACACAAGGGGTAATATGATTAACATGATTTTTATCTGACCCCTCTCAAACTTCTGAGGGTTGATGCGGTTGCCTTTATATGCCATTCCCGAGTCTCCTTCCTAATCTTCCCTGAACAGTTTCTTGGAGATGCTTGAGAATGCATATACGATACCAAGCAAAGCTACGGAAACTGCTGCTGCGTAACCCATCTCATACCGGATAAAGCCGTAATCCTCGATGTGGTTAACAATTAATTGCGCCGAGTAGCCGGGTGTTGGATTGCCGGCCAGCTGAGAGCTGATGATACCGTTCTGGAAGGCACCTACGATGGACATAACTGCCGCGAATAACATCTGCGGCTTCATATTGGGAATAGTGATATAGATCATCTCCTGGAAGCGGTTCTTCACACCGTCGATGGCCGCAGCTTCATACAGGGTCTCGTCGGAATTCAAAATACCTGCCAGAATTGCCAGAAAACCGACCCCCATACTGCTCCATAGTCCGATTATGATAACGATGGTCAACAGATAATCCTGATTAACCAGCCAGATGATCGGTTCATTGATCAGCCCCAGGTTCATCAGCCAGCTGTTAACGTAGCCGGTCTGGTCCCCCGAGAACAGTATCTTCCAGAGTACCGTCATGGCAACTCCCGAGGTCATACTGGGGGAATACAGGATCAATGCAAATATGGTCCTGGGCAGCTTGGTCAGCTGGGATAATGCCCAGGCTAAGAGGAAGGACAGTATATATCCGCCCGGTCCTACGATCACCGCATACTTCACCGTGTTGGGAAGTACATACTGCATGAAGACCTCATCCTTGGTAATCAGGTTGATATAATTTAAAAATCCCACGATACCGGGGAACTGGATCGCATTGAAGTTCGTAAAGGACAGGAGTATGGCTATTATGGTAGGGACCAGGATAAATATTGCAAACAAAAATGCATAGGGTGACAGGAATACATATGCCGAAGCGTTATTGTTCTCTCTCTTGCTGATTAAAGTTTTGCGGCTCATTATTCCTTCCCTCCATCCGTATTTCCAAGGATCCGGTTGACCGTATCGATGTTCGGTACGGTATACTCCTTAATCACCCTGCCATCCTTCAGATAACCGAATTCCTCCAGCTTTCGCTCCGTCTCACGGTTTATGACCTTTACCGCCCTGTCTACCCGGATCCGCAAGGTCCTTCCCTGTATTACGATATCGTTGAAGGCATTGCTTATTTCCCTCTCCAGCATATAGGTACCAAGGATCCTCGGCGCCTCCATTACCCACCTGGACTGCTCCAGGATAACCTCTTTATCCTGGGAATCCCAGGGCAATTGCCGGAAGGCTTCCATATTAGCCGAATTCCAGATATACTCATCACCGTAGGTCATCTGAAGTGTCTGTCCGTATCTTGCCTGCACCTCGGCAGAGGACCACCATTTCATGAATTCCCAGGCTTTTTCTTCCCTGTCATCGTCAGATTGAAAGATTATGGTGCTTTCTGCTCCCCCCGCACTGTAACGGAGAATTTCACCCTCCGGATTCTCTATCCCCGGTATCACGGAGATATTCCAGGAATCGGCGATCTCCGGCGCTGCATTCACTAACAGGTTATAGGTGCCGTAATCTGCAATCCCGATAGGCAGATCACCGTTTCTAAAATGCTGGTAGAAGTTCGGCACGTCCACGGGCAAGTCATAGATTGTAAACAGCTCGGTCAATTGGGTGATGCCTTCGATTGCTTCCTCCGTATTCAGGGTAGTATCTCCCGCATAGGTACCGTATAGTGCCGCCCCATGCTGGAATAGTAAGGGTGTTGTTCCATGGAAGTTTCTCATGGCAGTCATTCCGGCAGTGGGATAATAGAAATTCAGGCCTCTCATCTGCAATTCAGGAAGCATGTTGATAACATCCTCTATGGTATCCGGCACCTCCAGCCCTAATTTCTCAAGGACATCCTTCCGGTAGAATAATACCCAGAAGTTCATGGTCTCCGGCATGGCGTAGATTCCGTCCTCAATGGCCGCCGGAATGTGAAAGCCTGCCGGATACCGGTTTGCTATCTCTTTAAAATCCTCAAATCCAGTCAGATCCACCAGAGCGCCCCGGAAGGCAAGATCAAAGGGAATCGCATAGTTTATGCCGGTCGCGATATCCGGTGCGTCACCGGAGGAATTGGCAAGTACCAGCTTATTCGCATCCGTTATTACGGATAAATCCACTTCAATTCCGGTACCGGGAGTAAAGTCTTCGTCGATGAGCTTCTGCATGACCTCCACGAACTGCCTCGGACGGCTTACCCATATCTGAAGATGCTCCTGATTCACGTTGGAAGCGGAGTAAGCCTGGTCAAAGAACGAGGAGATAAAACGCCTGATGCTGAGATAGATGCTCTCAAAAAAGCCCTTCGCTTTCGGTAATTCAGCCTTATCCTGATAAAGATAAATACGGTCTATGCCGATCTTGTTTTTATTTAAGGTATCTACCTGGTTAGCCAGGAACTGGTTGGCGGAGTTTGTGCTGATTGCAAGCTCATTCACCCGGTAAGGGATCTCATCCGGCTCATCCGCCAGGCTCCTGATCTGGCCGGCGGCCACATTCAGGAAGCTGAATGCCGCAATTGACCGGGCATCCGGATTATATTGCTTCACACTTTCTCCAAGCGCCTCCAGTTCCTCGACCCAGCCATACATTCTGTCCTGCAGGTCCGGAATATATTTGGTCAGCTTAAGATCACGGTATTTATCCGTATTATTGCCGGCTACCTTGGTGATCTCCAGAGACAGGTCATTGATCTCGCCCATCATACGGCTCACCGCCTCAAGGACATGCCTGACATTATCCACATTAATGGTCAGAGAAACCGTATGGGTGCCTTCCTCCAGATAGATGCTCAGCTTATTCTTATCCGTATCCTTCAGGGTAACCGTCTTGTATTTCTGGGTATAATCAAAGGGATAGGCACAGAAGGCGGTACTCGGGATCTTGCCGTCCACAGCTATATCCAGGAATACCGGGAAGCCGTTCTTATCCGACTGGATATAATTCAATGCCATGTTATAATAACCGGATACGGGTGCGGTAAACTCATAGGTTACCTTCTGGCCCGCATCCTTAAAGGAATCCTTATCAATGGTATTAAGCAGGGTATCCGCTACCTCATACGGCTCTACCGCTGTTTCATACTCTGCCACGGCACGAACGGAAGGATCATTGCGATAGGTAAATTCCTCTGCCTGTATGGTTATGAGCTCGGCGCCGGATGCGGCCTCGGAACCTGTATATTCCGGAACAGCAGTTGCTTTCTCCAGATACATGTTGCCAAGCAGCACATTACCTTCCGATACCTCCAGGGTTATCTCATTATTGCCCTCCTTCAGCTCAAGGAGCAGCGGAGTCGAATACCGGTAACTCGCATCCATCAGATATTTGGTCTCCCACCGGATTACCTTGTTCGGCACGGTAACGATTTCATTATGATACCGGTCATAGGATTTTTCTTCATCTCCCACCCAGGTGGATTCAAAGAGCACTCTCCGGCTTTCATAAAAGGGATATGCCCCGTTCACCTTCATGGACATCTCCACCGGCAATACGGATTCATCGTATGCCAGATAATCAAAGCGGTAATAATATTGTCCTGTCTCCGGGACATTGATATGTAAGGCCGCCGTATCTCCCAGCTTCATATCAACCGCCTGATTCTTATAATCATGATTGTCACCGGTCAATCGGGCGCTTCCGGATACATATGCCTGGTCAATTACGATCTCATACGGTTCGCCTTCATACAAAGGAGCGGTATAGTTCCTGCTTACATTCGTATAATTGGTGGATATGGATTCATTGATATAAGCATCCACATCATAGGTTGCCGCAGAGTCTTTTGTCCCCGCTGCCGCGGGAGCCGCTTCTGCGGCATATACAGATATGCTGCCTGTCAGCAGTGCTGCGGTCAGAACAACTGCTGCAGCACGGTTGAGATTTTTTTTATACATAATAGTTACCATGCCTTTCATCAAAGCTTTATCCCTTATCACTTTAACTCCAGTTCCAGCTGCAATACGCTGCAGGCCGGGATGGTAAAGCGTACTCCCTTCTCAGTCACCTGACAGCCGTTAAACGCTGCAGGGCGGACCTTATCCGGATGTTCAAAGGAGTTGTAAGCCTTCATGTCACCGGTAAGTATCGTTCCCCTTACCGATCGGACTGCGGACTCCGTGAATATTCCGTCGACCTCATAGCTGCCGGATATGGATAAGTTGTTCAAGGTTATATGTACCTTGCCGTCTTCTGCCAGCGATGCGGATTCCTGAAGATTGGGCACCATGTATTCGCTCTCTGCTCCGATGTCCGTTGTCTCGACGCAGCTCTCTAAAAGCTCTGCATCCTGATGCTCCTTATACATCTTAAACACATGATAGGTAGGTGTTAAAAGCATCTTCTCTCCCTCGGTCAGGATCACGGCCTGCAATACATTCACCATCTGCGCAATATTGGCCATCCTCACACGGCGGCAGTGCTTGTTGAAAATATTCAGGTTGATACCGGCAGCCAGGGCATCACGCATGGTATTCTGCTGATACAGAAAGCCGGGATTGGTTCCCGGTTCACAAGTGAACCAGGTGCCCCATTCATCCACAATCATACCGATTTTCTTTTCCGGATCGTACTGGTCCATGATCGCGCCGTGACGGTTAATCAGCGTCTCCATATACAGGGTTTTGCTTAAGGTCTTATACCATGCCCTATCATCAAATTCCGTTGCGCTGCCCTTGATCTCCCAGCCTTCCGGATGTGTATAATAATGTAAGGACAAACCATCCATGAATCCGTGTAAGAAATGAGGCGCATGCTTATGCGTGGTCTCCAGGACCCCTCGGGTCCATTCGTAATCATCCACATTCGCACCGCAGGCCACCTTATAGATGGGATTGGAAGGATTATAATTTCTTACAAAGGTCTGGTATCTTCGGTATTCCATACCGTACTGCTCCGGTGTCATGTTGCCGCCGCAGCCCCAGTTCTCATTGCCGACTGCGAAGTAATCCACCTTCCAGGGCTCGGGATGACCGTTTTTTGCACGCAGCTCGGCCATAGGCGATACTCCGTCAAAGGTCATATATTCAATCCATTCCGACATCTCCTGTACAGTGCCGCTTCCCACATTGCCGTTGATATAGCTCTTGCAGCCCAGCTGGCGGCAAAGCTCCATGAATTCATGGGTACCGAAGCTGTTATCTTCGACCACACCGCCCCAATGGGTATTGATCATCCTCTTGCGGGTCTCCCTGGGTCCGATTCCGTCCTTCCAATGATATTCATCCGCAAAGCAGCCTCCCGGCCAGCGAAGCACCGGTATCTTCATCTCCTTAAGTGCCGCCACTACATCATCTCTCATACCGTTGGTATTGGGTATCTTAGAATCCTCACCCACATAGATGCCTTCATAGATACATCTGCCAAGATGTTCGGAGAAGTGGCCGTAGATCTCACTGTTGATCCGGCCTGATCTCTTATTGGGATTGACATAAAATTTCACCATAACAGCCTCCGTCATGCACAGGGAACATTGCATTAATTTATTTAAGTATTTAATGAATTATTCAATGTTTCATTTAACTTTAAATATAATTTACTACGTTTCGCAGAAAACGTCAAGTGATTTTGTACAAATTTCATTATAAAATTATACTTTTAGCCAATAATTAAATTATTGACTTTAATAAAGAAAATACTTATAATAATTGTATTGTTAACATATTACAAATAATAAATTAATTGGGTCAGAGTGAAATAAAATACATAATTCTTACAACGAACTTATAATAATGACAATTTCGCAAAGTTGAGCAGAATGGAGAATATTATATGTTATATTTTAAATCGATACAGGACGCCGAGGAAGTCTTAAAAGCCTTAAGTACTCCCATGCGTCTGAAGATCATGGAGATGATCTATGAAGACGACCAGCTGAGCATGAATGATCTTGCGGAAGCCTTAAAGCTCACAAACAGCGCAATATCCATGCATGTCAGCAAATTAGAAAAAGCCGGCCTGGTAAAGATCCGTACCACTGCCGGCAAACGCGGAACAATGAAGATAATCCGCCCCAGACACGACCGCTTAATGATTGACTTCGCTCCTATTAAGGAAACCCGTAATTTTTACCAGGATGATATCCGAATCGGTTATTTTAATAATTTTAAGATCAATCCCACCTGCGGGCTTGCGACCGTCAAAAAGATCATCGGCGAGTTGGACGACAGGCGCTACTTCATGTTTCCCGAACGCTTCGAAGCCGGCATCCTGTGGTTCGGCAGCGGATTTATCGAATACAATATTCCGAATCACCTGCTTGCGGGACAGAACCTGGTGGAGCTTCAGATATCTTTTGAGATCTGCTCGGAGTGTCCCGAATACAATGAAGATTATCCTTCCGATATCTACTTCTCCATCAACGATAAACCCCTCGGTCTCTGGGTGAGCCCCGGGGACTACGGCTCCAGGAAGGGCTTCTTAAATCCCCTGTGGTGGCCGGAACGGCTCAACCAATACGGATTGCTGAAAACCTTAATTATTAATTCCGACGGCACCTTCATCGATGGCAGCAACCAGATATCCAAGACCACCATCGAAGATCTGGATATCGATTATTCCAGTACCATTACCTTCCGCCTGGAGGTTCCCAGGGATACTGCCAACTGCGGCGGACTTACTCTCTTCGGTGAGGATTTCGGAGATCATAATCAGGCAATCCGTGTTAAGACCTTCTACCGTGATAACGCAAGGGATATTAATCCGTAACAGATCCCGGTTCCGCCTTTTATAATGAATGATTACATTGTAAGTTAAGCCGGTGCAATGTCATCTGCCGCCCTCCGGTATGCAGCTGACACAGCACCGGCTTTTTATTCCCTAATCCAACGCCTTGTATCCGCTTCCCCATATGGATCTGCCTTCCGGAGACGTAGCGGTAAAGATCATAACATTCTTCTTGCCGTATTCATCCCACTGCTTAAGGAATACTCCCGTATATTGAACGCCGTCGATATTCAGGATACAGGTATTCGTACCCTTCAGCTCCCAGGTCCCGTGCCAGTCTCCGACTACCGTATGATCCTCCTTTAATATGACATTCTCTGAAGTTTTTACTTTCGCCGAGATATCAAGCTGATGGTTGATCACCTTATAAGCCCCCGGAATCTCCTCCTTAGTATAGGAACCTATGGTTTCACCCACATAACGGTAGGGTGCTATGACAAACCAGCCGTCTTCATTCAGAAACATCTGGTGGACCCGTACCGCATGGGCTTCTCCCGTCCCTTCAAATCTGGCATGGAATATAATAAAATACCTGCCCGTCTTCCCGTCATACAAAGTAGAATTATGCCCGGGTGAGATATACCCCGGATTCAAAGAGGTCACCTCTCCTTCCACACTGTTCCAGTGGAAATTCCCCATAAGCTTGGTACCGTAATCATCCGCTGCATTATCGTCAAAGAAGCTTCCGTCGGCCCCCTTACAGTCAATCATGTCATTGCCCTGGGCATCATAATAGGGTCCGTCGGGATTCTTGGAGCGGCATACCCGGATATTATACCCCCCTCTGCGGTCTAAACCGCCAAAGGATAAGAACATATAATAATAATCGGTTTCCTCGCTGTACTGAACGAAGGAGCCTTCGATCCTTAGATGGTTTTCCCCCAGAAGCTTCTTCCCATAGCCGGCTTCAACAGGAAAGCCCGTCTTCCTATCCAACTCCAGAATATAGATCCCCCCGCTGTAGGAGCCGTACATCATCCAAAGCCTGCCCTCCTTGTCGTAGAACACGCAGGGATCAACCACATTGGGATGGACGGTAGCATCATACACATCCCCGTTCTCACTGGGAGTATTCTTATCCATTCCGGATTTTAAGATGACTCCCAGATCTTTGTATGGTCCTTCGATACTGTCCGATACCGCTACCCCGAGAGCCGCCAGAGGCTTGCTGCCTTCACAGTTGCAGTAGTAATGATAATACCTGCCGTCCTCCAGACGGATTGTATCCGGTGCCCAGAAGGTATTGGTCTGTGCCCAGGTGAAAGCCTCCTCCATCTCGGTCCTGGCATCCGGGATGACCTTATTGTCCTTCTTTACGCCGGTATCGACCATGGTCCAGTTCATCAGATCCGCAGACTTTGCCACAGCCAGATGAGACCCGAATATGTAATAGGTACCGTTATCTTCCACAATGGATGGGTCATGTACGGACACATTGGCAAAGGAATATTCCACCGGTGTCTCTGCTTTCAGCGGAATGCTGCTAATAATAGACTGGAACAATTTTTCTTCCTCTTCTTTCGTTGCCTGAGTCACTGCAAAGGGCGTCGGAATTGCTGCAGGTGTGACCGTCACATCCGTTATCCCGGGTTCTGCCGTAATAAGATCATCTGCCGCAGTATCAGCTTCCGTATCCGACGGCTTCTCCTCCGGTACTGCATCGGCATCTCCGATCGGCTCGCTTTGCTTTTCCGCGCATGCCGCACCTCCCAGAATAACCAGGCTTATCAATAAGTATAATACCGCTTTTTTCATATCCATCTCCATTCTAACACCTGAATAGCCGGAACTATTCGGATTATCTATGAAAACATTAAAGATACGATACTTTATGAATCCCCCAAGATATCCCTAATGTTTTACTCATTATCCCATATGCTTTAAAATCCCCCGGATTATCCGGAATATCTGCATGCCCGCTGTCAGAAGTACGGATATAATCAATATCTCTTTAAAGGTTAAGTATATAATTGAATTAAGTGCGAAGGTAATTGCCATCAGCAGGATTACCCAGTATCCAAAGAACAGTATGGTTAAGATAATGGACCAGATGATCTCCTTAATTCGGTCTGTTTTGTCATAATCCCTTAATTTATCATACATCTCCCGTTATTTTCCTTTCCCGGTGAATCAGTCGGCGGCTTTGTGCAACTTGCTGTTTATGGGTTCATTATACATGAGATTTTTCAAAAAAGTCAATATACGGATTGTATTTTATTTCATTTTATTATAAAATATTAAATATTTAAGTTAACAATTAAATTGTATACAGTTAAGCTTTACGAATCCTATGGAAGGGCATGGTAAACAATGAAAAAATCAAAGAAATACATATCGCTCCTCTTTATCCTTGGTCTGATACTGAGTTCCTCTGCCTGCAGTCGCAAAGAAAACCATAATACTGACATAACACCGACGCCGACACCGGAAACCGACGACTCATCTGCCGAATCGGTTACAGAGAAGATACCCTCACCCATAATACCGGCAGGCGATTATGATTATTCACTGGTGATACACGGGGATGACAGCTATGATATCAGTGACATGCTGTACGGCTTATTCTTCGAAGATATCAATTATGCGGTTGACGGAGGCCTGTATGCGGAGAAGATAAAAAACCGGTCCTTTGAATATGGCAGAATGGCAGCCAATGGTCCGAAATGCGGATGGCGCATTCTCGGCGATGCATCCTTTGATGTAATTGACGGCAATACGGATCATAGCGGCCTCAACGAAAATAACCGGCAATATGCCCGGATAACCAATGTCTCCGATGCTTTAGGCGGCATCGGCAACGAAGGTTTTCTCGACGGATTATCCATAGAAGCAGACGCCGTATATAACTTTAGTGCATATCTTCGTTCTCCCGACGGCTACACCGGTCCCGTTACGGTCCGCCTGCAGGACACTGCCGGCAATATCTACGGCGAATCGGTAATCGCTTCCGTTACCGGAGAATGGCAAAAGTATGAAACCGGCATAACCGCTGCCGCTTCCGTAAGCAAAGACCTTCGCCTGTATGTGCTGATCAATAAAGGAACCGCGGATGCCGATATGGTGTCCCTCTTCCCCAGGGACACCTATAAGGGCAGAGAGAACGGATTAAGAAAGGATCTGGCAGAAGCTCTGGAGGCTCTTACCCCCAAGTTCATCCGTTTCCCGGGCGGCTGTGTGGTGGAAGGCGAAAGTCTTCAGAATGCTTATGACTGGAAGGCTTCCATAGGAAACGGATTGGCATTTACCGTCAACGGCGAAGTCACCTACGGCGACGTGGCTGCCAGGCCCCTGGCTGAAAATCTGTGGGGAGATCAGAACAACGCTTCGTCCAACCCCTATTATATGACCTATGGCCTGGGCTTTTATGAATACTTTCTATTATGCGAGGATCTGGGAGCTTCCCCTGTTCCTATCCTGAATGCGGGACTCTCCTGTCTCATCCAGGGTACACGCAGTACCGGAACTCCGAGAGAAGCTTATGAGATAGGAACACCGGAATTTAACCGGTATGTTCAGGATGCTCTTGATCTTGTGGAATTCTGCAGGGGAGATGCGACGACCCGGTGGGGCGCTGTCCGGATCGCCATGGGGCATGAAAAGCCCTTTGACTTAACCTATATCGGAATCGGCAACGAACAATGGGGTAATGTATATTATTCCCGTTACGAAGCATTTAAAGCTGCCTTTGACCAAGCCGCACTGGATAACCCCTCACTGTACGGTGATATCAAATTAATCGTTGCCAATGGTCCTGTCTCCGGCGATACCTATGCCTGGAAGAAGATAACGCTATACGGCGACGATTATGCCGGACTGGTAGATGAACATTACTATCAGACTCCCCTCTGGTTCCTTACCAATACCACCCGCTATGATTCTTACGACCGGAACAGCACTCCCGTGTTCCTGGGCGAATATGCTGCCAAATCCAACAATATGGAGGCTGCACTGGCAGAAGCGGCTTATATGACCGGTCTGGAGCGCAACGGTGACATCGTGAAGCTGGCATCCTATGCCCCGCTCTTCGGGAACGGGACCTCCAACCAGTGGACCCCCGATCTGCTGTGGTTTAAGAACAATTATATCTGGAAGTCGGTAAATTACCTTGTCCAGCAATTATTCTCCAACAACCGGAGTACAAAGGTTTATGAGTCGACTCTTACAGGCAATTCCAAAACCTCGACCTCCATATCCGGTAAAATAGGCGTGGGAACCTGGCAGACCGCCGCCGTCTTTGACAATATCAAGGTGGTCAGCAACACTACCGGAGAAACCCTGTATTCCGAAGATTTCTCCGGGGACGTCCTGAATACCCTGGAACAAATACAGGGTGACTGGTCCATCGCAGAGGGAGCCCTGCGGCAAAATCATTCCGGCAATCCCAGAAACACCATCACCGGAGACGCGGCATTCCTTGGCGATACTTCCTGGACAGATTATACCTTAACCCTGACCGCAACCAAGATGTCCGGTGATGAGGGCTTTCTAATTCCCATTGCCGTCCAGGATAGGAGTAATTATTTCCATTGGAATATCGGGGGCTGGGGCAATACCGTATCCTGTCTGGAACAGATTGCGGGCGGCTCCAAGAGCGGTCAGATTGCCGAGACCGTAACCAACTGCAGCGTTGTCTCAGGAAAAGCTTATGAATTAAAGATCGTAGTATCCGAACGGAGGATTGAATGCTATCTGGACGGTCAGAGAAAGGTGAATTATGTTATCCCTGAGGTATCCTCCCTCTACCAGGTAAGCGGGATAGATGAGAACGGTGATTTGATTGTGAAGCTGGTGAATGTATCAGGTATTGAACAGAAGGTGTTGATCCAGGGGGATCATGTGGCCTTCTCCGGTACCGCATATCTCTCCGTGCTTGCCGGGAATACGTTATCCGATATGAATAATGCGGTTAAGACGGATTATATCAATATAGAGAACAGCACTCTGGAGGTTAGGAATGGATTTATCTATACTGCACCGAAATATTCTGTTACAGTGATACGGGTAGCGGTTGAAGATGATTCAGGTAATTGATAAAGGGACGGATGCAGGGGTGGTAGTAACCGGGAGCGGGGGTATCCCCTTTGGAAACGTTGTCTGCGATCTATTG
>JAFADH010000007.1 GCA_023424995.1 Bacillota bacterium | reverse complement strand
TTAAAATAAATCATGATATCTGCTATAAAATCCTCATTAAACGCACTTAAGTATTTGCGAAGCTGCAATTCAGCATACGCATTAAAATCCTCGCTGCTTCTTTCTTCGGATATGCAGCTGAGCAGCTCATAGCTGAATAATATTTTATTAATTACCTCGTTGGCATCCGCTAACTGCATGTCCATCTCCTGCAGACCATAGCTTAATATGGTATTATTGGAAAAGGATATCTCCTGCCTTATCATCCGGCTTGAGGTATAATAGGTTATAATACTGGTACATGCAGGTACAATAAGAATTGCCAGATATCCAAACAGTATCCTTTTAAAGAAGCTGATGCTCTTCTGATTTTTCTCCATACCCTTCATCCGCCTTCTGCAACCCCCTTATCATTATGCCGATTAAATCCTGGCCGACAGAATTACCTTCTTGTCCTGTAATTCCATCTTTACCTTATTATCGGATACCTCCATCTTCTGAAGGATCTCCCTGGGCAGCTGCAGCCGGCCTGCCTTATCCAGTACCAGGAATTCCTCCTGTACATCCACCAGGGAGCCTATTTGCTCCAGATCCTGAACATAATCCGGCCTGGCAAGCAGCTCACTGCTGATCTTGCCGTCCTGTATGGATACTACCCGCTTTACTTTGGAGGCAAGCATTCTGTCATGGGTTACTATGATAATTGTAAGTCCCAGCTTTTCATTGAGTTCCCTGAATACCTCCAGTATAAAATCAGCCGTACGCACATCCACCGAGCCGGTCGGTTCATCGGCTAACAGGATCTTCGGACGATTCGCCAGGGCGACTCCGATTGCTATTCTTTGAAGCTCGCCTCCGGACATCTGGTTCAGGCGGCTGTTCTTTTTATGGGACATACCGATCATATCAAGAATCTCCAATGCTCTTTCCCTTTTATCCCGAAGCCTTCGAAAGAACATGGGCAGCTCTATGTTCTGGATCGCCGTAAGATAGGGCAGAAGGTTTCTTGCATTGTTCTGCCAGACAAAGCCAAGGGTTTCCTGCTTATAGGCCACCAGCTCCTGCTCGGACATTTTAAATAAAATCTTACCGTCCACCAACAGGCTGCCTGCGGAGGGCCTGTCCAGTCCTCCCAACATATTAAGCAGGGTCGACTTCCCGCTTCCGCTTTTCCCGATTACGGCCAGAAGCTCACCCCTGTGAATGGTCAGATCAAGCCCTTGCAATGCCAGGACCTCAATATCTCCGGCCTTATATATCTTCACAAGGTTCTCGCATTGAATTATTACATCCGGTATGCTGTCAGCCAATTATCTCACCGTCCTCCAGTTCATATAATTTATCGGCGATATTCATTAAACCCGGATCGTGGGTTGTCATGACAACAGTTATCCCCTCATTCCGGGACAGCTCCATGAATATCTTCACCACCTGCAGACCGGTGCCCGTGTCCAGCTCCGCCGTGGGTTCGTCTGCGAATATGATCCCCGGCCGGTGTGCCATAGCCCTGGCAATGCCAACGCGCTGCTGTTCTCCGCCGGACAGCTCCTGGGGCATATGGCTCATCCGTCCCCCGAGTCCCACCAGCCGAAGGCATTCCCTGACCCTCTCGTCCCTGTTCCCCTTGCAGCCCGCCATACGCAGGGGAAATTCCACATTCTCATAAGCGGTTAATACAGGAATCAAAGCAACCGATTGGAACACGAAGCCAAGCTCGGTTCTCCTTATAATGCGTCTGTTATGATCCGGCATAGAGCTTATCTCCTGCCCGCCATAGAAAATCCTTCCCTCCGTGGGTACATCCAATGCCCCCAGCAGATTCACCAGTGTGGTCTTGCCGGATCCGGAGCGTCCCTTTAATATCGTAAGCTTTCCCCGGGGAATCTCCAGATTCACTCCCTTCAGCGCCCAGAAGCTTTCCCCGCCGGCAACCGGAAAGCACCGCTTGATTCCTTCCGCCCGCAGAATCGAATTCATGTCCTCACCTAATCCTCTCCCAGCTTTAACGCCTGCGTTACCTTCAGCCCGGATACCAATACGCCGAGTATCAGCATCCCCGATCCTATCATGATCATGGCTGATAACAGGATCCTTATGATGTCGCTTGATTCCTGTATGATCTTGAGCGGAATCACCTGTTCCCCCGATACATAGGATACCTGTATCAGCGGAATATATAATTTGGATACCAGAAATCCTGTTAATAAACCAAATGCAACAGGAACTCCCGACAGAAATACCTGTTCCATAAAAAGCATGCCGAGTACTTCCTTCCGCGACATCCCCATAGCGCAGTAAATACCGAACTGTAGGGTCCTGGAACGGATGGAAGTGATCCAATAGATCAAAAAGCCGGCGGCACACAGCATCAGGACAATTAGAAATCCCAGGGTAAGTATTCCGTTTGTCCCTTGAAAGACCGGATCATTGTTCTTGTCAAGCAGTCTTGAATATACGTCCGCAAAGAACGTGTATTTCTTATCATGGGCTTCGGCAAACTCATAGAAAAAACCGGAGGAGCCGGAAAGCTTCATCCATATCTGGTACGGCAGTATTCCCCAGGAGGACTGTATCAGGGACAGGTGCGCCACAATCAGGTATTGAGGCGACTCCGTAAGGGTTCCGTCTGCCTGCATTTCATTAATTACCGGAACATAGGAAGGCCAGTAATCCACAAAGCCGCAGATCACGCCCTGAACCCTGCCATACCGGCTATCCTGGTACTCCAGCATATCTCCCTGCTTATAGCCGCGGATATCCGCAAAATTCCGGGAGACCAGGACTCCGTCCTGCTTCTGCGACATGGCATTCAGGGAATGATACCAGTGTCCGGAAGTCAATCCCTCCTGAAAATCCACTGTCTCACCGAATTCCCTGGTATGGATGCCCATCAAGGTAATGTTATCAATGGATGAATTATCCGCCTGCAGCACCTTTACCTGGTTATCAGTGAATACCTTTGTCAGGGAAAGGACCTCAGCCAGTGTCTTATATTCCTCATAATCAGCTTCTGTCTCAGTGGTAATAAAGGTTCCGGCCATGCCTGCGCTCCCGTCTTCTGAAGCCGGTACATAGGCGGATACCGTATTCCATCTCTCCTGTACCACCAGATCCGCTCCTGTCAGGTATCTGATCTTATTATCTTCATTGGAGTTGATGGTGCGTGCCGTATTGGCGTTAAATATTCCTATGGAGACCGTCAATACCAGGAATAAAAGGATAAAGCCCTGTCTGTGCTGTGTCTGCAGTATCTGCCGGAAGGTTGTATAGACAGCAGCGCCGCACCATTTTCTCATAATAAGGAAGATTGCCTTTATCAGGACGGGGAAAAACCGCAGCGCCGCCAGCGTGCTTCCGATGATGAATAAAACCGAGCTTAGATACAGCAGCGGATCCATGGCAGAGCCCTGTACAATCCGCTTCGTCAAAAGCTCTCTTTGAGAATGGTAATTATACAGTCCGTATAAGGATATCCCCAGGACGATTATGTCAAAAAAAGCCTTTCTCCACAATTGGCTTATCCGTCCTCTGCTCTTATCCCTCTTCTGCATAACAATGGATGCCGAGGTATTCTTCCAGGCCTGGCCTGCCATAACTATAATTGAGAATACCATGCCGAAGCCGGAATACAGGACTGCCTTCTTATTCAAGCTGACATCCAGCGCCGTTCGTCCCACAAACTCTAAGAAAGAATTGGTATTCCCGATCAGCCGGCAGAACAGAATGCCCAATGGCATGCCTGTCAGCAGGCTTAAGCCGGTGATCAGAAAGCTCTGCAGCAGGTACAGGCGGATGATCTGGGATTTACTCCCGCCTCTGCTTCGAAAGAAGGCGATTTCGGATGTCTCCATATCGATCATCTGCCTTGATACCATATAGATATAGATTCCAAGCAATATGTATATGGGAACCTGGAGGATATCAAGAGTAGCGCTTAACTTCTTTTCCTTTACCAGGTAATCCTCAAGAATTGCTATGAAGGGCAGGTCGCATTCCTGTTCGGTCAAAGTCTCCAGCTCCATTTTTACCAGCTTTGCATTCTCTATTAAAGCCGCCGCATCCTGAGGCCTTATTCCCGTATAATCCAGGATCAGGGCCCATTCCCGGCTTACTGCGTACCGGGGATCCCCAAAACCTCCAAAAAGCTCCTGAAAGGCCCGGTCCGCCATAATATAGCGTTTTGCATAATTGTTGGGATTTTCAGTCCAATACGGATCCTCCGGACTTAAGCTGTCATATACGCCGGTAATCCGTATGATATAGGGATTACCGGAAGAAGCCTTAATATCATTTAATAACAGCTCTTCTCCCAGGATAAGATTCTCGTCTGAAAAGGTCTTCCGGCTTACAGCGACTTCAATAATACCGTCTTCAACCGTATCCGAGTACATCTCTCCCGCAATCAGGCTGATATGCTCATTAAAATTAAGAAAGCTGCCCAGACGGACCTCCTTTCTCTTAAAATCATCACTCCTTTGTACCAGGGGAGTGGCATTATAGCTGGTTACATAATAACTGTAATTCTTCTCCAGCACCTTCAGGGAAAGCCGTTCCGGAATCTGTTCCAACAGCTCTCCGGTCTGCTCAAGCTTCGGCATAATTCCTCTGGCCACATTGACGGAGCCCACCGTCTTATCTGCTTGAAGCATGGTAGGATACCGGTTATTCTTTATGATGTAATTACCCAGCTCCCTTGTGAGCACCCGGCTCAATACCGCCTGGGTATACATGGGAGTGCCTGCTGCCACTGCAACTAATAATATATTACCTATCAGGAGGCAGAGAAGCATCCATTTTTTATTCCATATCTTTCGAAACATCAATTGAAGCATGACGTATCCTCCCCCATAAGTATTCCTTCTAATCGCTGTCCGGTAATATCCTTCGAGCATATACCTTTTCGCCCGCATCCAATCCGCTGTATATCCATACCGTCTCCCCATTATCCGTTCCCTGCACGACCCGTTTCTCCAATACCCCGTCCTGTGTGATATACGCATAACGGATATTGCCGCTGTAGTAAAGCATCTCACTTGGGATTACCGGCACATTGGCAATACTCTTTGTTATTGCCTGGATAACGGAGGCATCCAGGCTGATATCCGCATCTTTTTCGTCCAGCCGTATCACCGCATAGCCCATGGCCAGTTCGCCCTCCAATATGTTATCGGCTGCGATGATCCTGCCTGAGTACAGCTTCTTCTCACCGCCGAGACCGGACAGCTTATCTTCAATCCGGACCTCCATATGATATTTTAAGCTTCCGCTCATGTTCTGAACCATCAGGACGGAGCTGTCCGGGTCGAATATATTGATCACGCCCGTTCCCGCCGACATCACGTCACCCTGTGACAAAGGCTGTACGGATAGAATGATACCGTCAAAAGGCGCATACAGATATTGTACCCCTGTTCCGGCTTCCAGATCGTCCAGATCATCCTTCAGCTTCCGTATACTGTCCTCCGTTTCATTGCAATATCTCTGAAAGCTTCTTTCTTCCATGGATATGCGGATCTGTTCAATATAACTCTGGAGGGACATCGAAGCCGCCTTATCTGCTGCCTTTTTTAGCTCCTGAAGCTTATTCCGCCTATTATCTTTATCTGTTTCATACTCAGTAAGTGTTCTTTGATACCGTATTCTCATCTCCTCAAGCTCCAGCGCATCTGCGGGAAGCCTGTACTCCATAAGTACATCCCCTTCTGAGACCGCATCGCCTGAAGCGGCATGATATTGAAGGAATTCCGCCATGTCATGCTCCATGGTTATGACGTCAGCAGTCAGGTAGGTGCGTTCCAGTCCGCTGGCAGAATAGAGCTCTGTGTAATCCCCCTTCACTGTCTCCCGTATAAGCTCCTCCTGTTCATCGTTCAGATCTGGTAAGCCTGCGGTAGCTAAGAGGACTCTTTCCCCTTCCTCAATGCCGGATACGATCTCAACCTGTCCTGCGATTTTTAATCCTGTGGTCACTTTACGTTTATCCTGTCTTCCATCCTGAAGAACATATGCATAAGAACCCGAGGGCTCTTCCTTTACCGCCTCCACAGGAAGTATTACGACATTGCCGGCTCCCCTCGTCTTAATGCAGATACAGGCATAGGTTCCCGTATCATAGTCTGATAATGCCGTACTGTCCTTGAACAGAAATTTGCTTATCAGGATATCGCCGGAGAGCTTTTTTGATATGTATTCCCTCTCCCCGTACGCAACATTGACAATATCTGCTTTGCCGTCCCCGATAAAGGCATATGTCTCCTGTGCCTCTTTGATTATATTATCCGGTATATATTCCGTCTGCAGATACCGCTCCTCTTCCTTGGCTATGGCAATTACCGCCTTATCGGCAGCTATGTTCCTGCCCGTATTCTGATAATCGGCTGCGACTACCGTGCCTTTGCAGGGTGCGGTCAGGATATTGCGAGCTGCCTCCTTCTGATATCCGGATAATTTCGTCCGCATCTGTGACAGCCTGAGATCAAACTGCCGGGAAATATGCTTTGCTTCCAATTCCAGGGTTTCTATTTCATTCTTTTTTCTTACCGCTTCAATATATTTATCCGCAGCAGCGGCCAATTGCTCATATTCCAGACCGGCGATCCGGATACGGTCTTCTAATTCCTCCTTATTATAGGTATAATCCTTCTGAAGCTTTTCCATATCGCTTTCCAGCACGTTCATCCTATCTTCAAGGCCATCATCCGTCAGATATGCCAATATTTCACCCTGTTCAATGCTGTCTCCGATTGATACCACGATCTCTGACAATATCCCGTTCTTTTCAAAAGCGGCATATTCCACCTCCGGCACCAGCCATCCGT
Organism: Bacillota bacterium; assembly: GCA_023424995.1. Lineage (GTDB taxonomy): Bacteria > Bacillota > Clostridia > Lachnospirales > Lachnospiraceae > Mobilitalea. The sequence goes on along the minus strand of JAFADH010000007.1, from coordinate 4,408 downwards.
CATAATAAGCCGTATCATAAAGATCGCCTCTGTATGCCACTGCCGTATCGTAACGCAGATCCACCGGCTCCAGTAATACAGGGATATTCGATGCTCCATGCCGCGAACATCCGCTTAATAAACATACTATCATAATCACGGACAGATAACATAGTAATCTGCTGTCCAATAATTTCTTGCAGGATAAATGACCCATACCGACTCCTTATTCAATGATGATGCTTTCCCCTTCGGTCAGGCCGTCGGTTATCTCCGCATTTCCGTCTGCGATCAATCCGACGCCGACCTGCTTCATGGCCCTAAGTCCGCCTTCCTCTTCCATATAGACATAATAACCGTCTTCCGTCTCGATAATACCCTTTTGGGGTACAAGCAGCACATCCTGCTTCCGCTCGGTAATATATTCAATAGTACCTCTGACACCGGAGGCCAAGGAAGGATCCGGCAGCTTCAATCGAAAATATACCTTGTCAGAATCAGCGCTTTCAATGTCCGCAGTATCCGTTCCCAAAGCCCCGGCAGATACCGCATAGGCTTCATGCTCCGTACCGTTAACGGTAATTATTACATCTTCATTCTCAGGAAACCAGGTTTTATCCGCCGCCGCTTCGAAATAGCAGCTTTCATTATCTATAATTCTTATAAAAACCGTATCCGTGCTGATCCGGTTTCCTCCCATATCATGAAACACATAGCTGATCATCCCGTCCATACCGGCCTTTACCTGGCAGAGTTCACTTTGATCCAGTAATTTCTGAAGGTATTTTTGTTTTATGTATATTTCATCTTCGATCCGGCGCATCTCCCTGTCATAACCGGAGGTATCGGCGTCTTCGGGAATCCCGTCGTAGCTTCCGGCTGTCCGGTAAGCTTCCTGCAGTATCCTCTGGTTTTCTACAGCCAGCCCTCTCGATTCCTCTTCCTGTGCCAGGGAAAGCTCCAATACGGATATCTGTTCCGTAAGCTCCTGAATCTGTGCCGGAAGGGTACCCTGTTCCAGCTGTGCCAGCAGCTCCCCGGCTTTCACCGTATCCCCGGCCTCCACATACATTTTACTGATTGCCGCTCCTTCTGCCGGATACTTGATTTCCTGTATACGGGCAGCCCGATAGCTGCATTCCACCCGGACCCTTGCTATGATATCGCCCCGGGTGACCGGCACCTGAACATAGCTGTCCGCCTCATAGGCTTCGACTGCCGGTGCTTCCGGAAGGATCTCCTCCCTGGGAATTAAGCCGCAGCCCGCAGACAGACTCATTCCAAAACCGACCAATAAACACCTTATTATTTTCTTCAACCTCCGCACCCCTCCTGTCCCTGCTCCGCAGGGCCGGTCCGGCACAGTGTGTCGCAGCTTCCTGCATGTTTTTCGTATTCCCCAATGCTCCGTGCCGGTCAGGCTTACGAGAAGGTAATATCCTCCGCATAACTGCCGATATAGATATTGCCCTGCCTTGCATACCGGATATGCTCGCCATTGATCAGCAGATTATGGAACTTTATATTCTTAACCAGTCTGCCGCTGTCAAAGCCCTTTATGCAGGAAGGAAACTCCCCTTCTCCGTTATAGGTTATATCGGAGAAGGTAATATCCTCGATGCTCTGGCCCGGAGCAGGATTATATTTGACATTGTGCTTGATCTGGACGTCGAACAATTTACCTCTCTCAAATTGTTCCACCCTGATATTCTGAAAGGTGACCTTCTTCACCGTATTCTTATCGCCGGCATTGATAGCCATACACCCCAGATAGTCATCCTGAGGCTCATGATGCTCCAGAATGTCAATGCTATCAAATAACAGCCTGCTGATAATATCCCCTTCGTTCTCATGATCACCGTGAGTGCCGATATTAATGGGATGTGCGACATCAGCCCATAATATGGAATTGATCACCTGTATGTTCTGGGAACCTCCCCTATACTCCCCCCTTGATCCATAGATCGCGATGCAATCATCCGAATTGCGAAGGAAGGAGTTCTGAATTAAGACGGTATCACTCGCCATAATATCAATTCCGTCCGACCACCCCTCACAGCTGAAGGCCTTGATATTATCAACCATGATATCATGGCAGCTGCCCATCAATATGCTGTAATGGGCAGGGTTGATTATCGTAATTCCCGATATCATAACATGCCTGGCAAAGGCTAATTCTATCCCCCGCAGATAGCTGGCCTTCTCCGCATGTCCCAGATAGATGACACCTCGTCCCTCAATGGATATGTTCTGCTTTTTATGAACGATAAAGCTTCCCATAACCACGGCTCCGCCCTCTATATATACTTTTGTATCCGACGGAAGATAACATTTTCTTTCTTCCATATAATGCGTTCCTGCCTTAAAATATAGAATTGCACCCTTTCCCATATCCTGCAGCTTTCTGGTCACCGATTCCATGTTGTGGCAGGTCATGATCGCCGGATCGCCTTCCATCACCAGAATATTATCCTGCTCCTGCTCAATCTGCTTCCCTTCCATCCTTCCGGCAAACAGATGCAGATTATGAAACCGGTCCCCATTGACCTCGATCGACAGATTCGCCGGTTTTGACAACTTAAACCTTATGCTATTGTCTGCCGCGGAATAGGATATCTTTTGCGATACCGGACGGAGCACCGCCTTTTCAATCTGTGCTCCCGGACAGGTAATCTCACACTCAACCGTACCCGTAAAATCAAAGTATGCCATTGAGGCTTCTCTGACCTCGTGCATATCTACCCTGACCAGATAGGCCTCCAGGCTTATCCATATACCTCCGGGCTTTCTGATCCTTATTTGATAATCGTTATTCTTAACCGCTCCTTCCGGAACCTTGTATGCCATAATTCCAGTCATATATCCTCCTGATTTCATATCATGATAAATTATCCATCCCAGTCACCTGCCTGAAACCTTCAGGTACTTATACTATTTCTTTATATAAAATAGTATCCTGCGGTAATTACCGGCTTTATCCCAAAGCTCCACCTCATATTCCCCTTCCAGATAGCAGTACATGGTGACGGAGCTCAGCGGCTGCTCCATGCCGTCAACCTTTATTTTTTCCAAACCCGAGACATTATCTTTGAATTTTAGTGTGACCGGTCCGGAATAAATTTTTCCGTTTTCAACCGCTGCTGTGGGAGCTGTGGCATCCACACAGAAAGCAACTATGCTGTAATTCCCGATCCTGTCATAAACCTTTAAGGTATATTCACCTTCCTTGGAAACCTTTATACCGCCGGATACCTTCTTACCGTTCAGGGTAACTTTATCAGGATCGATGCCGCTCTGTTGATCCGTCCAGGCTATGGTTACCGGCTTATTGTAATATGTATTATTCTCAACGCCTTCAATCTCCGGCGCAGTAACATCGATATTGGTGACCTCCAGCTTTTTCATGGTATGATTGCCAAGTCTGTCTGTGATCCGTACGGAATATGTACCGCTGTCTGCTGCGGTAAAAGTCTCTCCGTCCAGCTCCACGCAATATTTGCTGCCGAAGGACCATGCCGTATTATTATTCAATAGGCTTTCCTTCATATCCTTATTTAGTACAATTATTTCGGTATAATCAATACTTGTATCGATATTTATATCGATTGCTTCACTGGTCCAATCAGGCCCTTCTTCCGAAGTCAGGCTGATATCATAATACATGGGAGTGATCCTGACGGTAGTGTGTCCGTATAAGCCGCCCAGCTTTATTTGATAGCTGCCAGGCTCCAATTGATATATGATTTCCTTCGGACCTCTGTCCGAATTCAAATAACTGCCTTCCGTCAGGAATAAACCATTCTCATTATATAAGGTACAATATCCCGTGGCGCTATCATTCGAAGAGGCTTCGTCAAAGGCATAATCTACAGTGATCAGCGCCTTTTTGGGCACCTTAAAGGAGTAGTAGTCATTGGGACTTGTTAAAGACAGAAAGCCGGTCCGGACTTTGCCGAGCTCAAGACTTCTTGCACTCACGGAGCCTTCCTTATCGTCAGCTGCCTCTGTCTTTGTTCTCTCATACAGTACTGCCGCCTGCAGTTCCCGTCCGTTATAAGGCATGGATATAAACATATAGTACTCGCCCTTTTCCAGGAACCAGGCCGCTTCCGTCCTGTTACCGGTCAATTGTATCTCCTCCCCCAGGATATCCTTGCCAAGAATATCCCTGCTCAGCCACAGCTTTCCATTGAGTCTTTCCGTTGATTTGTCCAATATGACCGCTTTTACCTGTCCCGGAGCCTCAAGAGTGAAGCTGCTGTAATTGTTCGTTGAATAAATTACAGTTATGGATGTGGTTGAAGGATAAGGATAATTATCCATATCCCCTACTTCCTGCAGCGGTACCATAACGGAAGCATCCGCTTGTATTTCATTCAGAAATAAAGCTATGTACATTCCTCCGATGATTGCCAGCGTGTACATAAAT
>JAFADH010000347.1 GCA_023424995.1 Bacillota bacterium | reverse complement strand
AATGGCTTCTATGACCTAGCCGTTGCATATCAGTCAGTGCACGTCAACTGTTGAAAGCGCCGTGTACCGAACGGTATGCACGGTGCTGTGAGAGGACGGCGGTTAGTCACCGCCTCCTACTCGATTTATTGAGAAAAACCGTATCTAATAACAGCGATCACGAGAATATACAATAATATACATATTGATTTACATTGCCGGATTTTCTGCGGCAGACTACAATGAGGGCAGTGAATAAAAGGAGATGCATCGTATGCTTAACTGTGAATATTGTGATTATCTGATAAATGAGGCGGACAACAGAATAAGCGCCTGCAGGTGCGGCTTTAGCGGATACCGGTTCCTGGCGGAGGATTTTAGCAAAGATATGGAGTATCCCTGTAAGGACATTTCCTATGATAACTGCCCGGGGAGAGAAATTACACTTAAAGCATGACATAAAAGGATGTGAAGGTATGAGATTATTCGATACGGAAGTACAGGAATTAAAATATAAGATATATTATGAGCTGGTAAGACTGAGCCTGAAGGGAGAGGAGGAGAAAGCCTATTATGAGATCCCCAGGAAGATTGCTCCGGGACCCCAGGCAACCATGAGGTGCTGCATCTATAAGGAGAGGGCGATTGTCCAGGAGCGGCTGAAGCATGCCATGAACGGCGGCGGTCAGGATAATATTGTGCAGGTAATTGATATTGCCTGTGATGAATGCCCTGTTGACCGTTATAAGGTGACGGAGACCTGCAGAGGCTGTATCGCGCACCGGTGCCTGTCAGCCTGTCCGGCAGGAGCCATAACCTTTGAAGCAAAGAAGGCGTTCATCCATAAGGACAGGTGCATCGAATGCGGCAAGTGCATGAATGCCTGTCCGTATAAAGCCATTGCGGAGCATATCCGCCCCTGCATCAGAGGGTGCAAGGCAGGAGCCATAACCGTGGATGAAAGCAAAAAAGCCAGGATTAATGACGATAAATGCATCGGCTGCGGGGCTTGTGTATATAACTGCCCCTTCGGCGCCATCGTGGATAGGTCCTATATTCTTGAGGCTGTCCGGATATTGAGGGACTCCGACGGCGGCCGCAGCTACAAGGTTTATGCCGCCATAGCACCTGCCATCGTCAGTCAGTTTACCTATGCCAAAATCGAGCAGGTCGTTGCAGGATTAAAGGAAATGGGCTTTCATGCCGTTGTGGAGGTGGCGCTGGGAGCGGATATTACCGCATATCAGGAAGCAAAAGAGCTGGCTGAAAAAGGATTTCTGACCAGCTCCTGCTGCCCGTCCTTTGTAAAATACATAGAACTTAATTTTCCCGGGCTCACAAAGCATATCTCCCATAATGTCTCGCCCATGATAGAAACCGCAAGGCTCATAAAGCATACGGATCCCACGGCAAAGGTAATATTTATCGGACCCTGCATCAGTAAAAAGGCGGAGTATAAAAAGGAAGAGTACCGGGACATGATAGACTGCGTCATCACCTTTGAAGAGCTGCAGGCTTTACTGGACGGCATGGGCATCACCGTGGAGCAGCTGCCGGAGCAAAGCCTGAATAATGCCTCCTATTACGGCAGGATATTCGCACGGAGCGGAGGCCTGGCCGAGGCAGTCAGTCAGGTGATCAGGGAAGAGAAGCTGGATTTTGAATTAAATGCGGAGGTATGCGACGGTCTTGAGCAGTGCAGGGTGGCATTGCTGAAAGCCTCCAAGGGCAGGCTGGATAAGAATTTTATCGAAGGGATGGCTTGCGAGGGAGGCTGCATCAACGGAGCAGCCTGTCTGCATCACGGGCCGAAAAACCGGACGGAAGTGGACCGGTACGGAAAACAGGCTATGGAAAAAAGGATTAAGGATTCCCTCCGGTTAAGCTCCTTTATTGGTAATAATGCAGATTGACAAGTAATTAACAAAGAAATAGAATAAATGCAGAGCCACTGAATTAATTGGATTGGCAGCCTGCAATACTCATTGAATCAATATATAGACGGAGGGATTATATGCTTCAGGTTTACATTTGTGTGGGAAGCTCCTGCCATTTAAAGGGCTCCTATCAGATAATCAAGATATTCGAGGACCTGATCAAACAAAATCATCTGGAACATCAGGTAGAGCTAAAGGCCTCCTTTTGTCTGGGACACTGTACCAGGGGAGTCTCGGTAAAGGTCGGGGACAGGTTTATTGAGGATCTGACAATCGGCAACAGTGGGGATAAGTTTGAGGAATACATAGTAAGAAGGTTATCACATGGGGATTATTCAATTTAAACAAGCGAATTGTAAAAACTGCTATAAATGTATCCGAAGCTGTCCTGTGAAGGCAATCGCTTTTCAGAATGAACAGGCAAGGATCGTTGAGGAGGACTGTATGCTCTGCGGCAACTGCCTGAAGGTCTGTCCGCAAAATGCCAAGACGGTGAAAAGTGAGATTGACACAGTTAAGGGCTTCTTACTAAAAAAAGAGAAGGTATATGTCAGTCTTGCCCCTTCCTATATATCAGCCTTTGAATGCCATGAAGCGAAGGAGGTCTTCGCAGCGCTGCGCATGCTTGGCTTTACCTACATTGAAGAGACTGCGATCGGAGCTTTGGCGGTTTCCAGGGAATATGAAAAGCTGATGCATGACAGGAAGATGAAGAATATCATCACCACAGCCTGTCCCTCCGTTGTACTGCTGGTCGAAAAATACTATCCTGAGCTGACCGGCCAGCTGGCAGCCGTAGTGTCGCCCATGCTGGCCCATGCAAAGATGCTCCGGGAGACCTATGGCAAACGGATCCGGGTTGTTTTTATCGGACCCTGTCTATCCAAGAAGGATGAATGCAATGATATGCAGAATACCGGTATGGTGGATGCGGTTCTGACCTTTGAGGAGGTAAGCAGCTGGATGAGATCCGAGGGAATTCTGGTGAACGGCAAATTCACCGAGGAGATTAAGACAGCCGGTGATATGTCGGCAAGAATATATCCGGTTCCCGGAGGTATCTTAAAGACCATAGGGAATAAATATAAGAAGTATTACCGGTGCATCAGCATCGACGGGGTGGACCGGTGTATGAAGATATTGGATTCCCTAAAGAATGAGGAAGTGCAGAATTATTTTATCGAGATGAACAGCTGTCAGGGAGGCTGTATCGGAGGGCCCTGCATGACTGAGATGAAAGGCGGTTTTCTGGAGGCCAGGGAGAAGCTTATGGAGTACATGAGGAACGGTTCCGGTAATACGGGGCTGCTGACCGGAATGGATACCAGGATCGATCTACATAAGAAATTCATCAACCGCTCCAGAAGCCATGGGCATCCCTCGGAAGCCGTTATTCAGGGAATTCTTAACAGTACGGGCAAATTCACCAGGGATAAGGAATTAAACTGCGGAGCCTGCGGTTATCAGACCTGCAGGGAGAAGGCCATAGCCGTCTATAATAATAAGGCCCAGCTTTACATGTGTCTTCCGTATATGAGAGAAAGGGCGGAATCCATATCCAATCTGATCATTAATACCACACCGAATGCGATTCTGGCCCTTGATAATGAACTGAGGATCCAGGAGATCAATGCGGCAGCCCGTGAGAAATTCCAGGTGACCATGGAGGAAATGATAGGGGAGAATATCTATTCCTTTCTGGAATGTGAAGACTTTGTAAAGGTTCTGGACAGTCAGAAAAGTATCTACGATGCAAAATATTATTATGATAAATTCCACATGACGGTGGAGCAGTCGATTATATTCATACCCGAGCAGAAGATAATCATTGCCATTATCAAGGATATCACCGAAGCAGAAAGGCTTCGCAGGCACATGCATGAGATCCGGTCGGAGAATGCCACCCTGGCACAAAAGGTAATCGAAAAACAAATGAGAGTGGCACAGGAGATCGCCAGTCTGCTGGGAGAGACTACGGCGGAGACAAAGGTGGCACTTACCAAATTAAAGAACTCAATCATGGCGGAGATGACGGATACAGAATGAAGCTATATATAGATACCGGTTATGAGAGCATCAATAAGAATAATGAAGAGCTGTGCGGGGACAAGGTGGAGATACTGCGGGAGGAGGATTCGGTCATCATTGTATTGTCCGACGGCCTTGGAAGCGGTGTGAAGGCCAACATTCTTGCGACACTGACCACAAAGATCATCGGCACCATACTGGCCAATGGATTAGGAATCGATGAAGCGGTGGAGACCATTGCAAATACCCTTCCGGTCTGCCGGGAGAGGCAGATTGCGTATTCCACCTTCACCATATTGCAGATATTCCATACAGGAGAGGGATATCTGGTGGAATTTGATAACCCCGCCGCCTTCCGGATAAGAAAAGGGAAATCCCTTCCCATTGAAACGGCCAGCAGAAATATCGGAGGAAAACTGATCCGGGAAGCCCGTTTTGAAGTAAATCACGACGATCTGTTTGTCCTGGTGAGTGACGGAGCCATTCATGCCGGTATCGGGCAGAGCTTAAATCTCGGATGGCAGTGGGAGAATGTGAATGAATATATTGAACGGACCTATCAAAACGACATGTCCTCCAAAAGTATATCAAAGCTGCTGCTGTCAGCCTGCGATAATCTGTATGCCCACAGACCGGGAGATGATACGACGGTAGTAGCGGTCAGGGTGCAGAGGCAGGTCAATGTCAATATCATGGTGGGTCCGCCGGTGGATGCGGCGCTGGATAAGTCGGTAGTGCACCGTTTTCTTCAGCTGGAGGGCAAGAAGGTAATCTGCGGAGGAACTACTTCACAGATCGTGGCAAGGGAAGCAGACAGGGAGCTGAAGACAAGCTTTGAGTACTGGAATCCGGGAATACCGCCCATAGCGGAAATCGAAGGAATTGACCTGACCACGGAAGGTGTGCTGACCCTGCAGAAGACTTTGAGTCTGGTCAGGCTCTGCTTATCCCCCGACAGTACCATGCAGGATTATATCAGTCTTAATAAAAAGGACGGTGCTTCAAAGCTGGCTAAGATACTGCTGGAGGGGAGTACTTCGATTAATTTCATCGTCGGCCGTGCCATGAATCCGGCACATCAGAATCCGGGATTTCCGTTAAACCTGAGCCTGAAGCTGAAGCTTGTGGAAGAGATAGCGGAATGCATCCGGAGTACCGGAAAGCAGGTTCAAATCGAATATGATTGACGGCAGGGAATGCAGGTGAAAAATTATGGGTATGCGTACTATCCTTTTAAAATTATATCGTCCCAGTAAGGCCAAGCAAAGAATTATGGATGATGCTGTGATGAATTATAACAGGGCATATGAGTTTCTGCTGGAGAAGGCTTATCATGAGCTTGATGCCATACGATCGGAATATAAGAGCCCACAAGGTAATTACAGTGCCGATAGCCTGTCAAAATGGGTGGATAGTGAGACAGGTGCCAGGCTTAATACCTTCCAGGTGCAGCCTTTTAAGGATGCTCTTAAATTAGAGCTTGGAATGAATCTGGTAAGCTACCTTACCCTCAAGGACCGTAATATAAAAACAAGCTTTGCGGAGAGAACGGATTATGATCTTATTGCTATAGATGAGAGATGCGGGACAGAAAAGGATGCAAATGATAAGAATATAAGAAAGCAGGGTATGGGAGATAAGAACATAAAATTGCGTCCCATATATTTCTGCAGATATGATACGAAAAGAAGCTATTGTCTGTTACATGACAAATCTAAAGACAGATATTATGCAAAGCTGTATCTGATGAACCGAAGGAATGCCAGACCCGCAGATGCCCATGCTCCCGGAACAAAACCGCTGCGATACCTGCATCAGGGGTTTGAGCCATTGGCTGCCGACCTGAAAATAGAAACCTTTATCCTGGTTCCGCTCTCCTTCGGAAAATATCAGGAGAAGTATCTTAAGACAGCCTTGTCCGATCCGTCCATCCTTCGGACAGCGAAGCTGTATAAGAAGGATACCGGTTACTACCTGGCTGTCAGCATAGATACGGGTGAGCCTGAAGCAGTTCTTCCCGATACTTACCTTGGAATTGCCAGGGGAAGAAAGAGTGAATTAAATTATACAGTCACCGGTATGCAGGGCAATATCATTGCTGCCGGAGCCATAAATATCCGTAAAGGGGAGAACCGGTTACCCCGGGCCGTAAGCAGCGGCAGAAACCGGCGAAGCCCATCCCCGGAGGAGAATCACAGGAACCCGAAGGAAAGTATCCCATTGACGGAGCTTCACAAAGCTTCGAAGGAAATCCTCCGTATTGCGTTTTTATATAAAGCACAGGTAATTGTGCAGAATCTAGCTGACAAAAGCGATCATCTGAGTCAGCCGTTATATCCTTGCAGGGCTTATATGGAATTGATAAAGCTTCTGGATTATAAATTAAAGGATACGGGTCTTCCCGCACCCATAAAAGTAAGCTCCGTTGATATATATTACCGGTGTCCGGAATGCAGTAATTATACCAGAAAGAATCATTTTAAGGATGGCATCTTTATCTGTACCAGGTGTGGTGCCGCATATGATACGGAGCAGGTCGGAAGCCTGAATCTTGCAAGAAAGCTGTTGAAGTACCGGAAGGATAAGATAAAGATACATGTAATTCGGGAACAGGACAGCAGTATATTCGTTAACAGGCTGTTAGGCCTTAGATGCCGTATCCCTCATGGGGAAAACCAACTGCTTCTGTTAAGGGAGGAGATATACCGCATAGAGAAGCAGATTACAGATAACTGCAAAGAAAACTACAGGGAAAACAATAAAAGCGCCGGAACTAAATTAAGCATATTGAAAAAGATCGGAAGATCCGGTGCATTATATGACCATATCGAATTTATATCCTTAAGGAAATAAAAATTAATAAGGTGTCCTTGCTGCCACACAATTTCCGCCGGAAATGATCTTACCGAGTAAGCCGTTACAATAAACGGAAAGTGCAGCTATCTTAATATGGAGTGTCTCAGAGTATTGTTCTGAGGCACTCTTTTATTGTGTAACATCAGTTTTTTTCGTTATTTTAGAAATAATCAATTTTATCGATTAGATCAATTCAATTAATTTACCTATTGTCCATAACATGAGGTTATTGACAGTGAAGAACTGTCAATGATCAATAATTAAAAATATACGAATTCATTTTATTAGTAAATCATCAATTAATCAAGAATTCCGATATTTCTCATTCTGTTAACAATTGATATTGTGGATGCATATGCACCGACCCTATAATTCGTGTATCAACAGCAGAGGTTTACTGCTAATGTGTTACGAGTGAATAACCGGGAGGTGTTTTTAAATGTCTGGAACAGGAAATAAGATATTAGCTGTCCTGCTGTGTCTGGCATGTGTTTTTTCCTTATGGAACGGAGCAGAGGCAGCATATGGGGAAGTAAATGAAGAAGAACCGTATGCGGATAATATCTTAAAGGAATCTTCTGCTGAAGAAGCGGATACAAACGTAAACTACGGCGAATATCTCTTGCAATATGAAGCTTCGGAGGATGGAGAAGGAAGCCTGGCTGCTTATTCCGGCAGAGTTCTCAGGTCAGGAAGCGATGCGATATATAAGGAAGAGAACCAGGAGCCTTATTACTTGCTGGCAAAGGGTGAAGAGGCATGGGTGGAATATTCTGCTGATGTTGTGAAAGAGGGCATGTACCAGGTTACATTGGAATACGCCCAGACGGATAATTCCACCAGGGATATATCGGTTAATCTGATGGTCAACGGCGGATATCCCTTCTCGGAAGCCATGGAGATTATCCTGCCAAGAATATATGAGAATGCCACGGCAATCAGAAAAGATGCAAATGGTAATGAGATTGCTCCCAAGCAGGTTATGGTGCCCGACTGGCAGGAGCATACTCTGGCCAATACAACAGGGTATTATGAAGGGGTTTACCGATTCCGTCTTAATAAAGGAAGCAACAGAATCCGTATCGCCTCCAACGGGGTAGAGATGAAGATAAAGGGAATCCGGCTTTCTCCCGTGGAGCAGCTGATGACCTATGATGAATATCTGAAGGCCAATCCAGGTATTGATACCGCCGGTCATTATATTAAGATCCAGGCAGAAAAGGCAGTATATAAAACCGGACCTATGCTGTATCCCACCTATGACCGTAACAATTCCGGAACGGAGGATGCAGAGAATAATTTAAACAATCCCAGTAAAATCCGTATCAATACTGCCGGAGGCGATATGTGGAAGCAGACCGGACAATGGATGTCCTGGAATCTGGAAGTACCCGAGGACGGATATTATAATATCGGCTTTAAGTACCGGCAGAATTATCTGGACGGACTTTTCACCAGCCGCAGGCTTTTAATTGACGGTCAGGTCTTATTCGACGGTCTTCAGGCAGTCCGGTTCAATTATGATGACATCTGGCAGACTATGACTCTAACTGATGGGGAAGGGAATGAATATAAGCTGTTCCTGACAGAAGGAACCCATGAGATAAAGATGGAAGTTACCATGGGTGATTTTGCTGATACCCTGCGCCGGATGAATGAATGCGTATATGATTTAAATAATCTTTATCTTCAGATCGTAATGATAACCAGTGCCACACCGGATAAGTATACGGATTATCTCTTAACGGAAAAGATCCCCGGACTTGTGGAAGACATTGCCGGGTACCGTGACAGATTGGCACAGGAGCTGGAAGCGATCATGGCGATCACAGGAGGCAGAGGCAGTGCAACGGCAGCCATCGACCGTATGAGGGTGCAGCTGGATTCGTTTTTAAAGGAACCGGAGGAGATATCAGGCAGGCTTGGTGCACTGAAGAATAATATCAGCGCCCTGGGAACCTGGCTGGTAGACAGGCAGGAACAAAAATTACAGCTGGATTATATCTATGTAAAATCACCGGAGGTGGATACACCCGGGGCAAATGTCGGTCTGCTGAGCAGCTGCCTGTATTCCGTAAAGAGATTCCTTGCATCCTTTAACGACCGGAATGCCAAGGTGGGCATATCGGAGAGCTCGGAAGAAAGCAGGTCCGTCAAGGTCTGGCTGAACACTTCACCGCCCAATGCCAACCCTAATGCGGCAAGCACGAATGCCACCAGTGCCGGGCGGGATCAGGCACAGGTATTAAGAGATCTTATTGATGAGATGTTTACCCCCGAGACCGGTATTACGGTGGATCTGGAATTGGTGCAGGGATCTTTGATTGAAGCGACTCTGGCAGGCAGGGGGCCGGACGTTGCCTTATTTACGGCGGAGGACCAGCCGGTGAATTTTGCGATCAGAGGAGCCCTGCAGGATTTATCCGCCTTTGAAGGCTGGGAGGAGGTAGCCTCCAGGTTTTACGGCGCAGCAATCGTACCATTTAAGTATGAGGGCGGGATATATGCGGTCCCGGACACACAGGTTTTCAATATGCTGTTCTATCGCAGTGATGTCTTTGAAAAGCTGAATATCAAGGCGCCGGACACCTGGGATGAGTTCTATAATATCCTGCCGATTATCCAGAGAAATAATCTTATGGTCACGACACAGGATATCTTTGCCACTGTCCTGTTCCAGGGCGGAGGAAATTTTTATTCCGAGGATGCCACGGCAGCATATCTGGACAATAAAGCAGCCATTGAAGCAATGAAGACATTTACCGATTTATATACGGATTACGGCTTTCCCGTACAGACGGACTTCTATTCCAGATTCCGTTCCGGTGAAGTGGTAATGTCAATACAACCCTACAATATGTATAACCAGCTGGTGGTGGCAGCTCCGGAGATCACTGGGCTATGGGATATGGTAGCTATCCCCGGCACGGTTAGGGAGGACGGCACCGTCGACCGCTCTTCCAGCTCCATCATATCAGGTACCATCATGCTGGATGCAGCTAAGGATAAAGAAGCTGCCTGGGAATTCATAGAATGGTGGTCCAGGGATGAGGTAAAGGCCCGGTACGGGATACAACTGGAAGGGCTGCTGGGAGGAGCAGCAAGATATACACCGGCTAATATAAAAACACTGGAGATGCTGCCCTGGTCCGACAGGCAATATGCGAATCTGTCGGAGATGCTGTCACAGATCAAGGGCATTCCGCAGGTGCCCGGAAGCTATTACACCACCAGGGCCATACTGAATGCATTCCGGAGTGTTGTATATAACGGTGACTCAGCAAGGGAAGCCATGGTATATCAGAACAAGCTGATTAATCATGAGATCACGCGAAAACGTGAAGAATTTGGTCTTAAGGCAGCGGGAGGGGTAACAAATTGAGAGAAAAATTAATCTGGACATATCGGTTGTTCTTTCCCGGGAAGGTAAAAAGCAATCTGAGCTTAAAGCAGAGAATCCGTATGAATAAGAGCAGTTATCTGCTGCTGGCGCCTTATTTTATATTGTTTACGCTATTTACGATCATACCGGTAATTGCATCCCTGGTCTTGGGCTTTACCTATTTTAATATGTTAAATGTTCCGAAATTCATAGGCCTGTCCAATTATATATCCATCTTTTTAAATGACGATATCTTTTTGCTGGCCATTAAGAATACAATCATATTTGCATTTATAACCGGGCCCATCAGTTATATCCTCTGTTTTCTGCTGGCTTGGTTTATCAATGATATGCCGCGCTTTTTGCGGACCGCACTGACGCTGGTTTTCTATGCGCCTTCCTTATCCGGCAATCTGTTCCTCATATGGCAGTTCATCTTTTCCGACGACCAGTACGGAATGATGAATTCCTTGCTGA
>JAFADH010000338.1 GCA_023424995.1 Bacillota bacterium | reverse complement strand
TAAAAGTGTTATAAGATATAAAAGCATTACAAGACACAAAAATATTACAAGACATAAAAGCATTGCAAGATATAAAAGTATTACAAGACATAAAAGTATTACAAGATATAAAAGTATTACAAGACATAAAAGTATTACAAGACATAAAGGTAAGATATAAAAGTATTGCAAGATAAAAGTATAAAAGCATTAAAAGACATATAGGAAAGTAACGGAGTGTAATCCGAATGGAAGTTAGTTATTTCATCGGACTGCACTCTTTTTTCATGATGAAACGTCAATTGACCGGCGGCATGCCTTCATATTATCCCACAAGCCGATATTTCACAGAATTCTCAATATTACATCACATCTCCTACACAGTTTGGACACAAAATTTACCTAGGATAAAATTGGTATAAGCACTAAATTAAGCAAGTTAGGAGATAAAAAATGCGAAGAAGGATTGCTGTTTTTTTGAACATGATATTAACCAGTATTATGGTACTGGCACCCCTTTCGGATACCGTGGCATCTGCTGCGGATCACCGGAAGGAGGTCATCAATGCAATCGGTATTATGGAAACGGATAAAGGAGATAACTCGGATGGAAGCGGGATTGTTACCCGCGGGAGATTTGCCCAGATGCTGGTCAATCTGTCCTCACTAAAGGATAAGGTATCCGGTGAAAGCAGTGTGACCCTGTTCAATGATGTTAAGAAAACCTATTGGGCGTCAGGATATATACAGGCAGCGATTTCACAGGGATGGATGTCCGGCTACCTGAACGGTTCCTTCCAGCCGGAGAAAGGAATTACCCTGCAGGAGGCCGTATATGCCATCGTGAAGCTGCTGGGCTACAGCAACGGTGATTTGTATGGCAATAAAGTCAGCGCCATTATGAATTTATACAATACAAAGGGGCTGAATGAGAATATCAGTAAGGGAAGGACGGATATCCTTACGGTCAATGACTGTATTCATCTTTTCTATAACACCTTAACTGCAACCACCAAGGAGGGTAAGGTTTACGGCGAGACCCTTGGTTATTCCCTGGATTCGGACGGGGAGATTGATTACCTGGCGCTCATTAACACAGGTGTGAAGGGACCGGTAGTAGTTGAAGGCAGCTGGAAGGAGAAGCTTCCGTTTTCCGTCTATCAGGCAACTCTGTATAAATACAATGAAGAGTGCAGCTATTCGGACATTAAGGACTATGATGTCCTGTATTATTCGGAGGCCTTCCATACCGTATGGATCTATGATAATAAGGTGACCGGAAGTGTGGATTCCATTAATCCGGATTATACCTCGCCCTCCTCCGTAACAGTGGGAGGCAATACATACAATTTCTCCGGTACGAGTGTGAAATTGAGATTCTCCTCCATGGGTGATGTGAAAGAAGGGGATCTGGTTACCCTCCTGTTAGGTAAGGACGGTACGGTAGCGGATGTTCTTGGCATTGACGAATACAATACTACCATCACCGGCGTTATTCTGGAGCTGTCTAAGGAATTGGAGGAAACAAGTCCGGGCATGTTCCAGTATGTCAATTATGTAACCTATGTGGATGCCTCCGGGACTGAGCACAGGCAGGTCTATGATCCGCAGGCCATGTGGCTGACGGAAGGAAGCCTGGTTCAGGTGACCTATGTAGACGGAGCGGCTAAGGTGAGTGCATATACACTTCCTGTCACATCCTTCGGTAATAATACGGTGAACAGTGATGCCACAGCACTTGGTGATATCACATTTGCCCCCAATATAAAGATACTGGATCTGAAGGGAAGCCGGTATATCAGCATCTATCCGGAACGGCTGGCAGGTGTTAATCTTACGGCCTCCTGCCTGTATTATGAATTAGACGAAGACGGAGAGCTCTCCGGGCTTATCCTTAAGGATGTAACCGGGGATATGGATTCTTACGGAATATATACCGGTTTCACCATTGCAAACGGTGACAGAATCAATTATAACTATATTCTTGACGGTAAGACCGCATCCCTTGCCACTGAAATTACAGGCGGCTTCTCACTGGTCACGGGTCCTATAGGCATGGTATTTGATAATAATGTCCTGACCGGCACCTACGGTTTAACAGGAATTACGGTGAATGCTCTTGGAACGGCCACCGTACAGAGCAATAATGTTAAGCTGCCCATGGCTGATAATTGCCGGGCATATCTGTATATGAACGGAGAATATACCGCTGCTGCCATTGATAAGATATCGGATTTGTCCAGATATAACCTGAAAGCATATTATGATAAGGCTGCGGGCCTGGGCGGAAGGATCAGGATCATTGTGGCTGAAATCAAATCATGATGCCGGTGTTCGGATAAATAGGCCTGCGGGCAAGCTCCCGCATGGATGGTAGTATGCAAGGATTTTCAAACACAAATTTGTGTTCTGCGGAAGGTTAAAATCGGTTTAACATAAAAGTCCGCAGGCTGTGAGAAAGGCATGGTTATTATATATGAAGAGAATTCCCAAGATTGTAAAGAAAATTATCAAATGGGGTATCGTGATAGTCATTATCATTGCCGGCGGTACCTTTTTGTACCAGCGTTTTATAGGCAGCCGGATCATTCAGAGCTCGGCGGAGTCGGCGGTAATCCGCACGGCTGAGGTTACCGTCAGGGATATACAGAACGTACTGTCATCTTCGGGAACCATCGGACCTCTGGCCAGCTACGGGGTTACTACCCTGGTGCAGGGAGAGGTAACGGCTGCGGATTTTGAAGAAGGAGATATTGTGCAGGAGGGGCAGGTACTGTACCAGATCGCAACCGATAATCTGGATTCCCAGATTGAGAATGCCGAGACCGCCATATCGAGGGCGGAGGAGGACTATGCCAAGGCAGAGGACAGTTATCAGGATGCACAGGATGATTACAAGGAAGCCAATGAGGATTATGAGGAAGCGTTGAATAAAAACAGTAATACCACTGTCGAATCCTCTGCATCGGGTATTGTAACAGCCTTATTCGTTCAAGCGGGAGATACCATACAAAAGGGCAGCCAGATCGCCGAAATCTATGATAACAGCATTATGCTTCTTACCATACCCTTCAGTGCTTCGGAAGTCGATTCCTCCCTGGTCGGAGAAGAAGCGGAGGTAGTGATCGAAGACAGCTTTGAAAGTCTGAAGGGGAAGGTAACCAAGGTCGGAAGTATTGATAAGGTACTGACCGGAAACCGGCTTGTTAAGGAAGTTACAATTGAGGTGGAAAATCCGGGCGGCCTTACGGAACAGACTGTGGCGGATGCAATTATCGGGGATCTGTACAGTATGGATACCGGCACCTTCAGCGTAAAAACCAATGCGGTAATAACCTCTGATTTATCCGGTGAGATTCATACATTAAGCCTGCAGGAGGGCGGCAGGGTGAAGGATGGGGATGTCGTAATCACCATCAGTGAGGATGCCATCCTGGAGCAACTGGAGAATTACCGGAAGGCTGTTGATAATGCCCAGGATGCCGTCGATAACGCCAGGGAAGTCCTTAAGGATAAGGAAGAAGCCATCGAGGATGCACAGGCCGAACTTCAGGAGATTATCGATACCAGGACCAATTACAGTATAACGGCGCCGGTTACGGGTAAGGTGATCAGCAAGGATATCCTAAAGGGTGATACCATCGGTTCTTCGAATTTTAATTCGGCACTGTGCACCATCTATGACCTCTCCTCCGTGACTTTTAACATGTACGTGGATGAGCTGGATGTCATGAAGGTCGTGAAGGGGCAGGAGGTTGAAATTACTGCGGATGCTCTGGAGGGCGTCCAGATTAAGGGAGTTGTAACCAATGTGAGCCTGCAGAGCACCTCCAGTCAGGGAGTCACCCAGTATCCGGTAACCGTAAGAATTGATGATGTGGGCAATCTTCTGCCCGGTATGAACGTAACCGGTGAGATTATTGTCGAGAAGGCGGAAGGAGTTCTGGCAATCCCCAGCGATGCTTTGCAGCGCGGCGATGTCGTTTATATTAAGGATGATACTGTAACAGAGGCACTTGGGGATATACCGGCAGGCTTTCGGTCGGTGCAGGTAACCACGGGTATCACGGACGGAGATTATATAGAAGTAACCGGCGGCTTAAGTGAAGGAGACGAGATATACTTAACAAGGACGGCAGCCTCTGAAGGTGCGGTCTTCGAAGGTATGATGTCTGAATTCAGTATCCCGGGAGTTAGCGGAAGGTCCTTCCAGTCCGATACGCAGCGCGGCACCATGCCTTCCAGAGGCAGCCAGCAATCCGGCGGCTCCGGCGGCGGTTTCCCGGGTAACTAGGAGGTAGGCACATGGGAAGAAAGCAGAAGGAAGAATTTGGAGGACCTTTAATCCAATTAGTGGATGTCCATAAAGTGTATCAGATGGGAAATAATGAAGTCCGGGCGAATGACGGAATTGATCTGCAGATCAACGAAGGCGAATTTGTGGCTATTATCGGTAAATCCGGCAGCGGTAAATCCACCATTATGAATATTATCGGTGCTCTGGATGTGCCCACCTCGGGTAAATATATTCTGAAAGGGCAGGATGTAGGAGAGTTAAGTGATAATGCCCTGGCTGTCATACGGAATAAAACCATAGGCTTTATCTTTCAGCAATACAATCTGCTGCCAAGAGAAAGATTACTGGGCAATGTTGAATTACCTTTGCTGTATTCCGGACTAAGCAGGAAGCAGAGGAGGGAGAGGGCGATGGAGGCACTGAAAAAGGTAGGGATTGAAGATAAATACAGGAATTATCCCAACCAATTATCCGGGGGACAGCAGCAGCGGGGGGCCGTTGCCAGGGCATTGGTTACTAAACCGTCCCTGATCCTTGCCGATGAGCCGACAGGAGCCCTGGATTCAAGAACAAGTACGGAGCTTCTGGATTTCTTGCAGGAGTTGAATAAGGAAGGGAATACGATTATCCTGATTACCCATGACCGGTCTGTTGCGGAGAAAGCAAACCGGATCGTGAGCCTTCAGGACGGGAAGATTATCTTCGATGGCAATGTAGACGATTACAGGAAGCAGGTAGCAGTATGAAGATAAGTCAAGCTTTCAGATTGGCATGGCAGTGTATATTAAGCAGTAAGATGCGTTCCTTCCTTACGATGCTGGGTATGATCATCGGAGTGGGTTCCGTTATAACTTTACTGGGATTGATACAGGGTGTTACCAATTACCTGATCGATACCTTCTCGGACATGGGAACGAATGTGATTTCTGTCACTGTGAATAACACGGATACCAGAGTGGTGGATGTGGATAATGTATACGAATTCGCAGAGGATAACAGTGAAATATTCCTGGGAGTAACTCCTAACGTCAGTGCCAGTTATACGGTAAAGTACGGCAGCACCTCCATGACCACCACAATAACGGGCGTGGGGGAAGACTATCTGGATCTGAATAGCCTGTCCTTGGCCGGCGGCCGCTTTATCACCTATGCGGATATTAAAAACCGGTACAATGCATGTGTGATCGGGACCTATATCGCAGATGAGCTGTTCGGAGGAAATGTCAGTCTGGGCGAACAGATAAGGCTTAACGGACAGATCTATACCATCGTCGGCATTCAGCAGGAGCAGGCGGATTCGGAAGAGGGATCAAAGGATGAATGTATCTATATTCCGTATTCCAATGCCGTCCGGCTGGCAGGCGATACCGATATCTCCAGATATACCTTTGTTACCAGGGATTCCGATTATGTGACAGCCGGCGAGACTATCCTGGACAATTATCTTTATGACATATTAAAGAGTGAGAATCTGTACAGTATAACAAGCATGACCGAATTGCTGGACACGATTAATTCCATGACCTCCATGCTCTCGGCGGTACTGGGCGGGATTGCCGGGATCTCATTACTGGTGGCCGGTATCGGTATTATGAACATCATGCTGGTATCCGTGGTGGAGCGGACCAAGGAGATCGGTATCCGTAAGTCCTTAGGCGCAAAAAGGCGTGATATCATGTGGCAGTTTGTAATTGAAGCAACCTCCATCAGTATGCTGGGGGGCCTGATCGGCGTCATAATCGGATACCTTGCGACCAATACCCTGGGGAATATGTTCGGAGTCCAGGCAGCACCCACCGCGAACTCCATCCTCCTGGCCTTTGGTGTATCCGCCGCCATCGGTATCGGCTTTGGATATGCACCGGCGAATAAAGCAGCGAAGCTTAACCCCATTGATGCTTTAAGGAGTGAATAGGGGAAGCTAAGTAATCATGATTATGCACTTCAGGTCCGAATATCAAAGGTATAGCGTCTTATGTCATGATCCGGTGAGCTTTGTTCGATAAAATCCCTGCTGAAATCGGGTCTGGTATAATTGCTTTTTACATCACTGCTTATAATATAACCTTTCTTCTCTAATGCATCGGTCAGGGAAGAAAGGTTTTCTTTTATAATCCGGCCTGACTCTTCATTCTCTATATAAAAATCTGCCTGAAGCCTGTGATCATTGCTCATCTTAAGATATACATTCAACGAGCCGAGATATGCCATCTCAAGATGCAGAAGAACGCTTAGATGTTCGGAACTGTCACCGGCTGCCTTCTTCCTGGTCATAACATACAGGTCTGTGTGCGCCTGCCGCCCCTTTAACTGGACCGGAAGCTGAAGATAGGCAAATGCCTCATTTAAATCTTTTATAAAATGAAGATTTTCCTGCATATTTCTGACCGGTTCCGCCGTATCGGCCGGCATCCCGCTATCCTTGCCGGAGTTTATAATATTCCTCAGTTCAGACAGATCATCTTCCAATTTATAAAAAAATTCGGCCACGGAAGCTTTCCGGGCTGTTTTGTCAGGAGCAATGGTCCATCTTTGAAGAAAAGCTTCTTGTGTAAGCCTGGCATATTCAGGAGAAGCAAGCAGTTCTCTTACCGTTTCGTACTTCATGAGAGGGATAGTTTGCCGTATGAGGCGTAATAGCTCTCTCATGGGTATGGAGCCATTTGCGGCAGATGCCTTAAGGGCCTGCAAGTCTGGGGTATTCCTGTTTTCCGGAATATCTTCCAGGCAGTTGATAAGTACACGGCTTTCTTCGGGTGTCATAAACGAAGACAGATTTATATCCGCTTCCTGCGGTCCGTCATACGGCTTTGTCAGCCCTTGCTGATGAAGCAGTCTCATTGCCTCTTCCATTGTCAAGATGCCTGCTGTCAGCTGACCGGACATAGAGCCGGAAATATTAGCAGCAGTTGGAGAAGCCATCTGGTTTTGCTCCAGTATATTACTTAATTCCATAAGCTCGCCAGGACTTAATATATCCGAAAGAGGAGCCGGGATAATATCAGACTGGTCTTCCCATATGGCCTGTAATTTTGAAATAAGTGTAAAAGAAGCTTCCCCGGTTTGAACAGAACCTGGTAAGGATGAGGAAGACGGAGATTGTCTTAACAGAATATCCAGAAGCTTTTCATTCATCCGGATTACGGTATTCATGGAAGAACCGCTAAGCATAAGATTACCGTCTCTGCCGGTCATATCGGTTAAATTACCGTCATGAATATGAACACCGGTGTTATTTTGCTCCCGGCCAGCCTCCGCGGATACCGGTATGCTTGAACGTACTGCCTCAGTAATTCCCTTTGCAATATCCATGATATCCCGTAAAAGCTGATGGGTTCCCTTCTGGTAGGCTTCATATTGTCTGATGTTCTCCTGTGTCATAGGGAGCTGATGCTTATGCATCAGGATTAATGTCAGGGGGGAAGCCGTACGGTGGATGACAGCCAGCTTTACCAGCTGCTGCAGTGTCTGCTTATCGATGGGCATGCGGTGTCTGATCAATTCCGATACGATAGTACGGTTTCGCTCTGTAAGCGGAAGGTTCGATGAGGCTAATGCCTTACGAACGGCAGCTTCGTTAGAATTTGCAGATTCATCAGGTACATATTTTAACACAAGCTGTTCCGGGCTGCCGGCCTCTGACTGAACCTGAAAGCTTGCCTCCTCGCCTATGGATAACGGAATATTCCCGGATATCCTTGCAGTAATTACCTGTTTGCCGGGTTCCAGCTGCAGGGTAACCTCATTATAACGAAGATCGATGATCCGCCCTTTTACTGACCGTCCCTCTTGCAGATTAAACTGTCTTAAGGAAGAGGAAGCAGGGGAAAGGCTGCTTTCCGATACCTTATGACCGGCCGGTGAAGCCTTTGTGTCGGAAACGGACCTGGTATCAGAAGAGCCTTTGTTAACAGCAGCGGCTTTATTCCTTGACGTGAGGTTTGATTGGTTAATATCCATTAATATCTTCCTTTCACAGCCGGTTTTATGTACAATTTGATGCATTGACCGAAATTATCCAAGACAGTAACATTATAACAGAAGGATAAAGTCCTGTATTATATATCGACTTCGGATGGGAATTAGTTAATGCCCGGTCAAGACGGACAATACTTTAAATTATTAATGAAAAACATGTCGATACGTAATATAATAAGGTTTATATGATTAATAATCATACAAAATAAAGGGAAGAGATAATTATTTTAGGCAATCCACTTGCTTTCCCGTGCGATTTATAATATAATCATCCCACAAGAAACGAAGACGTTTTAAACCCTGGGAAAACCAGGTTTTAAGGCGTTTTTTTTATTCTGAATGAACTTAAAAAGTTTTAAAAGATATAAAAAGGAAGAGGAATGAGTATGAAGGAAAGCATAAGAGAGGAAAGCAGGCAGGTTCCGCAGGGCTTATATGATCCGAAATTCGAGCATGATAACTGCGGTATCGGAGCCATTGTTAACATGAAGGGGATCAAGACCCGTGAAACCGTAGAGAATGCGTTGAAGATCGTTGAGAATCTTGAGCATCGTGCCGGTAAGGATGCGGACGGACAGACCGGTGACGGAGTCGGAATCCTTCTTCAGATATCCCACAGGTTCTTTGCCAAGGTGACAAAGCCCCTGGGCATAGAGCTTGGAGGAGAACGTGATTACGGCGTGGGTATGTTCTTCTTTCCCCAGGACGAATTAAGCCGCAACCAGGCGAAGAAGATGTTCGAGATCGTGGCAGAGAAGGAAGGCTTAAAATTCCTTGGCTGGAGAGAGGTTCCGATTCAGCCGGAGAAATTAGGGCAGAGGGCGGTTGTCTGTATGCCCCATATACTCCAGTGCTTCATCAAGAGGCCTGCGAATGTGGCAAAAGGCCTGGATTTCGACCGCAAGCTGTATATAGCAAGAAGGATTTTTGAGCAGAGCAATGACAATACCTATGTGGTATCCCTGTCCAGCCGTACCATCGTATATAAGGGTATGTTCCTGGTGAAGCAGCTGCGATTATTCTTCGGTGATTTGCAGGACGAAGCCTATGACAGTGCGATTGCAATCGTACACTCAAGATTCTCAACCAATACCAACCCCAGCTGGGAAAGAGCGCATCCGAACCGTCTGATTGTCCATAACGGCGAGATCAATACCATTCGAGGCAATGCCGATAAGATGCGGGCCAGGGAAGAGACCATGGAATCCGAGCACCTCAAAGGCGAGATGCATAAGGTCCTTCCTGTAATTAATGTCTCCGGTTCCGACTCCGCCATGCTTGATAATACCCTGGAATTTCTCATCATGAGCGGTATGGAGCTGCCTCTGGCAGTTATGATCACCATTCCGGAGCCCTGGAGCAACGACAATTCCATCAGCAGGGAGAAAAGGGACTTCTATCAATACTATGCAACCATGATGGAGCCCTGGGACGGACCGGCTTCCATCCTGTTCTCCGACGGAGATATCATGGGAGCGGTACTTGACCGTAACGGTCTGAGGCCTTCCCGTTATTATATCACCAACGATGATTATCTGATCCTCTCATCCGAGGTAGGAGTTCTTGATATTCCTGCGGAGAAGATTATTAAGAAGGAGAGGCTCCGTCCCGGCAAGATGCTTCTTGTTGACACCGTAAAGGGCTGTCTGGTGGATGACGACGACCTGAAGGACAGCTATGCGGGACGTAAGCCTTACGGTGAATGGCTGGACCAGAATCTTGTGATGCTGAAAAGCATCCATATTCCCAATAAGAAGGTCGCCCAGTACTCCGATGAAGAGCTGGCAAGGCTTCAGAAGGCATTCGGCTATACCTATGAGGATTATAAGACTACGATTCTTCCTATGGCAAGCAGCGGGCAGGAGGCGGTGGCCGCCATGGGTGTCGATTCGCCCATACCGGTATTGTCGGGGAACAATCCTCCCTTGTTCAACTATTTTAAGCAGCTGTTCGCCCAGGTCACCAATCCCCCCATTGATGCCATCCGTGAGGAGATCGTAACCGCAACCTCCGTATATATCGGGGAAGACGGCAACCTCCTGCAGGAAAAGGCGGAGAACTGCAAGGTATTAAAGATCAACAATCCGATTTTAACCAGTACGGACCTGCTGAAGATCAAGCATATGAAGGTGCCGGGCTTTAAGGTGGAAGTACTGGCCATGATATATTACAAGAATACTTCCCTGGAGAAGGCGATCGACCATCTGTGTGTGGAGGCGGACCGTGCATATAAGGAAGGTGCGAATATTCTGATCCTTTCCGACCGCGGTGTGGATGAGAATCATGTGGCTATTCCTTCCCTCCTTGCGGTATCCGCACTGCAGCAGCATCTGGTACGGACCAAGAAGAGAACCGCGCTGGCTATGATCGTGGAAAGCGCGGAACCCAGGGATGTGCATCATTTTGCCTGTCTGCTGGGCTACGGCGCCTGTGCCGTCAATCCGTACCTGGCCCAGGAAACCATCCGCCGGCTGATCGATGACAATATGCTGGATAAGGATTATTATGCGGCAGTTGACGATTATAACAAGGCGGTATTAAAAAGCATCGTGAAGATCGCCTCCAAGATGGGTATTTCGACGATCCAGTCCTATCAGGGCTCCAAGATCTTTGAAGCCATCGGCATCAGCAGGGAAGTGATCGACCGGTACTTCACCGGTACCGTAAGCCGTGTGGGAGGAATAACCTTAAGGGAGATGGAGAAGCAGGTAGACGGGCTTCATTCCCGGGCGTTTGATCCCCTGGGATTAAATGTGGATCTGACCATGGACAGCTCCGGTTCCCATAAGCTTCGCAGCGGCAAGGAAGAGCATCTGTATAATCCGAAGACCATCCATCTGCTCCAGCAGTCCGCCAGGACCGGCAATTATGAGCTGTTCAGGGAGTATTCCCGGGAGATCACCGCAGAGCAGGAGAAGGTGAATCTAAGGGGATTGCTTGATATTGAATTCCCGGAGGAAGGGATCTCCGTCGATGAAGTGGAAAGTGTGGACTCCATCGTAAAGCGCTTCAAGACCGGCGCCATGTCCTACGGCTCCATCTCACAGGAAGCCCATGAGGCTCTGGCCATAGCCATGAACCGCCTCGGGGGCAAGTCCAACAGCGGAGAAGGCGGCGAGGCCCTGGACCGGCTTAAGGTGGGAGAGGACGGACTGAATAAATGTTCCGCGATCAAGCAGGTGGCTTCCGGACGCTTCGGTGTAACCAGCGAATACCTGGTAAGCGCCAGGGAAATTCAGATAAAGATGGCCCAGGGAGCAAAGCCCGGAGAAGGCGGACAGCTTCCGGCTGAGAAGGTATATCCCTGGATTGCCAAGACCAGGCATTCAACGCCCGGCGTCGGCTTGATATCACCTCCGCCCCATCATGACATCTATTCCATTGAGGACCTGGCGCAATTGATCTATGATTTAAAGAATGCAAA
The DNA here is from genome assembly GCA_023424995.1 of Bacillota bacterium. Lineage (GTDB taxonomy): Bacteria > Bacillota > Clostridia > Lachnospirales > Lachnospiraceae > Mobilitalea. The sequence goes on along the minus strand of JAFADH010000338.1, from coordinate 14,465 downwards.
TAAAGGTGCAAGGATTTCCGTGAAGCTGGTATCCGAGGCGGGTGTGGGCACCATAGCCGCCGGAGTCGCCAAAGCCGGTGCGGGAGTGATCCTGATCTCCGGATATGACGGCGGTACCGGTGCGGCGCCCAGAACCTCCATCTATAACGCAGGACTTCCCTGGGAGCTGGGACTGGCGGAGACCCACCAGACACTGATCATGAACGGGCTCCGCAACAAGGTGGTGATCGAGACCGACGGTAAGCTTATGACCGGCCGGGATGTAGTAATCGCAGCCTTGCTGGGAGCGGAAGAATTCGGTTTTGCTACCGTTCCGCTGGTGACACTGGGCTGTGTCATGATGAGGGTATGCAATCTGGATACCTGTCCGGTGGGCGTCGCTACCCAGAATCCGGAGCTGCGCAGGAACTTCAAGGGAAAACCGGAATATGTGGAGAATTTCATGCGCTTTGTGGCCCAGGAGCTTCGCGAATATATGGCTAAGCTCGGCTTTAAGACCCTGGAGGAGCTGATTGGACGCAGTGACCTTCTGAAAGTGAAGGGATTTGAAGGGAAGAACGAGAGAGCAAGGCTGGTGGACTTAAGCAGGGTCATCAATAACCCCTTTATAGAGAAGGGCGAAGCGGTCCATTTTGAACCGGATCATGTCTATGATTTTGAACTTGAAAAGACCATCGATGAGAGGGTGCTGCTTAAGAAATTCAAGCTTGGTGAGAAACATCCCCAGAAGCTCAAGGTACAGGTATCCAATACCGACCGTACCTTTGGCACTATTCTGGGCTCTGAGATTACCAGAAAATACGGAACCGCCCTGAAGGACGATACCTTTGTGATCGAAGCACAGGGAAGCGGCGGACAGAGCTTCGGCTCCTTCATACCCAAGGGACTTACCATCCAACTGGAGGGTGACAGCAATGACTACTTCGGCAAGGGCCTATCCGGCGGAAAGCTCATCGCATATCCTCCCAGGAGCAGTGTCTTCAAGGCGGATGAGAATATCATCATCGGCAATGTAGCCTTCTATGGTGCCACCGGCGGCAAGGCCTTCATTGCAGGCGTAGCGGGCGAACGCTTCTGCGTACGTAACTCCGGGGTTTATGCCGTAGTGGAAGGCGTGGGCGACCATGGCTGTGAATATATGACCGGCGGACGTGTTGCGGTGCTGGGCAAGACCGGCAAGAACTTTGCAGCCGGAATGAGCGGAGGTATCGCTTATGTTCTGGATGAACACAGCGATTTATATAAGAAGCTGAACAAGGGCATGGTTTCCTTTGAGGCAGTGACTGAGAAATATGATGTGATCGAACTTAAGGAAATGATAACGGAGCATGTAAAGAATACCGATTCTGCCAAGGGGAAGGCAATCCTTGATAACTTCGCCGAATATCTTCCCAGGTTCAAGAAGATCATTCCCCATGACTACAGGCGGATGCTGCTGACCATCGTCCAGATGGAAGAGAAGGGTCTGAGCAGCGAACAGGCACAGATTGAAGCATTTTTTGCCAATACCAGAAATTAAAGAAGGAGGGAGATATATATGGGAAAACCAACAGGATTTATGGAATATGCCAGAACAGAGACAGCGGCTGAGTCACCCAAGGACCGGATGAAGCATTTCAATGAATTCCATCAGCCTCTCTCCCTGGAGGACAGGAAATGCCAGGGTGCCCGCTGTATGGAATGCGGAGTTCCCTTCTGCCAGTCCGGTATGATTATAGGAGGAATGGCGTCCGGCTGTCCGTTAAAGAATGTGATTCCGGAATGGAACGACTTATTATACAGAGGCAATATGAAGGCGGCACTGATCCGTCTGCTTAAGACCAATAACTTCCCCGAATTTACCGGAAGGGTATGTCCTGCTCCCTGCGAGGCAGCCTGTACCTGCGGTCTGAACGGCGATCCGGTAACCATCAAGGATAATGAATATGCCATCGCGGAATACGGCTATGAGGAGGGATATATAAAGTCTGCTCCTCCTGCCCTGCGCACCGGCAAGAGGGTGGCGGTTGTCGGCTCAGGTCCCTCCGGTCTTGCAGCTGCGGACCAGCTGAACAAGCGTGGGCACTCCGTAACGGTATTCGAACGTTCCGACCGGATAGGAGGACTGCTGATGTACGGCATCCCGAATATGAAGCTGGAGAAGCAGGTCATCGACCGCCGGGTTGATATCATGAGACAGGAGGGCGTCACCTTTGTTACCGGTGCAAATGCAGGCGAGAACCTGGAGGCGGAGACCATTCTTAAGGATTATGACAGGGTGGTTCTGGCCTGCGGAGCCTCCAATCCCAGAGATATCAAGGCTCCGGGAAGAGAAGCGGCAGGAATTTACTTTGCGGTAGATTTCCTGAAATCGGCTACCAAGGACCTGCTGGATACGGGAACTGCTTTGGCAGCCGGTGTGAAAAGCTTTACCATCTCGGCAAAGGGTAAAAAGGTGATGGTCATCGGCGGGGGAGATACCGGCAATGACTGTGTGGGCACCTCCATCCGTCAGGGAGCGGTATCCGTGATCCAATTAGAGATGATGCCCAAGGCACCGGATACGAGGGCGGAGAACAATCCCTGGCCGGAATGGCCCAAGGTCTGCAAGACGGACTACGGCCAGGAGGAAGCCATCGATAAGTTCGGCAGCGATCCCCGGGTATACCGGACTACGGTAAAGGAATTCATCGCAGATGATAAGGGTAACCTAAGCAAGGTAGTAACCGTCAGCCTGGAGAGCCGGTTTGATGAAGCATCCGGACGCATGAGCATGGTGGAAATACCGGGCAGCGAGAAGACCCTGGACATTGACCTGGTATTAATCGCAGCAGGCTTTTTAGGAACCCAGAGCTATGTGGCGGAAGCCTTCGGCGTGGAGCTTGATGCCAGAACCAATGTGAAGACCGAAGCCGGCAGGTATCAGACCAATGTCGATAAAGTATTCGTGACAGGCGATATGCACAGAGGCCAGTCCCTGGTGGTATGGGCGATCAACGAAGGCCGCGAGGCGGCAAAGGCAGTGGATGCAAGCCTGATGGGATACAGTAATCTGTAGGTCAAAACACATATGCTTATAAAAGGATTGAGCTTTCCGGGATATTCCGGCTCAATCCTTTTCCTTTGTATTATGGCAGTTGATGGCTTCATTGACCGACCTTATGAAGCCGTACTGACTTAATCCGGATTCTGCTTATCCGGCGGCCTGAAGGTTATCCAAGTTTAATTAACCAATTACCCGTGTGTGAATATAATACATAGTAAATGCATTTATTATGAAGGAAAGTATGGAAATATATGTTGTTCAGCAGGGAGAAACCTTAACTTCAATAGCAGACAAATTCGGAATACCTCTGGATAGGTTAACGTACGATAATGGAATAGAGAATCCGCATGTAATCGGCCAAGCTCTTGTCATAGCACCTCCCAGCCAGGTCCATATTGTGCAGGAAGGTGATACATTAAGAGGTATTGCTGACTCATATAATATTTCTCTTATGCAGCTATATCGTAATAATTCATTTTTGATCGATAACCATGAGATTTATCCTGGTGAAATGCTGGTTATAGCATATGACACAAGCAGAAGTGTGGAGACAAACGGTTACGCATATCCCTATATTAACAGGAATTCGCTGATCAAAACATTGCCTTATCTGACATTTCTTTCTGTTTTTAATTACGGGATATCAGAGAACGGGGATATAATTATCTATGCAGAAGATGAGGAAATAGTACAATTAGCAATCGATTACGGTACTATTCCGTTATTAATGATATCGGCGTTATCGCCTCAGGGAGCACCCGATGCTGATTTGATATACAGGATACTGCTCAGTGAAGAAATTCGAAGCCGTACGATCAACAGCCTGCTTAATATATTAAGAACAACCGCTTATTATGGTATCAATATCATGATAAGCGGTATCAATGAGATAAACCAAAATCTTTATATTGAATTATTGACAGAGTTATCAGATTTATTAAAAAGAGAAGGGTATTTGGTATATGTAACAGTTAATCCTGAAATCAGGTACTACGACAGCGAGGTAGAGTTTTCCCGCTTAGATTATGCCGGTATCAGCCGGTCAGTGGACAGAATAACTTTTTTTCAATATATATGGGGACCTTATGTGGGACCGCCGGCTCCGGTCAGTTCTATCAGTCTGTTAAGAGATTTTATCGAGCAAATTGTTAATACGGTTCCGCCCGATAAAATATCGATAGGAAAACCTCTCATCGGATATGACTGGCAATTACCATATGTACACGGAGCAACATCCGCGTATTCTATGTCTGTTAATTCAGCTATGACATTAGCATCGGTTATGAATGCGGCGATACAGTTTGATGAGACTTCCCAAACGCCGTATTTTCAATATATCCAGTCCTATGTCGGCTCCCCGATACAGCACCTGGTATGGTTTATCGATGCGAGAAGTATTAATATCCTGAATAATTTGATTATCGAATATAATCTGGCGGGCTCGGGAATATGGAATATTATGATATTCTATCAGCTGATGTGGACGATAATAAATGCACAAATTAACATAATTAAGTTGATTCCGGATAATTTAACATAAATACTTGACAATAATGCTCCTTATGTTATGATGTATATGCCTTATATGCCATGAGGGTAAAGAATTGCCAAGCTGGTTAATTATACTCAACAGAACGACATAAAACTTGATCTTTAAAGTGATTTAAATCACAGAATTAATGATAAATATATGTTATAAAGGGTGTGAATTATCGGAGGGTCAGGTTTGCCCGGAGGTAAGTGCACCCTTTTTCAGGCAGTAAAACATTAGTTTGCCGCGGCATTCTGCCGGATTTCCCTAAGTTAACCGGATAGTTATATTTTACTAATATATATGTTGGCACTGTGAGTGTTAGAATGGAGGAATATTATGAGACAGGAATGGAATGGATTTCAACCTGGCAGCTGGATGACAGATGTAAATGTAAGAAGCTTTATCCAGCACAATTACACACCCTATGAAGGAGACGACTCTTTCTTAGCGGGTCCCACAGAGAGGACGACAAAGCTTTGGGAAAAGACAATGGAATTGATGAAAGAGGAGACGAAGAAGGGGATTCTTGATGTGGAAACTTCGATTCCTTCCACCATCACAGCCTTTGGACCAGGGTATCTTGATAAGGATAATGAATTAATCGTAGGCTTCCAGACTGATAAGCCATTAAAACGAGGTATTATGCCGAATGGCGGTATCCGTGTGGTGAAAGGTGCTTTGGAAGCCTATGGCTATACTCTGGACGAAAAGACGGAGGAGATCTTCTCGGAAAATCGTAAGACCCATAATGACGGGGTTTTCGATGCTTATACCGATGCCATGAAGAAGGCGAGACACACAGGAATTATAACCGGACTTCCGGATGCATACGGCCGCGGACGAATCATAGGTGATTATCGAAGAGTCGCTCTTTACGGCGTGGACTTCCTCATTGAAGAGAAGACTCAGCAAAAAAAGCTCTTAGAGATTCCCATACTGGAGTCACCGGATATCCGGCAGAGAGAAGAGATTTCGGAGCAGATCAAGGCCTTAAAGCAGCTAAAGGTTATGGCGGCGGGCTATGGCTATGATATTGGAAGATCTGCTTCCAATTCCTTTGAAGCGACCCAGTGGACCTATTTTGCATACCTGGGAGCTATTAAGGAACAGGACGGAGCTGCCATGAGTCTTGGCAGGGTATCCACATTCCTTGACATCTACTACGAGAGAGATTTAAGAAACGGTTCTATTACGGAGGAAGGGGTTCAGGAGCTGGTGGACCAGTTTGTCATGAAGCTTCGTATGGTACGTTTCCTTCGTACTCCTTCCTATAATGATCTCTTCTCCGGCGATCCTACCTGGGTTACGGAATGTATCGGCGGTATGGGACTGGACGGAAGAACCCTGGTTACCAAGAGCAGCTTCCGTATTCTCCATACTCTTTATAATCTTGGACCGGCTCCGGAGCCGAATTTAACGGTATTATGGTCCGTGTTCCTGCCGGAAGCCTTTAAAAAATTCTGCTCCAAGGTCTCCATCGATACCAGCTCCATCCAGTATGAGAGCGATGATATCATGAGAGATGTCTGGGGCGATGATTATGGAATCGCCTGCTGTGTATCCGCCATGAGAATCGGCAAGCAGATGCAGTTCTTCGGAGCGCGTGCGAACCTGGCAAAGGCTCTGTTATATGCTATTAACGGCGGTAAGGACGAGATCTACGGTGAGCAGGTTGCTCCCATGTTTGCTCCGATTACCGGTGATTATCTGGATTACGAGGAGGTTATGGCGAAATTCGACCAGACCCTTGACTGGCTCTCCGAGTTATATATCAATACTTTGAACGTAATTCATTTTATGCATGACAAATATAATTACGAGCGTCTTCAGATGGCTCTGCATGACATCAATATTCTTCGTACCGAGGCATGCGGAATCGCCGGATTATCCGTAGTAGTCGACTCTTTATCTGCTATTAAGTATGCTAAGGTCAAGGTGGTCCGTAACGAAGCGGGACTTGCCGTAGATTATGAAATTGAAGGAGAATATCCGGCATACGGTAATAATGACGACCGTGTTGACCAGATGGCGGTTGAACTGGTGGAACGCTTTATGAATAAGCTTCGCAAGGTTAAGACTTACCGTGAAGCTAAGCAGACCCTGTCCGTACTGACAATTACCTCCAATGTGGTATACGGTAAGAAAACCGGAAGCACACCGGATGGACGTAAGGCCGGCGAACCGTTCGCACCGGGTGCGAATCCCATGCACGGCAGGGACAAAAAGGGAGCCGTGGCTTCCATGATGTCCGTTGCGAAGCTGCCTTATAAACATGCGGAGGATGGTATCTCCTACACCTTCTCAATTATTCCCAAGGCACTTGGCAAAGGAATAGAGGACCGGGTAGGTAATCTGGCAGGTCTGCTGGACGGATATTTTAACAGCAGAGGTCATCACATCAACGTCAATGTATTTGACCGCGAGACCTTATTAGATGCCATGGAGCATCCGGAGAAATATCCTCAGCTTACGATCCGTGTATCCGGTTATGCGGTAAACTTTATTAAATTGAACAGAGAGCAGCAGTTGGATGTTATTAACCGTACATTCCATGAGAGGTAGGCTGTATAAAAATCAGGATGCGGTTAATACTCTTCTCAAAAGGCGGGTGGTATCATGAGTGTTATGGGATGGATACATTCCTTAGAAAGCTTTGGTACAGTTGACGGACCGGGAATCCGGTTCGTGGTATTCCTGCAAGGTTGTCCTTTACGCTGCCAGTTCTGCCACAATCCCGATACCTGGGAGGTTCATAAGGGGATGCAGTATTTCCCGGAGCAGCTGGTGGAGGAGATTATAAAGTATAAGTCCTATATGGATTTCTCCGGCGGGGGAGTGACCTTTACCGGAGGAGAGCCGCTCCTGCAGGCAGAGTTCGTATTAGAGGTCTGTAAGCTTCTAAAGCCTTACAACATATCGGTTGTACTGGATACCTCAGGATTTATCTGGAACGAATATGTGAAAGAGGTTTTGGAATATACGGATATTGTTCTGCTGGACATTAAGAATTACGATCCTTTGGTATATAAGAGGGTGACGGGGGTTTCCCTGTCTCCCACCCTGAAGCTGCTGGACTATCTGCGTGACAGGAAGATAACCACCTGGATCCGTTATGTCCTGGTGCCGCAGCTGACGGATAATCTGGATAGTGTCAGACAGCTCTCAGATCATCTGAATCATTATCCTAATGTATCTAAGATAGAATTATTAAGCTTTCACAAGATGGGTGAATATAAGTGGAAGGAGCTTGGACTTGAGTACAAGCTCGCCGATACTCCGGAACCTGATAAGGAATTGCTGCTGAAGGTTAAGGAAATATTGGAAGCCGGCGGTAAGACAGTAACAGCAGGGGTGTGAATGCAGTCAATAAAAGGCTGTGCAGACGAATTAGTGTGCACAGCCTTTTAAGCTGTCCTGAGCTCTCCTGAAACATTCTATATATCAAATCTCTTTTCAAAATTTCCGATGGTATGATGGTTTTCGTCAAGTATTATAAATGCCACGGGATCCAGGGTTTTCACCAGATACTCCAGATAATGGATCTCATATTTGGATATCATGGTCAGATAGATGAAGGAATCCTCCATATGAAAGCCCCCATACCCTTTCCATAAGGTAACTCCCCGCCCCATCTTCTCAATGATCGGACGTTCAATACCTGCAACCTTCGATATAATGACGGCACAGGTCTCAATGTTCTGATAATGCAGTTTGTCCGTTACCAGGGCGGCCACGATAGCAAATATCATGGAATATACCGCTACTGTAAGATTTTCACGCCACGCACTATAGGAATATACAACGATATTAATCAGAATAGCAATCTTGCCCACACTGAAGGCAGGATATTTTTTAGCATAATAAAGTCCCAATATATCAATACCGCCGCCGCAGCTGCCATTGCGCAGCATGATGCCGACTCCCAGGCCGGATAAGGCACCGCCTACGACGGAAGCAGTTAAGGTATCCTGTATAAACAGGGATGCAGAGGCAGGCAGGAGGGACACGGCGGTAGACATAACGAGTACTGTTGCAATGATTTTGATAAGAAATTGTCTGTTAACAATCTTACGTGCCAGCAGAAACATGGGAATATTGGCAATCCATAGTATGATGCCGGTAAGGTCAAAGCTTAATTCAATATGTAGGGCATCGGTTATCAGATCACTGATAATCTGTGCAATACCGGGATATCCGCCAATATACAGACCCAGCGGTATGATGAACAGCTTATAGGACAGGACATACAGCAAGGCTCCGGCAAAAGCTCCGATCCATGATAGTATAATGCCTTTGTTTCCAAGCCTGCCCATAAAAAATATCCTCCGTTGGTATGTTCGTACATATAATCACAATGAACATCCTAATCTGTATCGCAGTAATTGTCAAGATGAAGATAATCATGGAAGAATAGCCTCTGAAGATAACCATGCAGGAGTAACCGGCTCTTATAAAAATAAGAACTGCTGGTATCTTATTCCTCTATAATGTTCGTTTCGTATCGATTTTCGTATAAAGGCTTATGTTAACGAACAATTCTCCCGGATTATTTGACAAATACCGCATACGGTCCTATGATGAATTCGTAAACAAACAATTTAAATAATAAACAAACAAAAAGGAACACTATGATTGAGGTGGTTATAAAATGCTTGCTGCAGAAAGACATTTAAAAATCATAGAACTAATCGGCAAAAATGGTTCCGTTCAAGTAGAGGAGCTGGCGAAGACCCTTGATGTCAGTCTGATGACCGTCCGGAGAGACCTTGAGAAATTGAAACAGGAAGGAAGGATTGACCGCTGCCATGGCGGTGCAATCATAAAACGAGAGGTCCCTTATACGGAGAAACGGATTCGTGAGACGGAAGTGAAGCATCTGATTGCAAAGACGAGTGCAAAATTAGTTAAAAAGGGAAGCGTAGTTTATCTGGATGCGGGTACTACCACTTATGAGATTGCCAAAACAATCCGGGATATACAGAATCTAACCATAGTAACTAATGATATTGAAATCGCAAGATTACTGATGGAAGCTACGGCTAATCTGATCATCTGCGGCGGTACGGTCCAGAAATCCACCGGAAGCATGGTGGGAGCATTAGCGAACCAGATGATGGAGAATCTCAGGGTAGACGTAGCCTTCCTGGGCGCCCAGTCCATCGATGACCAGTATAATGTACTTACCCCGACTATGGATAAAGCGATTATGAAGCAGACCATCTGCAAGAATTCCAAAGAAAAATATCTTGTGGTGGACAGCTCGAAATTCGGCCGTCAGGCTTTAATCAGGATCAATCACCTGTCGGATTATACGGCAGTCATAACCAATAAGAAATTTACCACCGAGGAAGAGAAGAAAATGAGGGAAATGAGGATAACTATTTTCCAGGTATAAAGGAGGGGCAGACATGCCGCAATGCGTGGTGATCGCAGATGACCTGACAGGAGCTAATGCAACCGGGGTATTAATCAGGAAGTTAAATTACAGCTCATATACAGTCATGAATACGGAGCGTCTGGAGCTGAACAAGCTTGACCAGAGCGATTGCATCCTGTACCCGACGGACAGCAGGGCAGTCGATTCCCAGATTGCATATAACAGGGTCTATAATGTCGCGAAGCTATTGAAGAATGATAATATAAAGGTTTACTCAAAACGAATTGACAGTACCCTGCGGGGAAATCTGGGAAGCGAGACGGATGCTTTATTGGATGCTCTGGATAACCGGGCAATCGCCATGGTAGTGCCTTGCTTCCCGGAGGCTAAGAGAATTCTTGTGGGAGGATATCTCCTGGTGAATACAATACCTCTTCACCGGACAGAGGCGGCAACGGATCCTAAGAATCCGGTCCATACCTCTGTTGCACGGACGATTTATGAGCAGCAATCCAAATATCCGGTGGCATCTCTGTATATTAATGATCTGATGCAGGGGAAAGAATACCTGACAGAAAAAATCCGGGAATACGAAGCAGCAGGTATCCGCATTATTATATTTGATTCCATCTCCCAGGAGGATATGGACTTAATTGCGGAAGCTGTGGTGGAGAGCAGGGTGAATTTTATAGCGGTGGATCCCGGAAGCTTCACGGCAACTATCACAAGAAAGCTGGTGATACCCGTCAGCCGGAAGAGCAATCATAAGATCCTGGCGACAGTCGGAAGTGTTAATCCGGTGGCGAAGACACAGCTGGATGAATTATTCCTGGCACAGAAAGTATTTAATGTATATGTGAACACAAGAGAGCTCTTGGAGAGCGGGGAACGAAGGGAAGCTGAGATATCCAGAGTGACAGAAGAGATACTTGCAAATTGCGGTGCTTATGAGATCTGCACAGTCATCGGTGATGGCATAAGCCCTGAATATAGAATTGATTTTGTACCATATGCAGCAAAATATCAATGCACCTGTGATGAGGTCAGCAACCTGATCAACAGCTCCCTTGCTGAGATTACTTACCGGATCCTGGTAAGTAATCCTTCTTTCAAAGGCATCTATACCAGCGGCGGAGATATCACGGTAGCGGTAAGCAAGAAATTTAAAACGGCCGGAATCCGGTTATTGGATGAGGTAGTTCCTCTGGCAGCCTATGGAGAATTTATCGCAGGAGATTTCGATGGACTGAAGATAATTACCAAGGGAGGTATGGCAGGAGATAAATATGCCATGATTACCTGCATGCGATATCTGAAGGAGCGGTTATACATTTAGCGGACAGGCAATAGCATAAATCTGTCATGTGGGCAATAGGATAAGGATACATTACAAATACACATAAACAGAAGGGAGATCAAAATATTGAAACCATTAATTGCAATCCCAATGGGAGATCCGGCTGGCATTGGTCCGGAAATTGTGGTGAAGGCACTTGCAAAGAAGGAGGTAACCGAGATAGCACATTGTGTCGTCATAGGAGACCGAAAGATTATCGAGGACGCCATTCACTTTACAAAGACCGGTTTAAAAGTTAATCAAATTCAAAATCCAAGGGAGGGAGATTACAAAGAAGGAATTCTAAACTTGATTGACTTAGACAATGTGGATATGCAGGAATTTAAAATCGGCCGGGTGAGCGGCATGTGCGGTAAGGCGGCTTACGAATACATTGCAAGGAGCATAGAGCTTGCCAATAACAAGGATGTAGCGGCAGTAGCAACCACACCGATTAATAAAGAATCCCTGAAGGCAGGACATGTGGACTTCATCGGGCATACGGAGATATTCGGAGCTCTGACGGGGACAAAGGATCCGCTGACAATGTTTGAAGTACACGGAATGAGAGTATTCTTTCTCACACGTCATGTATCGCTTCGCAAGGCTTGTGATCTGGTCACCAAAGACAGAATCAAGGATTATGTGAAGCGGTGCAAGGAAGTACTTAAGAAGCTGGGAGTTGCCGAGGGTACCATGGCCATTGCCGGGCTTAACCCTCACAGCGGGGAGCATGGTTTATTCGGCGATGAGGAGGTCAATCACGTGACACCGGCCGTGGAGGAGCTTAAAGCAGAGGGCTATGATGTGGCCGGGCCCATAGGAGCGGACTCCGTATTCCATCTGGCGCTGCAGGGACGCTTCAACAGCGTATTATCCCTGTATCACGACCAGGGGCATATTGCGACAAAGACGCTGGATTTTGAACGGACGATTGCCGTCACAGGAGGTATGCCGATTCTTCGAACCTCCGTGGACCACGGAACGGCCATGGACATTGCAGGCAAAGGAATAGCCAGTGAAGTCAGCATGGTTGAAGCAATCCTTCTGGGAGTAAAGTACTCGGCAAACTTTATCAGAAAAGATTGACATCAGTGTTGTACTACTCGTATTTATTGAAAGGAGATCAGGTATGAATTCAGAAGTAACAATATCAGGGGCACAGATGCTTATTGGATTGGGGATTGGTTTAGCAGTATTAATAATACTTATTTTAAAGACAAAGATTCATGTATTTGCAGCACTCCTTATCGCGGCAGTTATCGTAGGGGTCGTAGGAGGACTTGGAACATCGGCAACGGTTGACGCTATATCTGCCGGATTTGGCGGAACCCTTGGCAATATCGGTATCATCATAGGTCTTGGCATTATGATGGGGCAGATGTTTGAGATCTCGGGAGCCGCGGAACGAATGGCACGCACCTTCTTAAAGCTGTTCGGCAAGGGGAAGGAAGAAGCGGCATTGACATTGACAGGATTCTTGGTATCCATTCCGATTTTCTGTGATTCCGGTTTTGTAATTCTTTCGCCCTTGGCGAAGGCATTATCCAGAAGCACGAAGAAATCAATTGCCGGTCTGTCTGTGGCGTTGGCAGGCGGTCTCGTAATTACCCATTCCCTGGTACCTCCGACGCCGGGACCTCTGGGAGTTGCAGGAACCTTCAGCGTAGACGTCGGACAATTTATCCTGCTTGGGATCGGTATCTCCATACCCATGGCAATTGCAGTTATGCTTTACAGCAGGTATGTGGGTAAGAAGATTTATCAGCTTCCCAATGAAGCCGGTGACGGATGGGAAAGACCGGCTTACCAAAAACCGGTTTATGATGTGGCATCCGACGAAAAGGGACGTAATCTGCCATCCGCATTCCTGGCATTTTTACCGATCATACTGCCTATCATTCTTATTTTGCTGAATACGGTATTAACTGCTTTAAAACTGACAACCGGCTTCTACACAATATTGATATTCCTCGGAAAACCCATCATCGCGGTAGGAATCGGCTTACTTATATCAATTTATACCCTGACCAGAGGGAAGGACCGTAAGTTCGTCATCAAAGAATTAGAAGACAGTATGAAATCGGCAGGTATCATCATCTTTGTTACCGGCGGGGGCGGTGCTCTCGGACAAGTATTAAAGGCAGCGGGTGTTGGTGATTATATTGCCAATGGGATAGCTTCCACAGCGATCCCGGTCATCCTGTTACCTTTCATTATAGCCACCTTGGTACGTTTCGTGCAGGGTTCCGGTACCGTAGCGATGATCACGGCTGCCGGCATTACCGCACCGATCGTGGAGGCTGCCGGCGGAAGCATGTTACTTGGAGCGTTTGCTGCCTGCATTGGTGCATTATTCTTTTCCTATTTCAACGACAGCTTCTATTGGGTAGTTAACCGTCTCAGCGGCATCACCGAAACAAAGGAGCAGATCAGAGTATGGTCCGTCACAACGACAATCGCCTGGGCGGTAGGCTTGGTTGAGCTGCTGATATTAAATATATTTATGTAAATATAATTATATACTTTAAAAAGTAAGGCAATCGGGGGTAAGAAGCCGGTTGCCTTACTTTTTTTCGACTAATTTCGTTAAAAACTTTTATATTTCTTAAAAAGTAGTTGTATATCATGTGGGATAAATGTATGATATTTCTATGATTACATGATGATGGTAATTACATATAAATTGAAAAAATACGGAGGTCAGCCTATGAAGAGTATCAAAACCCGATTATTACTTGTATTTTCAATTTTAATTATTGGTATTGCCTGTATTATCGCTGTGTTAGCAGCAGTGATCGGCCGTAATTTGCTGGAGGAGGACGCGCAGTCGGTGGTCCAGTATCTGGCGGAAGACGGAGCCAAACTGGTGACAAGCAGAATGGATACATATAAAACAGAGTTAACAATGCTGGCCGGGCAGGACGATATCCTGACCATGGATCTGGCGAAGCAGATACCCGGTCTTATAAAACAAAAAAGCCGTGTGGATTATCTGGATCTTGCAATTGTAGCGCCGGACGGCACCGCTTCCTATACGGATGGCACGGAGAGTCAATTGGGTGACCGCACCTATGTACAGCGGGCTTTTCAAGGAGAAGCGAATCTATCCGATGTCATAATAAGTAAAGTGACGAATGAACCGGTCATTATGGTAGCAGTCCCCATTAAGAAAACCGGAGACGGATCAGAT
>JAFADH010000212.1 GCA_023424995.1 Bacillota bacterium | reverse complement strand
GGTCAAGGAAGCGCCGAAGATACCCGGCGGTTATTTTACCGAACGGGAGGTCAGCAATGCCTGGAACCGGATCGTATTTGACGATATCGATGTAAGAACGGCGGTGGACGATGCGGTCATGATCTCCAACCGGGAGATTGTCCGCAAGCTGGAGGAATTCGGCTACATGGAGAAGGGTGTGATGGTCAGACCATATCAGGTTCCGTCCATTGAAGATGTGGAAAGGTGGTTAAGGGATGAATAGACTTAAAAAATCAACAAAAAGAAACATCACCTCCTACCTCTTCCTCTCCGGGTATCTGGTTTTTTTTATTACCTTTATCGTGATACCCGTAATCGCGGGAATCGGACTTTCCTTCACCTATTTTAATTCCATCCAGCCGCCGGAATTTGTGGGAATCACCAATTATATCAACCTGTTTACAAAAGACAGGGAATTTATGCAGTATGTCATACCCAACACCATTAAATTTGCACTATTTGTGGGAGTGGGAGGATATGCCCTTTCCTTCTTCCTCGCCTGGATACTGGCACAGCTGCCCCATATGCCGAGAACCATATTAGCTATTATACTGTATACGCCTTCCTTAACTTCGGGGGTCGTAATGACTGTCATATGGAAGACGGTATTCAGCGGCGATTCCTTTGGCTATGTCAACAGTGTCCTTATGAGCCTGGGCGCTATCCAGGAGCCCATCCAGTTTTTGACCTCTCCGGATTACCTTATGAATATTATGATCCTTGTAGCTATCTGGGGAAGCATGGGCATCGGCTTTTTGGCAATGCTGGCGGGAATATTGAATGTGGACCAGCAGCTCTATGAGGCGGGGGCCATTGACGGTATACGGAGCCGGACCCAGGAGATTTTTTATATCACCATACCCAGCATGAAGCCCCAGATGCTTTTCGGCGGGGTCATGTCGGTGGTGAATACCTTCAATGTGTCGGCCATCGGGGTGCAGTTATCGGGAGAAAACCCCACACCCCGTTATGCCGGCCAGCTGATCGTTACCCATATCGAGGATTTCGGATTTATCCGGTATGAGATGGGATATGCGGCGGCACTGTCCGTCGTGCTTCTGCTCTTTGTCTACTGGATCTCAAAGCTTGCTTTTAAATTATTCCTTGAGAAAGATTAGGAGGTGAAGCTATGGCTTCTTTTGTTAAAACAAAAATGAATCCCAAGGGGTTCCATAAGCAGCAGATCAAGTTTTATATCATCTTATTTCCGGTGGTCTTGTTTATGCTGCTGCCCATCATCTATATAGTTACAACCGCTTTTAAGCCTATTGACGAGCTGTTCCTTTTCCCTCCGAGATTCCTGGTCAAGAATCCTACCTTAAGCAACTTTACGAAGCTGTTTGAAGCGGGGACCGGAGAGCTCCCCGTCTCACGCTATGTTTTCAACAGCCTCCTGGTCACGGCCGCCGTGCTGTTCCTGTCCATTGCCTTCAGCTCCATGGCGGGCTTTGCCTTAAGTAAGATGAAGTTCGCAGGGAAAAAGTTCTGGTTCGAGGTGAACCAGGTAGCGCTGATGTTCGTAGCGGCATCCGTAGCCATTCCCAAATATCTGATTGTTGAAAAGCTTGGGCTGATCGATACCATCTGGGCACATATTTTTACCCTCCTGGCCATTCCGGTGGGACTGTTCCTGGTGAAGCAGTTCATCGACCAGATCCCGGATTCCCTGATTGAGGCGGCATATATCGACGGAGCCGGGGACTTTATGATCTACCGGAGGATTATCGTTCCTCTGATCACCCCGGCACTGGCTACCGTAGCCATTCTATCCTTTCAAACGGTCTGGAATACAACGGAGACCTCCTCCATCTACATTAATAATGAAGAATTAAAGACACTGGCATTTTATATGAATACCTTAACTGCCACAACCGGGAACACCATAGCGGGTCAGGGCATTGCAGCGGCGGCATCCCTGATCATGTTCGTGCCCAATATCATCATCTTTATTTTCTTTCAGAGCAAGATCATGAATACGGTAGCACATTCGGGGATTAAATAGATGAAGAAGAAAGTTATGATATTCGCCGCAGTAATGATGTTATTGATAGTGGGCAGTACGGCTGAGGCAGCGCCTTATGAGAGCTTTGTCGTGGATAAGGACGGAGGCTACCGCTATTCGCCCAGCCTGTATGAGCCTGCATTTATGATTGATTATAATCTGAAGGGGATCACCGATCTGTATGTGAGTCCGGAGGATCTTCTCTATGTCTCAAGAACCGACGCAGGCCAGGGAGAAATTCTTATCTTTGATGCAAGAGGCAGCTATATCCGCAGCATCATTCATGAAGAAATGAAGAGCGCCAGGGGTGTCTTTGCCGATCAGGAAGGTAAAATCTATGCAGTAGATTATAACAACGCCTGTATCTATGTTTTTGATCCTTCAGGGAAATTGTTAAGGAGTATCGGAAAGCCGGAGGACCCCATGTATGGCAGGACAACTCCCTTTAAACCCACAAAGGTGGTGGCGGATAAGCAGGGGAACCTGTATATCATCAGCGAAGGTACTGCCAACGGTATTATCCAATTAAACTCTTACGGAGAATTCCTGGGTTACTTTGGTGCGAATTTAACCCAAAGCACCCTGATCCACGAATTGCAGAAGCGGTTTTTTTCCGAAGAGATGCTGAGCTTCTTTATAAAATCGGTTCCCCAGTCCATGAGCAATATAGCCATCGATGAGCAGGGCATTGTATATGCGACTACAAGGGGGGATACGAAAGAACCTCTGAAGAAATTAAATATTGCGGGAAAAAACCTTCTGACCGGCTTTCTGTCCAATGATTTCTTCGGAGAAGGCACTTATCTGAATTTTGCAAGCATCGCCGTGGACAGGGACGGTAACATGATTGCTTTATCCGGTGCTTACGGGCAGGTATTTGTTTTTGACAAATCCGGCAGCAATATCGGGATCTTCGGGGCCAAAAACGAAGGCGGCAACAATGAACTGGGCATTACCACCAATCCCATAGCCGTAAGCGTGGATTCAAGGCACCGGGTATATATCGGAGATGCCCAGGGGAATGTTCAGGTATTGGTACCAACACCCTTTATGAATCTGATTTATGACGCACTGGTCCTTTATAATGACGGACAGTATATTGAAAGCAAGACCCTGTGGGAGGAGGTGCTGGTCCGCAATACCGCCATCTCCATTGCCAATAAGGGCTTGGGACACAGCTATTATAAGCAGCAGGATTATGATACTGCCATGGATTATTTTAAACGGGCCAATGACCGCACGAACTATTCCAATGCGTTCTGGGAGGTCCGGCAGAGGTTTTTACTGGATTATGCCGGGTATTTTATACTGGGGATATTCATGTTATCGGTCCTGGGCTTCCTGAAAAAAATCCTCAGAAGGCATACCAGGGTACTGGAGCCTGTGGATGCATGGAAGGCAAAGGCTTCAAGGACCGGGCCTGCGGTACAGGCCCGCCGTGTCCTTTCCTGCTTTAGGCATCCGAGGGATGTGTTTTATGAGCTTCGTTATAATAACGCGGTGTCGGCAGTCTCTGCGGCAGTACTGATCGGGGCTTTCCTGATTCTGAAGGTAGGGCGTGTCTATACCTTCGGCTTCCTCTTTAATGAGGTCACCTTAGGATATTACAGCCCTGTCCAGGATATTGTTAACGTACTTATCCTGATGGGACTGTTCGTAATCTCGAATTATCTGGTAGCCTCCATCAAGGACGGGGAAGGCAAGCTGGTACAGGTGCTGAAAGGGTTTGCAGTTTCTCTGACGCCGGCGGTGGTATTATTGCTTCCCCTTGGGCTGGTATCCAATGTATTGACTCTTCAGGAGATATTTATATTCCAGCTGCTGGAGGCTGTCATTTATGTGTGGTGCTTTATCCTGATCTTTTGCATGCTTATGGAAATTCACGGCTATACCCCAAGAGAAACCGCAGTTAATCTGCTGCTGACCGTTTTTGTCATGATAGTCATCTTTGTTGTGGCGGTGGTCATCTCCATATTAGGGAAGGAATTGGCCGGTTTTGTAAAATCAATCATAGAGGAGGTAATGAACCGTGGCTAAACGTTGTATGGTGTTTGTGATAATATGTGTGATGGTTATATTGACATCAACCGTCAGCATTGCCCGGACCCCGGGGGATGCGGCCTTTGAGTCTAACCGTTACCTGAGCCTCTATGAGGAGAGCAAAGCAAATCCTGCCTTCGGGATTACCCCGGATTTTGAACTGGCGGCGGATAATGACAGGATCGCTCTCTATGTAAAACGGGAGACTCTGGCGATCCGGCTTTTAAACAAAGAAACCGGGTACCTGTGGTCCTCCAATCTGGACGATTATGAGCAGGAACGCCTGAATGGAACCTGGAGGGCCTATTTTGAATCTGGGATTACCATCGAATATTATGATATTAATGCAAAGACCCAGGATTATAAAGTGAATCAGGAGTCCCTGCTGACCAGTGAAGATACGGAAGTTACATTTACAACATCCGCCGATGGGTTCGAAGCTGCCGTCCTTTTCGGGGAATCCGGGATCATGCTTAGTTACCGGGTCCGGCTGACCGACCGGGGAATTCAGGTTTTACTAAATCCGGAGGACATCAGGGATAATGAGCCGGATGCAAAAGCAGCCGGGAAGGATAGCCCGAAACGGCTGGTATCCGTTACCTTTTTCCCTTTTCTGGGAAGTACAAAGGCAGGCGGGCAGGAGGGATATTTCTTAATTCCTGACGGAGACGGAGCGCTGGTGAATTTTAAAGGGACTTATGAAAATATCAATTCAGGGTATCAGAAAAAATATTATGGCAGCGATGCCGGAATAAAGCCGGATTTTAATTACCAGGATTTTATAAAAACGCCCAAAGCATTAAATTATCCCTTATATGGCATTATCCACGGGGTGAAGGATAACGGGCTGTTTGTATCCGTTGACGAAGGAAGCGCAAATGCGGAGCTGCTTATGAATCCCGCAGGGGTCCGTACGGATTTTTACTATATCACCAACCGGTTTATCTTCCGGGAGCCTTATCTGCATATGATTAATTCTACCACCGGTTCCCTGGTAATGCAGGAAGCAATGACAGAGACAAAGGTCAGTATGAGCATTGATCTGCTGGGCGGTGAAGAAGCGGATTACCTGGGAATTGCCGGTCATTACCGCAGCTGGCTGAGTGAGTCGGGCATGCTTCCCGAGGATGCGGTATCCGGTGAAGTTCCGTTGATGCTGGATGTATTGATGTCCAGTGTAAAGCCGGGTATTTTCTTTAATAAGGTCGTACCCATGACATCCGTCGGACAATTAGATACCGTTACCCGGGAATTAAAGGCTTCCGGGGTCAACCGTACCATTGTTTCGGCAGCGGGGATGTTCAAGGATACTGTTACGGTAAATGCCAAAGACCGCTTCCGTCTAAAATGGAAGACAGGCAGGCTGAATGAGCTGGCAGAGCTTGCGGACAGTATGAATGCCCGGGGCGACCTTCTTATGGTGGAGATGGACTATTCTGCCCACCGCTATAAAAAATATGCGGATATTGAACCGGAGACCGATTTGCTTTATATGGTGAACCGGAATTACCTGTATTACGATCATAAGATCGGCTTGAAGAAAGTAAAGAGTACCTTTTTAAACAGCAGGGGCTTTGCGAAATATGCGGAAGCGGATGCAGATAACATCCTAGAGCTGGGAATTGGCGGAATTACCATGAACCTGCCCTTCGGTGCCAGCAGCTACGGTGAGTCAGCCATTACCAGGGAAGCTTCCTTTGAGCAGATCGCAAATACCCTGAAGAAAACCAATGCCCTGGTGGGCAGCATCTTTATCTACCAGGACCAGGGAACGCCGGAGATCATAGCAGGGGCGTCCGGGATAAAGAATATCCAGATGGAAACCTCGCTGTTTCCTTACATTACCGATTCCGTTCCCTTTACCTCCATCGTTTATCACGGAAGTATCGACTTATTTTCACAGACGCTCAATACGATCGGTGATCCGGAGGTGCGAAAGCTTAAAATGGTGGAGTGGGGCATTTATCCTGCCTTTGATTTGACCTATGAAGATCCGGATAAGCTGCTCTATTCGGACACCTGGTACCTGGTATCCAGCCAATATTCCGATTGGAAGAATGAGATACTTAAGACCTATTCCTTTGTGGAGGGGGCCCTAAAGCATGTAATGGGGGAAACCATAACCGGTCACCGGGTATTGGAGGCAGGAGTGGTGAAAGTAACCTATAGCAACCAGGTTTCCATTGTTGTCAACTATACCGAAGATATTTACACAGACGGTGGTCTGAGCATAGCCCCAGGCAGTTATGAGGTGATACAGCCATGAAACTTGGTCATAAAAAAATAAAAATAAGCATGAAAAAAAGGAAAGCGTTATTCGGATATCTTTTTACGCTGCCCTGGCTGTTGGGGTTCCTGAGCTTTACCTTATATCCTCTGGTCTACTCCTTTTATATGGTCTTTCATAAGGTGCAGATCGGTGCGGACGGTATTACGACGAAATTCCTGGGGCTTGGGAACCTGATCTATGCCCTGTCCCTGGACTTTGAATTCCTGGATGCGGTCCTGGAGACAGGAAGGTTTATCCTGGTATTGACACCGCTGATTGTTATCCTTGCACTGATCCTTGCCATGCTTTTAAACCGTAAGCTGTGGTTCCGGACGGTTTTCCGGGCCGTTTATTTCCTCCCGGTAATTATTATCAGCGGAGGGTTGATGAGCAGTCTTGAGAAAAACGGAGCTTTTGAGATCATTGATTTAACGGAGAACAGCATTCTCAGGTGGATGAATTATTCGGATTTTAATCAGGTTTATCTTGTGATTGAATTGCTTCTGAAGAACATTTTCTCCGTCCTCTGGTTTTCCGGGGTACAGATCCTCATCTACCTGTCCGGCCTGCAAAAATTAGATAAGGCCATCTATGAGGCAGCCTATATTGACGGTGCAAGCAGCTGGCAGGTGTTCTGGAAGCTGACCTTTCCTGCAATGAAGCAGTTTACGATTCTGAATATTGTATATACCATCGTACTCCTTGCAACCTTTCCCACGTCCACAGTGGTGACCCTGATCAAGAAAAATATGTTCGGGCTGGGTGATTTTCAAGGACTGGGTTATTCCTCGGCACTTTCCTGGATCTATTTTATTTTAATTATCCTTATTATGTTCCTTTTCCTTGCGGTAACGGGGATCGGAAAGGAAAGGAGGCGCAGGAGATGAAGATTTCAAGACAGCTCCGCCGTCTGACTTCCAAAAAAGAAGTCAAGAACAGGCTCATGAATATCATCAGCTATGCACTGCTGCTGATCTTCGGCTTTGTGTTTATCTATCCCATTGCGTATATGGTTTTAAAAAGCTTTATGCCTCAGGAAGATATGTTCAATCCCTATGTGCATCTGGTGCCGAGCCAGTTTGTAACAGCCAATTATCAGCTGCTTTTTGATAAGATGAACTTTCTGCAGGGCATCAGCCAAAGCGTTATCCTGGCTTTTACATCCTCCGCCCTGCAGGTGGTCGCCTGCGGGCTGACGGGGTACGGCCTGTCCCGGTTTGACTTTGGCATGAAGAAGATCTATATTGCTCTGGTGGTGGCTTCCTTTGTCATTCCCAGCCAGGTACTTATGATTCCGTCCTATCTCGGTTACAGCGAATTAGGACTGATCGGAAGCAAGCTGTCATTTTTTCTGCCGGCGGCTTTTGGGCAGGGACTGAGAAGTCCGATTTTTATTTTGATCTTTTATAATTTCTTTAATACGATACCGAGAATATTGGACGAAGCGGCCCAGATCGACGGCGCATCGGCTTTGCAGGTCTTTTTGCGGGTCGCCATACCCCTTTCCATACCTGCGGTCATCCTGACCATGATCTTTTCTGTAGTATGGTATTGGAACGAAAGCTACCTGACCACCCTGTATATCGGAGAGGCAAAGACACTGCCCATCCAGATGGCGTCCGTTCTGAGCACCATGGAGAATCTGGCCAATAAGGATCCCCAGGCTGCCCAGGTCAATATTCCGGTCAAAATGGCCGCTAACTTTTTAACGATGGTACCCTTGCTGGTATTTTACTCAATCCTGCAGAAGCAATTTGTAGAAAGTGTTGATAAATCCGGAATCACGGGAGAATAGCGGGAATTATTAAAAGATATAATTCACACGTTGAATGTAGGCCTGCGAGCAAGTCGCAGGCATGAACGCCGGTATGAAAAGGATTTTGAAAACACCAAAAGTGAATTATATAAAGCATAATTTAGGGAAAATTTGTCCGCATCCGAATTGAGGTGCAAAGAATTCATCATAGCTGAATTCCCGGGCAGTATGGAGGTAGAATGCTTACATTTGAAAACTCAGTATTTAAAATAAATCAGGAGGATACCTTTCTCTTAGGCGGGGAGCTTCATTATTTCAGAGTGCCCTTCGGGGAATGGGAAGACCGTATTCTGAAAATCAAGGAAGCAGGCTTTTCCATGATCAGTACTTATAT
This sequence comes from Bacillota bacterium, assembly GCA_023424995.1. Taxonomy (GTDB): domain Bacteria; phylum Bacillota; class Clostridia; order Lachnospirales; family Lachnospiraceae; genus Mobilitalea. The sequence goes on along the minus strand of JAFADH010000212.1, from coordinate 9,163 downwards.
TCCCTGGATCTGGCATGAAAAGGAAGAGGGCAATATCGACCTGGTGGGCAGGGCGACAAGGGAAAGGGACCTGCTCAGCTTTGTTCGGCTGGTGGAAGCCCATAATATGAAGCTCTGCGTAAGACCGGGGCCTTATGTCATGAGTGAGCTGCGCAATGCGGGGCTTCCGGACTGGCTTCTTGAAAATTACGGAGAAATCCGTGCCCAGAGGCTGGATGGGAGCAAGCACCCGGTATATGAACTGGTACAATTCCTGCACCCGGTCTATCTGGAAAAGGCAGAACGCTGGTACCGTGCCGTATTTGAGCTTCTGGCTCCCCATCAGGCCGGCAGGGGCGGCTGTATCATCCTGGTACAGCTGGACAATGAGATCGGCATGTTTCATTGGGTAACAGGAACTCCGGATTTCAGCGACAGCGTACTGGCAGATTTTACTCTGGAAAGAAACAGAGAATGCAGCTTAGAGCCGCGTGATCTGGCGGCACAGCTTCCGGAAGCGGAGCTGCAGATGAAGGAGGTGAAGCGGCAGTTAAAGGAAGAAAACGGTGCATTGCTGGACGAATTCCGGTTGTATGAAAGAATCTACATACAAAAGTATCTGAACAGTCTCATGGATATTGCGAAGAGGCACGGACTGGAAGTACCTGTCATCGTCAATATCCATGGCTTTACCCAGCAGGATTATGCAAAAAGGGGAAATCTTTACCCTATCGGCTTGAGCCAGCTGAAAAACTGTTTTGATCTGGAGGGTGTTGTTGCGGCGGGAGATTATTATCTGGGCAATGTGGTCTACGATAATGTTCAGGACCTTTATCTTGCCAATGTCATAACAAAAAGTCTTCAGAAGCCGGAGCAGCCTCTGTTCTCAGCGGAATTTCAGAGCGGTTTCCAGAATTCGGTGCCGAGGCTGCAGCCGAATACTCATGACTTAAACTCGAGAATCTGCATCGCCCAGGGAATGAAAGCCATTAATTATTACATGTTCGTGGGCGGCTATAATTATGAAGGCATCGGAATCATCAGTAAAAACCATGACTGGCAGGCACCCATCAGCGCCAAGGGAGAGCTGCGTCAGAGCTATCATCTCCTGAAGCATCTGAAGAAGGTTATTGATACCTATCGAAAACCCTTTATCAATGCCCAGCCGGTTGTGGATACGGCGTTATTTGTGGATATCGATTATTTTTTAACGGATTATAAGAACCGTGAAAACCGTGAGATGGTGGAAAAGATAAGCTCCGATGTTCATCACGGCCTGTTTAACAGCCTGATGAAGTATATCATCTATGAGAATCTTCATGTGGAAGGAATACCGAAATCACGCCTGTCCGGGACGGATGCAAAGAAACAGCCTCATATGATCGTGTTTTCCACCGATTATATGGAGGAGGCCGTGCAGCGGAGCCTGGTCCGTTATATGGAATGCGGAGGCAGCATCTTCCTGTATCCGAAGATACCGCAGTATGATCTGGGAGGCAGAGCCTGCACCGTATTAAGGGATGCCCTCGGTGTCACGGTAGAACACTGTCATAATCACGAAATGCTTCGTATCAACGGATATACGGACATCGGAATGTACGGAGGTCAGAAATATGAAGCCGCTGAAGGGAATACCATTGAAGTATATGCGGCTTCCCAGAACCGTGAGGACCACCGGGTGGGGATCACAAAAAGCATCGGCTCAGGCAGGATCGCAGTCCTGGGAGGGATTGTGGATACGGGGTATGATTATGTCAGGGACGGCTTCAGAAGCATATTGGATATGATCGGCATCCGTCCGGGAACCAGGGTTAGTGAGGAGGTCATGGTCCAATGTCTGAAAGATCCGACCAGTGAAAGTGCATTCTTTGTCATCAATAATCTGGACGATTGGAAAAAACAGATTACGGTTACCTATGAGAACGAAAAGCCCTTTGGAGATGCCCGGATTGAGATACAGGGACGGGAAGGGCTGATTCTCCCGGTCAATTTTCCCCTGACCGAGGATCTGCTTCTGCTCTATGCGACCCAGGAGCTGGAAGAGGTGAGCCTTGGTCCGGGTACGGTGGTCTGTACCTTTGCAATGAAGACGCCAAGGCTGGAGCTGGATTTTAAAGGGGAATATGAGCTCGCGGGCGGACGGGGCCCTCTGACCACGCTGGAGGATAAAATGCAGATTGTGTTCCGAAGGAAGCAGGCAGCCCGTTCTTACGTGAACAGGGCTTACGGAGCGCCGTAAAGGGGAAGGAATATGATGAGAAGCGGATATGTCCTGGGACTGTTGTTCATCCTCATGCTAACCTCAGGATGTGCGAAGAAGAATACGGAGGTCGGTACACCGGGAAGAGAATATGATATCTCTGCAGGTGAGGAAGAGGGAGCCTCCGTTAGCGGGAAGGCTGCGGAAATTTCAGTCGAGGAACTGATTGAAAAGGAGATCAGGGGCTGTTTTGATTATTTCTGGAATGAGACCCAGACAGCTCCGGATTCCCGGGGATACGGCCTGACCCGGGACGGAAATACGGGCGATCCGGATTTTGCTTCGATTGCAGCTACCGGATTTGCGCTGTCGGCTTATGCGGCAGGTGCGGAAAAAGGTTATATAGCCTTTGAAGAGGGCAGGGAAAGAAGCCTGAAAACCCTCCTGACCTTTCGGGATGAATTAGAACATGTGGATGGCTTTTACTATCATTTCTATCATTTATCCACCGGTGAAAAGTATGATGTGGAGGTGTCCACCATTGATACCGCCCTGTTTCTGTGCGGAGCCATAACCGCAGGAGAGTACTTCGGCGGAGAAGTGAAGGAAGCGGCGGAGGACATCTATAAGAATATACGATGGGACCGGATCGTAAAAAGCAATAACCGCTTCTATATGGCCTATCAGCCCCAGGAAGACGGTACCCTGAAAAAGACGGGGGAATGGGATGTGGCGGCAGAGCAGCTGATCATGTATATCCTTGGTGCGGGATCGCCCCTTTATCCCGTACCGGGGGAATTGTTCTATGGGTTCCAGCGCTGGAAAGCAGTCTATGGGGACTATACATATATAAGATCCTGGTCCAACTCTCTGTTTGCTTACCAGTTCAGCCATGCTTATGTGGATTTTAGGAATAAAGCAGACAGAACCGGTATGGACTGGTTTGAAAATTCGGTCCGGGCCGCCCTTGCTTCCAGGCAGTTTTCCATTGATCATAAGGACGAATCCAAAACCTATCATGAGAATTCCTGGGGGCTTACGGCGTGTCTGGGTAAAAAAGGCTACAATGGCCTGTATGGAGCGGAACCGAACGGTATGCCCCAGGGGGAGCCCTTAGGAGCCAATGACGGTACCATAGCCCTATACGGAGCCATAGCCAGTATGCCCTTTACCCCGGTCCATTCCGGGGAAGCTATGCTTAACTATTACATCAACCATCCGGAGACCTGGGGACTCTATGGGTTCTATGAATCTTATAATCTGGACCAGGGGAAGAAGGGCCATGTTACCAAATGCTATCTGGGAATCGACAAGGGCATTACCCTGGTTCAGCTGATAAACCATCAAAGCGGCTTTATCTGGGAGCTGTTTATGTCCAACGAATATGTGGGAAAGGGCATGGAAGCCTGTGAAATCCGGTAGTGCATCCTGCCATACCGGACGGAGTTTCTTCCGGGACAGCATGTATGCAATGTTACCTGGGGCAGGGTTTAATTCTCCCGGTCACTCTCCCCTGTAATCTGTGCAGGATACGGATCAAAATGATCCGTCCATTGTCAGGCATAATTGTCTTTATGGGCATCTCTAAAGCATCTTTTTTATTTATTTAGAAGGTTTTCAGCCCTACACAGGCCTTGCAGGCCTCTTCTCCGGTGTTCCGGGAGAAGAGTGTCCTGCATTTTTTTATCCGGTAGTTATATTCGCTGCAATACATAGATATTGTAAAGCCCCGTCGGTTTTTCAGGAGTTTCTTCACCTCTGCGGCTCTCTGATAAAATATCCTTTAAATATCCGTGATCCTGGTTCTTCTTACTAATAAATATGAAATAACAAAATGGCACACTTCGCCGGCCAGGAAGGAAAGATAGAGGCCTGCGGAATGAAACACAAATACGGACAGCAGTAAAAAAACCTGTACAAAACCCAGGCAGCGCAGGAAGGAAATAAAAGCAGCGCATGCATTGCGTTCAGTGGTCTGGAAGTAAAGGATATTCATCAGCGTGATCCCTATGCAGATGTATGCAAAGGGATATTGGCGAAGCATGGAAACGGTCAATTTTGTCAAGTCCAAATTGCCGCCGTGGAACAAGGGAACAATTCCTCTGCCGAAGATTACGCAAACACTGACCAATATTACTGAAGCAATGATATTGGTATATATTCCGAGCCTGTATGCATGTGAAAATGTTTTCCTGTCACCCTTGCCATGATAGAAGCTCATGATGGGCTGCACTCCCTGTGCGACACCCACTACAACCATATTTATGATGGAGCATACATAGCTTACGATTGAATAAGCGGATACACCAAGTGTTCCCTGGGCATGGACAATCGCAAGATTATAGGAAAGCGTAAAAGCGGGTACGCTGAACTCCATCAGGAAAGAAGCAAGGCCATTGCTTATAATTCTTTTTATCTCTCCGAAATGAAAGATGGGCTTATGTATCCGCAGCACGCCTTTCCTGCGGATAAAATGACTGATATAGAATGCAAATTCGATGGACACGCCTATGCCGTTGGTGATAGCGGCGGTCTCAATCCCATAATGCAGGATAAGAATAAAAACGATATCTAGGATAGCATTGACCACCGCACCAAAAACAGCGCCGAGCATGGCGAGCTTCGGAGCGTCATCATTACGGACAAAAACGGAAAGCCCAAATGCTGCCATTTGTATTAACGAGAAAGGTGCCGACCATTTTAAATAAACGGATGCCGACGGCAGCAGCTCATCATTTGCCCCCAGGAACACGGAGAGGCCTTCACGGAAGCAGAAGCCTGCCAGAGCCAGTACGGCGCCGATTATAACGGATAGCATTAAGCACTGGCAGAAGATATTGTTGGCTTTCTCCGTTTCTCCCCTGCCCTTCTGCAAGGAATATACATTCGCACCGCCCACGGCGATCAGCATGGCCAGGGCAACGACAAGCATGTTGAAAGGGAATACGATATTCACGGCGCCCAGTGCAATTTCACCGATTCCCTGCCCGACGATAACACCGTCCAAAATAATATAAAGGGACTGTACAAGCATACCGATGACAGATGGGACCACATATTTAACAAACTGCTTGTTGATTTGATTTAAATCTGTGTTTTGACTTAACATACATTTCCTCCTGTAATAAACTTGAATGATTCAAGCTTGTATTATAAACTGTATATATACTATACAGTCAACCTGAAAATGACAAAGGAGCAAAAAATGAGAAGTGACCGCATGAAAATAAGTGAATTTTCAAAGGTAACGGGAATTACCAGAAAGAACCTCATATTCTACGATAATACAGGGCTGCTTACACCTGCGGCGACAGACGGGAGGAATAACTACCGCTATTATACTTATCACCAGATCGACACCGCGAATGTTATTACGGTATTACGGGAAATCGGTATGCCGTTAAAAGAAATCAAAGCATATTTGAAAGGACGGTCCCCCGAGAATCTAATTCATCTGCTGGACATGCAGAAAAAGCTGGTACAGGACAAAATCCGGGCACTTACGCAGATCAGCGATATGCTTGATACCAGAATCGATTTAACAAGAAAGGGACTCAGTTTGAATGGGAATATAGCTTCCATTATACTGGATGAATGTGAAGCGGTGCCTGTTTTACTGGGACCGCAGCTTCCTGAAGACAGCAATATACTGGAGGGCTGGTATTATCTCATAGATTTCTATGAATTCTGCAGGGAGAATAAAGTGATCTGCGGTTTGCCCACAGGGATGATAATATCCCATGCCGACCTGATGCAGGGAAATACGGAGCGCCCCTCCAGGTATTATTACCGCCCCAAGTGCGGATACGGTTATCCCACCAATGCATACAGACCCAAAGGCTTATATATTATCGGACAGGAATATGCGGAGTATGCTAAGAGCAGCAATCTATATTCACGGCTTTTTACCTATCTTAAAGAAACCGGATTGGAAGTATGCGGCGATGCTTATGAGGAATATCTGCTTGATGAAATATCCACAACGGACCCTACGCAATATCTTCTGCAGATAGCGATACATGTCCGGAAGAATCCGATTGACAAAAACTGTGGACAAATGCAATGCAATGTATAATAATAAAATTATGCGGTGAAAATGTCTTATTGCGGGAAGGAATTCTGCAAAAGCGGATAACCTGGAATTTGATGAATGGCAGCGGCTGAAATGCCGTGACCGCTATATTCAGGAATGGAGCATAGATGATATGGAGATGGAAAAACTTATTTCCTTTATTGAGGAAGCGGAAAAGCTGAAATCCGTTACCCGGACGGCATGGACAGGAGAGGGGCGCAGAGAAAGCACTGCCGAACATTCCTGGCGGCTGGCACTTTTCGCGGGTATAATATCCGATTGCTTTCCGGAACTGGATCTGTCCAAAATTTTAATTATGAGTCTGATCCATGATATGGGTGAGATTTATGAAGGTGATATTTCTGCCGCATTATGTCCGGACCAGGAAGAGAAGTACCGCGCCGAATACCGGGCAGTACAGTCCGTTTTTTCTATTCTTCCGGAACCTCAGGCCGGCAGGCTGATGAATATCTGGATGGAATATAATGAGAATTCAACGCCGGAAGCAAAGCTGGTTAAGGCACTGGATAAAGCGGAAACGATAATCCAGCACAACCAGGGAGATAATCCGGCTGATTTTGATTTCGGATTCAATCTGGAATATGGCAGGGAATACTTTGAAGATAACGGAGTATTAAAGCTTCTGCGGTCAATGATCGATGAAAAAACAAAGCAGAAAATGACAACATAAAATTCATCTACATGTCGGACATCAGGCTATAACTCGTATATCTCCCCATGGCTTGGATAAATTGTCTTCACATTATATTTTAGAAGCATATCCCAGCTGTCCTCCAGTACAAGATCATTATAAGCATCCACCTGTTTATAGGGCGGAAGATCACCGACGAAGGCACAGGTATTATAAATAACGAGACTGATACTGTCATCACTGTGTCCCGGAGTGGTGACCAGGGTACCTTCGATACCGATGGAGCGCAGGAAACTGCTGCTGTCGGCATCTGAAAGAGCGATGACATTGTTAGTCACAATATCTTTAAAATTTGCCTTTGAGTTCTTTTTATAGAAATCATTTAATTTCTTCATGTACTCCAACTGCTCTTCATGAACGATCAGGTTTGTTCCCAGGTCCCGCAGATTCTGCGTTAATCCTGCGTGATCCGGATGAAAATGTGTGATGAGAAGATAGTTTATCTCATATACGGAGATCCCCTTCTGATTTAACAGATGCAATAGCTGGGATAAGGTATCGGGAAGGCCGGTATCGATTAATAACCAACCGTCATTTATGGGAACCAGATAGCAGTTGGTTCTATTATTATTCAGATTAACTATGTTCACGGTTACACCTCGGTATCTTTCTATTTTACTGCATGCAATCATCTGCTCATCGTGCACGCCTTGCCATTAAATTCATCGGTCAGGAATTCGTAAGGATATTTCGACGTAACCAATGGTTACGTTATTCACAGTTACCATTATCCTTAAGATATGTTATTGTCAGGATAAGTCAGGAAATCACCACTCGGATTTTGCTGCTCATTGTGCACATTATAACATGTCCTATTGTAAATTGTAACAATTATTTTTGAAATTTCTGTGAAAAATTACTTAAAATTTAACGAATACTTAAAAAATAATATTAGTGTATGTTTCAACAATAAAAAAGCTGCACCTTGTTCGCTGCAGCTTTTATAATACGGTATCTGTTCTTATCATTCGTGCTTCACCTCGATGGGAGCATCGATTTTGCATCGATAGGCTTTGATTACATTACCGGATAACTTGCGTAACACCATCTCGGTATTCAGATCCGGATCCCATACGAAGGGCATCCTGTCATACATGGAATTGCGGTCCCATAAGGAATCATCATAGGGACTTACGGGGGCGGATTTGGTTTCGGTATTCGTACTTAACACCTCGCTACATAGTTAATGGTTTGTTAATGTTTGTACTAATAACTATATAACGAATTCAAGTAAAATTCAAGTGCTTCACAAGACCGGCAGATGAAAAATCTATATGGAGCATCGCGTAAATTGACATCAATTCATATAAAATCAGGAATTTCTGTTATTTCTGCCGGCAGAATTAAACTTTTTCTGAATCTCGACAACTATGATCGGCACGAATGCCAGGAATATGGTTATTGCCCATTGCCTTCCCGTTAGCGGTACCACCTGGAATATCTTTGCCAACGCAGGTACGGTAATAACGGATATCTGAAGGATGGAACAGATAATAAAGGAGTATACCAGCTTTTTATTCGTAAATATACCGATCTCGGACAGGGAATGATTGCTGCGCATGTTAAAGGAATGGAACAGCTGCGACAGACTTAATACCGCAAAGGCCATGGTACGTCCGACCCACGGAATATAGGTGGAGGGAAGTGTACTCGAATCAGGCTGCACCTGCAGCAGATTGTTCAGGGTGGGAAGATCATAATAGTGGAAGCCGACGACGAAGGCCAGCAATGCCAGCGAGCCTATCATGATGCCCTCGCATATGATCTGGATCGCCAGGCCATCCGCGAACATACCCTTGCTGGGCGGTACGGGCTTCTTATTCATAATATCCTTAGCAGCAGGCTCAACACCCAGTGCGATGGCCGGAAGAGAGTCAGTGACCAGGTTCACCCATAGGAGTTGAACCGCTACCAAGGGGGTAGGAAGTCCGAATAGTATAGCAACAAAAATAGTTAATATCTCGCCGATATTGCTGGAAAGCAGAAAATGAACAGCCTTCTTGATGTTATCATAGATTCCTCTGCCTTCCTTTACAGCCGAAACAATCGTAGCAAAATTATCATCCGTAAGTATCATGTCGGCAGCATTCTTCGCCACATCGGTGCCGGTGATGCCCATGGCGCAGCCGATATCCGCTGCGTTCAGGGCGGGAGCGTCATTTACACCATCGCCGGTCATGGCAACGACCTCGCCCCGGTT
>JAFADH010000097.1 GCA_023424995.1 Bacillota bacterium | reverse complement strand
AATAACAGAAAGACATAATAACAGAAAGATATAGTAACAGGGCATTGTAATATAAGGTGCTGTTAAACCGGAAAGCAAGGGAGGATGATATCATGAATAAGACGGAGAATTATATTAATCATAGCTTGAAGAACTTCAAAAATTACAAGGATTATTGGAATTATGAGGATGGCTGCGTATTAATGGGCTGTGTTCGGCTCTGGCAGGTTACCGGTGACAGCAAGTACCGGGATTTTGTAATAAACTATCTGAAAGGCTTTATAAGAGAGGATGGCACCATAGTAAACTATGAGGAGGACAAGTTTAATATCGACAGCATCAACCCCGGTAAGGTACTGTTTGCCGCCTATGAATGGACCGGCGAGGAGAAGTACCGTAAGGCTGTCGAAATCTTAATGAATCAGCTGAGAAACCAGCCGAGAACCAGGTGCGGTAACTTCTGGCATAAGAAGATATATCCCAATCAGATCTGGCTGGACGGATTATATATGGCGCAGCCTTTTTATATGTCATATGAGACGAAGCTGGGAAAGAAGGAAAATTATAATGATATTATTACCCAGTTTAAAAATGTAAGGAAATATCTCTATGATGATCAAAAAGGCCTGTATTATCATGCTTATGATGAAGCAAGGGAACAATTCTGGGCAGACAGGACCACCGGCACTTCACCGAATTTCTGGCTCCGGTCCATGGGATGGTATCTTATGGCATTGGTTGATGTCATGAATGAGATGGATGAAGTGATTTTTGAACAGTATAAGGTGTTGGAAGAGCTGTTCCGGGAAGCGGTAAAGGGAATTATTAAATATCAGGATAAGGAAAGCAGCCTGTTCTATCAGGTGATTGACCGGGCGGATGTGAAAGACAATTATCTGGAGACCTCCGGTTCTGCAATGATAGGATATGCAATCTTGAAGGGCTGCAGACTGGGAGCTTTATTAAAGGAAAAGTATCAGCCCATCGGTGAAGCTGTCGTAGATGCTCTGACGGACCGGATGATAATAGAAGAGGATGGAGCCTGGAAGCTGACAGGAATATGCTCCGTAGCCGGTCTGGGACCTGCTGATAATCCACGCCGGGACGGAAGCGTTGCTTATTATCTCTCTGAACCTGTGGTCTGCGACGATCATAAAGGTATGGGAGCCTATCTCATGGCAGTTGCAGAGAAGCTCCTGCTGCATAGACAGGTGCTGTAAAAGCAGACATTGTATAATATATTGCCTGGTCCGGCGGGATTGAAAACAGAATGATGCCGGACAGTATATGGCAGAAAGGATACGCAAGTGGCAGATATTAGAATGATCAATCGGACTTCCCGTAATATTGTGATAGAGATCCGTGACGGCGGAGTATTTCACACACTGGAGTCATATACTCTTGCGCTGAACGGGATCGAGTACGGTACGACGGACCGGGTAATAACCGGGATATACGGGCTTACACCGGATACGGAATATGTTCTTTCAGTGGAAGGAAAAGCAATGAAGACGAGTATAAAAATCCGGACAACGGCAGAATCATATTCCCTTAACGTTAGAGATTTCGGAGCGAAAGGTGACGGGGTCAGCGATGACACTTGCTGCATCCAGGCAGCGATCATGGCGTGTCCGAAGGATGGAAGAGTGTATGTCCCGGAAGGGACCTACCGGATTACCAGCCTGTTCTTAAAGAGCAATCTGAAGCTCGAGATAGGCAGAGGAGCCGTGCTGAAAGCAGATACAAGAAGAGAAGTCCGGCCGATTATGCCAGGACGGATTCAAAGCTATGATGAAACCGGTGAATACAACCTTGGAACCTGGGAGGGTAATCCCCTTGACATGTTCGCAGGCGTAATCCATGGGATTGATGTGGAGAATGTTGTGATCTACGGTCAGGGAACGATTGACGGCAATGCGGATAAGACAAACTGGTGGAAGGACCCCAAGAAGCGGAATATGGCATGGCGGCCCAGACTTATCTTTCTCAGCCGCTGCAGGAATATAACAATCGAAGGGTTACTGGTACAGAACAGCCCCAGCTGGACCATCCATCCGTATTTCAGCGAAAATTTAAGATTTCTTAACTTAAATATCATAAATCCTAAGGACTCGCCCAATACCGATGCTTTGAATCCGGAATCCTGCAAGGAGGTTGAGATACTGGGGATCTTCTTCAGTGTAGGAGATGACTGTATTGCCATAAAATCCGGCAAGATCTATATGGGAGCGAAATTCAAGACTCCTTCGGAGAATATCACGATCCGCCAATGCTGTATGAGGGACGGGCACGGTTCCGTAACCATAGGCAGCGAGATGGCGGGCGGAGTACGCAATGTTACCGTAACGGATTGCCTCTTTATACGTACGGATCGCGGACTTCGCATCAAGACCCGTCGCGGTAGGGGACAGGATGCCGTCATTGACAACATTCTCTTTGAACATATCCTTATGGATGGTGTTATGACACCTCTGGCAATTAACTGCTTTTACTTCTGTGATCCGGACGGTCATACGACCTATGTACAGACCAGGGAACCTGTGCCGGTGGATGACAGGACGCCTTCTCTTAGAAGGCTGTGCTTCCGGAATCTGGAATGCAGGAATTGCCATATAGCGGCGGTTTATGTTCAAGGACTTCCGGAGCAGAAGATTGAAGAGATATGCCTGGAGGATGCACACTTCTCCTTTGCCTCAGAGACGCAGGCAGGAGTGCCGGAGATGCTTGACGGCGCCGATCCGGTAAGCAGTCTGGGCGTCTTTATCAGCAATGTCGATAAACTGGTACTTCATAATGTATCGGTGGAAGGACAAATGGGAGAGGCTTTTATCCTGCAAAATGTTGATCATAATCAAAGTAATCCATAAGACTTAAAATTCAAATAAAGATTTTCTTTCAATTAATTTTAATTTTTTTGGTTAATATAATTGAAAAAATCTCCGATATATAGTTATGGTATAATGCTCACAGATATGAACCGTGCCGACGCAGTGAGTGCGCAGCATGGCAGGTCATGCCGATACCAAATGAGCTTGTGAATATGATATGATAGCTATGACTATATATAGGAGGTTTTTATGTTTTCAAAGACAGCAAAGTCAACAATAATCGGTGTGAGTTTCAGTATACTGCTTATCACTTCTTCCATGGTGGTATCAGGGCATATCGGATTGTTTTGGAATTTACCCTCAGCCTTGATCACAATAGGAGGCACCTTTGGAGCTGTTCTTGTCTCCTTCCCGCCGAGCAGACTAAAAACGCTGGGTCCTGTCATGATGAAAGCCTTCAGAAGAGAGAAATTTGATATAGCAAAGGATGTTGAAACTATAATAACCCTGGCGGAGGTCAGCAGAAAGGAAGGGCTGCTTGCTCTTGAGGATTATATTGAGCAGTATACCAACGATGAATTCCTTAAGAAGGGAATCATGCTTATTATCGATGGGGCTGATGAGGATCAGCTGAGAACCTCTCTTGAAGGGGCGACCTACTTTATGCAGCAGAGACATCATAAAGGTCATGCCATGCTGGATATGATTGCCGCTACGGCTCCATCCTTAGGACTTCTGGGAACCTATATCGGACTTATCCCCATGCTGAATAATTTGGATGATCCTACTACACTGGGACCTATGATGGCGCTTGAGCTGGTGTCTTCCTTTTATGGAGGCTTTATTGCCTATGTTATCTTTTCTCCCATATGCAAGCGCTTGAAGATTATGAGTTCGGAAGAGGTATCCAGAAGAGAAATTCTTATTGAAGGACTCTCCTACATCCAACAGGGCAAAAATCCCAAGATAATTTCTGAACAGCTTATCGCGTATATGAATATAAAACCTTTTAATGATACCGGTAAAAAGCAAATACAAGAAAAATTCAGCGCAGAGGAGGTGGCATAAGGATGAGGTCGGGCAGTAAGTTTCATAAAGCAATCGAGGAAGCTGATGAGGATGGAGCGGATTGGAAGGATAGTTACAGCGACTTGATGACGGACTTGCTTGCGATATTTGTGACTTTATTTTCCTTTGCCATGATAAATCAATCCATAATGAAATCTATGGCGACCACTGAACAGGATGCAATGATAGGAGTTCAGGGCATCGTATCAGAGGAAATACTGTCTGAACAGGACGGTGTATTGCCTGATAAGGGAGCCGATCTGTTTTCTAAAGATAGCAGCCAGACTGAACAAGATATAATCGAAGACATTAATTCATATATAGATGAGAACGGGCTCACAGAACAGTTAAGTGTCACAAAGCAGGGAGATAATCAGATTATGCTGCGGGTAGCAGCTTCCATACTTTTTGATTCGGGTCACGCTGCTGTCCATTCCAATGCGAAACCGTTACTTGACAGGTTATCTGAGATGCTTACACAGTACGCCGATTCGATAAAAATGGTGCGGATCGAGGGACATACTGATAATATACCCACGAATGCCAGATTATTTGCAAGTAATTGGGAACTGTCCGCAAGCCGTGCGGTTAATGTACTAAAATGGCTCTTGGAAGAATCCGCACTTGGACCGGAGAAGTTCTCCGCAGTCGGCTACGGAGAGTTCCAGCCCATCGCCGATAATGATATTGAGACAGGCAGAGCCAGAAACAGACGCGTAGAATTTATTATTGAGACGATAAACAATGAATAATAAATTAAACGGACGTTCCATAAAGCCATCCCATAAACTCTGTAAAATAAGTCTCTTCAATCTTCTTCATGCATACGGTCACCGTGTTCTCCCTGAATACGAATTGAAAATGCACGGATCCGATGCACTCATCAATAATATGGCTCTTAATGTAAAGCTTATCCTCAGAAAGCCAGATACCGGAGGTAACACAGCGTTGTGAGTAAATAGGGAAACTGCCGGGCGCCATCCGTCCAAATCCGAAAGGAAGGTCAAGGCGTTCATTCTCTTTGCGGATAATCAGTAAGCCTTCTTTACCCTCACTGTCGAACTCCAGAGATATGGATGCAAATCCGGAGGAATTCGCTTTTAAGCGATATGACCTGGCATGAATATCTGCCATAACAGGGGAGGAAGTCATGCCCTGCAAGGGTTGTATACAGAGGTTCCGAATACAGGCCTCCAGCCGGGCTTGTCCGGACGGATCCGCAGGAAGGGGCCTCTCCGACAGATAAGGCAGAAGCTCTTCATATAAGCTGTTATAAATAGTCTGGTTACCTCCCTGGATACCCTGGGTATCGGCAGTGGTGACGCAGATAAAGCCATACTCCGGCAGACAGACGGCTAACTGGCCGCCCATTCCGTAGCAGGCAAAGCCTTCATGCCGTATCCGCCAGAACTGGTAACCGTAACCCTGGCATTCCTCTAAGACAGGCCCATTCATTAAGGTATGGGTCTGGTGTGAGACGGCGGCGCGGATATACCGCTCAGGCAAGTATTCTTTCCCGTTCAGGGAGCCTCCGTTCATAATGATTAAAGCAAATATCATCAGGTCCATAGGGGTAGCCATGAGTCCGCTGCCGCCCATGGATATTCCGAAGGGATCCTTAAGCATATAGGCATCTCTGCTAAATCCCGCCTGATCCAGATACCGTTCCCGCATGTAATCCAGCATGGGCATGCCGGATAACCGCTCCACCAGGGCGCAGAGGGTGTGGCTGGAGGAGGTATCATAATGGAATACGGTTCCCGGCTCATGACCGGGTTCCGTGATGAAAAAACTCTCTACCCAGTCCTTCTCCGGATGCAGCTTGTATGTAGTGATAGACCTGCAGGTCTCCATCTTCAGCATATCCCGTATGGTCATCCGGGAAATCCAGGGATGCACGTTCTCAGGCACCTTATCCGGGAAATACGTTACGATGGGATCATCCAGGGATAATTTCCTCTCCTCCGCCAATAATCCGATTGCCACAGAAGTGAAGCTTTTGCTGACAGAGAACATGCGGTGCAGGGTATTGGCCTTAAAGGGTGAATAATATGCTTCTGCGATTAAACTCCCATGTCTCGCCAGCAGAATGCTGTGCATGGGTATCCTGGATTCCTCCAGCTTTCTTATAAAGTTATATATTGCATGGGAGGGCACCCCCATATCCGTGGGAGCAGCATAGGGTATCGGGTTCATTCGGGAACTCCTTCTTTTATTCTTCAGCTGTTTTATGGCTTCTGGCATCATTATTCGGAAGATGATCTTCTAAAGTCCTTGGGTGACATTCCGTAAGTCTTCTTAAATGCCCTGCGGAAGGTATTTGAATTATTATATCCGACCTCCTGATATAAAAGGGAGACATTGATATCGGTGTCTTCCAATAAGCGCAGGGACTGCTCCATCCGGATGCGTTCCAGGTAGCTTGAGAAATTCTCTCCGGTCTCCTCCTTGAACAGATAGGAAAAATAACTTTCGGAGATGGAGAATTCATCGGATATCTTGGTCAGGCAAAGGGAAGGATCCTTATAGTTCTCGTTAATATATTCCCTGATATTTGTAATCAGCTGGTTGCTGCAGGAATTGGTATCAAACAATTTGCAAAGACCGATTGCTATATCCTCACAGAGCTTCAGGGACATATGCTGATCGAAGAGTGCGTCGATCGCCTTTAGCTCCGTTTCGTTTTTCTCTGTATTCTTGAGAGTGAATCTTATCTTATACAAGGTATTGCGAATGTCGGAGAGCAGATACTTTACCATGTTGATGGGAAGTGAACGTTCCTCCATGTTCTCATGACGCAGGATCTCGAAGATTTCCAATACCTGGCTTTTGTTGCCGATGGTGATAAAATTGGTAAGCTGTCTGGTCAGTTCAATAGGATAATAGAAACCGTTGGGTTCCCGCTCGATTTTCGCATAGGTACGGATAATTTGTTTTTTTGTGGTGTAGGTAACCGCCTGGCTGGCCTGCTGGTAGGATTTCCAGGTAATCATAAGTCCGTTATTCCAGTCACCGAGACCGGCAAAGGTCCAGATGGAGTAAGTGCTCATCAGGTATTCGTGCATCGCCTTGAACATCTCCTTGACATCGGAGGTAGAGGTGCCGGCGGGTTCCTGCTCCGGACTGGAAACAAGGATGGCGTATTCCCTGTCTCCGGAGCTGTGGATGTAGACCGGCTCTCTGAAGTAATGCTCCACCGCATCCTGGATAATCGCTTTATGATCCGTGGTATCCGGTCCGGTTACGGCGGAATTCTCCACATATAATTCGAATTGATTCACGTAAGCGATCATATACAGAACCGCAAACTTACGGTTGTCCGTGGTTATATCCAGATAGTGCTGGGCATATTCAAGCTCCTCCCGGGTAGATATATTACCCTGAATGATCTTCGCAAGGTAAGAGTATTTAATTACCGGTATCTGCTTCTCTGCGATTTTCTGCAGGGATTTCTGCCTGGTTATGCTGTCCTGCAATTCAATACCCAATTGTATGATCGGTTTTACATTGCTCTTGGACAGGAAGAAAATCATGATAAATTCAATAATCAAGGCTGCAAATATAATCAGGAAGAAGATATCGCGGTAGTGTTCCAGGGAGTATAAGGAGGCTCCGGTGGGCTGCACCAGGTAATAGTTCCACTGATTGTAGCCGGAGGCTGCACGGGTAGCGAACATGTCGCGGTCATCATCGGTAAACTCGGCAAAATTGTTCTGAAAAGTAAGCCCTGTCAGGGCGGCGGTAATATCACCGGTCTGACCGTCCCGGAGTGTGAATACAATGTTGCCTTCAGCATCAGTTACCAGGAGATATCCGGTATCATAGAAGTTTAGTTCACTGAAGATCTGTGCCAGCCTCTGGTGATCGATCTCATAGCATATGGTGGCCGGAACAGTCTTAATGCTGTAATCATCCAGGGGAAGCATGTACAGGTAGGAGGAGTCTGAATAGGTCTTATAAGGCTCCAGTGATACAAATTGCCGGTATAATGCTTCATTGTTCATCACGGTGAGCCAGTCCTCGTACATATTCTTTCTGTAATTCTGGATGCCGCCATAATACAGGCTTGTGTTCTGGAACTGGCTGAAGGACAGGATATAATCCGGATTCTTCAGATAGATGAAGTAGGTACTGGTAGGCAGGATGGATTCCGTAAATACATAGACCGACAATTCATTCTTGGCGCGGTATGCCATAAGATAGATGTCATTTTCATTATTATACTGCATATTGGCCAGCCGGACGATATTGGAATTGGCAACGACCTGTCCGGCCAATACGTCCATGGTCTTAAAGTTGCTGTCCAGATCCTGAATGGTCTTTTCGAGAATGAATTTATTCTGGTTGCGAATCTCACTGCTTACATTTTTAATGCTTATGGTATATAGATAACCTCCCATAATCAGGATAACGATAAGCAGTGCGCTGTATGAGATGACAAATCTTCTTAAAAATTTGTTGTTCTTTTTATTCATGGGAAAAAGCCTCGCATCTATAATAAATTATTGGATAATAATGAACTGTCAAGGTTATAATTATGTAACCGTATTGTTGAAATTGTATCATATCAGGCAGTCAGGTTCAAACAGAAGGAGGCCGCTGCAAAACATATAAGTGTTTATATCAAGCTTGTGAACATTATCTCCCTACGGAGATTTTCCCTGTTTCACTCTCAATAGTTATATGCTGTAAGTTTTGCAACAGCCCCTTATGGTTTATAATTATTTAAAATTGCGCAGGATATGTCTGCTGCGGATAATCATAATATCTTAAGATCACTGTTCCTTATGACAGGCCGAAGTATCTTCTGGCGTTGTAATAGGAGATGTCTTCCACGATTTCTTTCAGTAATTCATAATCAGCAGGGTATTCGCCGTTTTCAACCCAATTACCCAGCAATTCGCACAGGATGCGGCGGAAATACTCATGTCTCGGATAGGAGAGGAAGCTTCTTGAATCCGTCAGCATACCCACAAATCCGGCCAGATAGCCCGAGTTGGCCAGGGAGGTCATCTGTTCAATCATACCGGTTTTATTGTCATTGAACCACCAGGCGCTTCCATGCTGGAGCTTGCCCACTGCGGAGCCGTCCTGGAAGCATCCGATGATAGTTCCGATGGCGGCATTATCATTGGGATTCAAGCTGTAGATAATAGTCTTGGGCAGGGAGTTCCTGCTTTCCAGCGCATCAAGAAAGTTTGCCGTATTGGAGGTGGGAGCATAGTTGTTGATGCAGTCATAGCCGGTATCCGGACCCAGGGACCGGTACATGCGGCTGTTGTTATCCCTCTTGCAGCCGTAATGCAGCTGTAATACCCAGCCTAAGCTGTGATAAGCCTCACCCACGTATAACATGAAGGCTGTTTTAAATTGAAGGATCTCCAGGGCGGTAAGGGCCTCACCTGCCAGCCTCTTCTTAAAGATTGCCTCGATCGTATCCTCCGAAGCAGGCTCATATATGATGTAATCAAGGCCATGATCGGAAACACTGCAGCCGCAGGAAGCAAAATAATCCATGCGCACCCGCAGAGCTTTCTTCAGTGCACGGAAGCTGTCGACGGATACTCCGGATACGGAGCTTAACTTCTCCAGATATGCCGGATATTCCGGCTTCTCCAGATTCATAGCCTTGTCCGGCCTCCAGGCAGGGAGCACGACCACGTCAAAACCGGGATCCTCCGCAATCTGCCTGTGCCACTCCAGAGTATCCACAGGATCATCGGTGGTACAGATATGGGTAACCTTAGAGTTCTTTATAATATTGCGTGCGCTCATGGAGGGCTCCGCCAGCTTCTCGTTGCAAAGCGTCCACACCTCCTGCGAGGTCTTCGGGCTCAGTGTTCCGTAATATCCGAAATATCTCTGAAGCTCAAGATGACTCCAATGGTATAAGGGATTGCCGACGGCTTTGGAGAGTGCCTGTGCCCACTTTTCGAATTTCTCCCTGTCCGGGGCGCCTCCCGTGATGTAATATTCATCAATACCGCAGGTCCGCATGAGCCGCCATTTATAATGATCGCCCCCAAGCCATACCTGG
>JAFADH010000095.1 GCA_023424995.1 Bacillota bacterium | reverse complement strand
CCACATGGGGAGGGATAACAGCAGCAGTACCACCAAACCGAACTGTATAACGGATATGCTGGAGTACCCGCTCCTCCAATCGTGCCCCCACTGCGTCAGTGCAGATATCAGAACCGGCCCAAGCATGGCTCCGACGCCCCAGAAGCAGTGCAGCCAGTTCATATGCTTTGCCTCATAATGCTCCGCCACAAATTCATTCAGGCCCGAATCCACCGCTCCTGCCCCAAGGCCCAGCGGAACAGCACAAGCCAGCAGCCATAGGAACGAGGGGGACAAGGAGAAGCCCATCAGAGCAACGGCTGTCATTGCAACGCTTACAACCGTGACCCTGCCTGTGCCGAACCGCTGAATCAGCCGGTGGGCGAATAAGCTGGATATAATGGTGCCTCCGGATATGATTACAGAGACGAAGCCGGCATTCCCTACCGGAACTCCAAAATCCACATTCATAATAGGCCATGAGGATCCCAGCAGGGAATCCGGAAGTCCTAAACTAATAAACGCCAAGTAAATCAATGCTAAAAAGATCATAACAAGTCTCCTGTATATTATATTTTAGTCTCTGTCTGCTGATATTTTCCCCGCAGCCCGGACCGGTAAGCAGCTACCGCCCGTGCAGTCAAGCCGGCAATGATATCGGAATCCAGATCTCTTTGATAGACAATGGAAGGAAATATATTCCTTACCGCCGGTGTGGGGATCTCCCGCTCGATGGCAGCCTTTAGGGCGTCGGTAAAGAAATCACCGTATAGGACAACATGGTCCGGATTTACGATACCGCAGAAAATACTGATCAGTCCGGATATTGCTGAGCCCGCCTCCTGCGGATTCTCATAGTTGATTGAAAGCCAGTCAATACCCAGGGGCAGCAGAACGACCTCACCCGCATATCCTCCGGACCCCTTCAGTATCTTGCCGTCAATCATGATACCTGCACCGGGACCGAAATACCTCGGGAAGTAAATTCCAACAATGACGGAAACCGCTTCCAGGCTTCTGCCATATCCGAATACCGCCGCATTGACATCATTTTCTATGATTACAGGCAGCCGGTACTTCCTTTGGAAATGCTCCGTAAAGGAAATACCTTCTAATTCCGTATAGTCGTTGGTCAGAATCACGCCGTCCCGTTCCACACCGGGCAGGGAGAAGGATACTATGCTTATTGTGGGGTATGCGCCCAGGGACGAGTCTGTCATGGTCTCAAAGCCGGCAAGCCGTATACTGTCAAAGTACTGCTCCGTCTGCCATACTGTCTCGCCGTACAGATTTCCCACACAGGCGGTGATGACATTCTTCCCGACCCTCACCCGCGCCGACAAGGCAAGAACATGGGCATATTCCGCGTTAAAGGTATAGGCCTGGGATGGTCTCCCGCCCGTAGCAGAATACATTTCGCCCGGTATTACCTCCCCGCTCTCCACAAAGCCGTTCAATATGTTCCCGACTGTGGCAAAGCTAAGACCCGTTCGCTGAGCCATGTCCTTGATCGTGGAGGTCTTGCAGGAACACAGAGTCCAAAGAACAGTCTGCGCATTACTCTGCTTCATGTCCAGCATGTTGATGCCCATAGAATTGCCCTCCTTAAATTTAAATATGAATATATTTTATAACTTATTATAACAGTTATAATAAGTTATAAAATAAGAATATATCATATATGCCCGTAATGTCAATAACCGAATTCGAATATTATAATAAGTTCAGAAAACTAATCTTACAATCAGTATATCCTGTAAAAAATATGCAGGCATACCGCCCGCTGAACTGCCGCAGCGGGCGGTATGCCTGCATATTTTATGAAGAATTACAAAAGCTTACTCAAGATACGCTCCGTCTTTTCGTAATCTGCTTCTCAGATAGTCAATATCAATATTGCGTACCTCTATAGACTCAGGTGCATCCTTTGCTTCACAGGCAAGCTGCGCCGCTGTTCCTGCCGCCTGTCCGGTAACCAGGCACACCGGCATTACCCGCACGCTTCCCTGGACTTTGTGATCACAGGCAATGCTCCTGCCGGCCACCAGCAGATTATTGATCCCCTTCGGAATCAGGCTCCGATAAGGAATTCCGTGGGATTCCCCTGCCGAATATGCTTCTCTGCCTTCTTCCCCGTTACTTTCTCCCTTCATTACCCTGTCCCGCTCCTCTTTCGTATAATGGACATCCAGGAAATAGCAGTTACGACCGATCTCATCCGGGAAAGAGCGGCGCTGTATATAATCGTCCAGGGTAATTTTATACTCACCGATAATGCGTCTGGAATCACGTATTCCCATTAAAGCTGCCGTTGCGGTCAGATGGGATGCCGCATAGGTCTCCGGCAGATATTCCTTTAACCCCTGATGGAACTGGTAAGCCAGCTGTCTTCCTGTCATTAATGCCTTGGATACACTGAGGGGATCCGTGGAATTAACATTCCATATGTGCCCGGCGTTAAATCCTATGGTGCGGGGTCCCAGCAGGGAATTGCAGCAGTGGGCGCCTGTAATGAGCGGATACCGATCAGATTTAGCAATATCATATACCGCGCAGTCGGGATTACTCATATGAAGGAACGGAAGATGCTGATAATGGTATTCATCCACATTCGTCAGTGTAAAGCAATGGGTTGCCGGCTGCACCTCATGGGTCCTTTCATCTCCGTATTCAAAGGGGAGTCCGGCCATCGCGGCCATATCGGCATCACCGGTGCAATCTACATAGACCCTGCCCCGGAATGCCGTAATTCCCGCTTTATTCGCCACGGCAATATAATCAATCCGCTGCTCTTCGGCGACCACCGATACTGCCTGTGTATGAAACAATACGGTTACTCCCGCTTCGCCGACGATTTCATCATACACCCTCTTTAATGCTTCGGCATCGATGGGTACCCAATCCGTGTCTTCGGATTTTACATGCTTCATGCTTGCCTTTGCCTTTTCAAACACTTCAAGTGCAATTCCCCGATAGATTACTTTTGTCCCATCCGAAAACGGGCACCAGGCCGGTATCAGTCCGCTTGTTCCCATTCCGCCCAAAGCACCGGTGGCTTCCAGTAACAGTACGCTTGCCCCTCCTCTTGCCGCCGCCACGGCAGCCGCACAGCCGGAGGGTCCCCCGCCTATTACGATGACCTCATACCGGTCATTGAAAGGGATTTCTTTTGAAAACCGGATATTCATCTTCCTTCCTCCTCTTCCCGATGTCTGTTTAATCCCGATCCTTCTTCCCTGAGAGCTTGTCAGGCAGCGAATATAGATCAATCATAATAAAATGTGCCGGCAGACATCGTCCGTTTTATTCATAGTCACTGCAGCCCTTTCACCATCCGGATCAAGAAAGCCTGCTGTCTCACGCTTATCTGTGCAGCGTAATGCATAAATCTGTCCGGTACCTCTTTAAATCGGCTGAAATGCCCGATGAAATAATATGGCAGCTTTACTTCAGTCTCTGCCTTATTTATATCACACATAACCGGTGCATCGCAAATAATTTTTACATGGTCCGTGCAATTGCGGTTATACCGGAGATATACCCGCAAGGCTATAATAAAGGACGCCGCAAAATATTTCTCTTCTTATTTTGCGGCATCCCGTCTATTATGAATCAGCAGAACGATTCACTGTCACCCTATCCTTTAGTTGTAGCCATATTCCTCACAATGTGCCAGCCACTGCTGCTTATAGCTTTCCTGTATCTTGCCAAGGCCTGCTTCATCCGCTTTTTTCAGGAATTCGTCAATTGCCGCATCCACATCCTCCACAAGACCTGCCTGAATCGGCGTCAGATATTGCGAGATAACAGAATTTAAGGAAGCCCGTTCAATTTCATAGGAGGAATAATCCTCAATGAAGCCTACGGTGAGATCCTTGCCGTTCCACTTATTATTCTGGGAAGCAGCGTCATAGGAAGCGATCATGTCAGCATATGCCGTATCATCACTCGGTTTCATTTCTTTTTTGAAGAAATGGTTTCTTAAATTCCAGGTATTCATATTCTCATAGCTGAAGCCGGCATCCTTGATCTCCTCATAATATTCTCCGTCCACCAGGTTCCAGTGCCTGCCCTGGATACCATACTGCACCAGATCGTTCGCTGTCTCATCCGTCATCAGGAAGTCAAGTGCAATCAATGCCCGCTCCGGATTCTCGGAATTATGAGGTACAACAGTTGCATTTTGCAAAGGAGAAGCCGGAGTCAGGACACCGTTCACCAAGCCATAGGATACATAGCCGATTTCCCTGTCGGGATATTTGTCCTTCGCCACATTGTAAGAACCGATCCACTTATCCTGATTCATATTGCCCACCGACGCTATGATCAGACCTTCGTCAAAATCCTCTTCCTGGGTATTGGCCAGGGAGCTTCTTGACCAGAAGCCCATGTCCGCCCACTTCTTAAGAAGCTTCATGTCATTTCTGAAATCCTCCGATCTCCAGTAGTCAATGACCTCGGAAGGGGTATCATAGTTAACTGCCAGACCGTAGTTCGCCGTGCCCCAGCTGTATTTCAGCCCAAAAATCATACTCATGTAAAAGGCATGCATATAATTGTTGTTAACTGTAATCGGCGACAAGAGTCCCTGGTCCGGCTCATTTTTCTGCACGCCGCTGATGTATGCCTCAAAGTTCTCCAGGGAATCAGGTACGGGAAGATCATACTTCTTTCTTAAATCCTCACGGTAGCGGATACCGGATGCCGCATAGGTCTTCTGATCGGCAGGGATGCAATAGAGGGAACCGTCCACCTTGCACATATCATATACATCCTGGCTGATCAGGCTGTACAGACCGGGCGCATACTCCTCAATCAGGTCATCCAGCGCATAAAATGCTCCTGTCTGAGCCAGTGTGCCGTAATTTGTCCAGTTGGCCGTATACATCAGATCGCACTGTTCTCCCGAAGAAAGAATCAGATTATACTTCTGGGACCAGTCCGTCCAGGTGGTAAAACGGAACTCAATGGTTGTATTGATTTTCTCCGACAGGTATTTGTTCAATTCGGTTACAACCGCTTCATAATCCTTTCCCGGATCGCCCACCAGATAAAACACTAAATTCACCGGCTTCGATAAGTCGTAACGTACCTTGGGATCACCGGATACCTCTTCGTTTGGTTCCGGCGTGGCACTTGCCGTACCGGGATCTTCACCTGCCGAGGCTCCGGTGTCCTTTGAACCGCTGTCGGGGGTATTCGTTTTTGCCCCGCAGCCTGCTAGTGTGAATACCATACAAAGCACCAGCACCATACTGATAAGTTTTTTCATAGTTTTTGTTTCCTCCCTTAAAATTAAATTATATATATCGGCACCGCTAGAGTGTGTTTGAAAAATCATTGCTCTAGGTGCAATATATCATCCCTTAACCGCTCCCACCGTGATTCCGGAGACAAAGTATTTCTGCAGGAACGGATACAGCAGAATGATTGGTCCGGTTACAATAATCGTCATGGCCAGCTTCGTTGATTCGGACGGGACCTCTATTACAATTCCTGAGGTCAAAGCCAGGTCCCGGATGGCTTGCGCCCGGTTTAACAGGTTATACAGATAAAACTGCAGCATATATTTTGAAGTATCGTTCATGAACAGGGATGAGCTCAGCCAGTTATTCCAGTAACCAAGGGCCAAAAATAGTCCGATGGTCGCAAGGGCCGGCCCAAGCACCGGAAGCACGATCTTACGGAAGATCGTAATGTGTCCCGCGCCGTCGATCTTAGCGGCCTCGGTCAATTCATCCGGCACACTGCTCTTGATGAAGGTCCTCATTAAAATGATGTTATAGGAAGACAGAATACCCGGAAGCCATAAGGCAATCAGCTTGCCGTGCATCTGCAATATTCTGGAGATGGTGATATACCAGGGAATCAGCCCGCCTCCGAAGATCGTCGTAAAATAAATAATGAATGCGATCCGGTTCCTGTACTTAAATTCCTTCCTGGACAGGACATAGGCTGTCAGAGTGGTCAGCAGCAAGCCCACCCCGGTTCCCATAGCCGTAACGTAGATGGTTACTTTATAGGCGTTCAGGATATCCGTGGGAACACCCAGAATCAGCTTATAGGCTGCCAGGGAGAATTTCTTCGGTATCAGGCTGTAGCCCTCTCTTATAATGGTTGCGTTATCCGTCAGCGATCCGGACAGGATCAAAAGAAACGGAAGAATACATATCACTGCCAGTAAGGTAAGAAAAGTATAAGCAATGATATTAAATGAAATGGTATAGCCGGATTTTTTAATTCTCCTTGCGCTTGTTTTCCTCATTATGCCGTTTATCCTCTCTATTCATTCTTTATTCAATCGCAGCTGTTTTGCCGGTTTGCCCGATGCGGGATCAGAACAGCGCATAATCCTCGTTCTTCCGCTTTACGATAAAGTTCGTAATCAGTATGGTAATAAAGCCGAAGAGCGACTGGAACAGACCCGCCGCCGTTCCCAGGCCGTTATTTAACGGATTCGTCATGGTAAGCCGGTACACATAAGTATCAAAAATATCCGTAATATTATACAGAAGCCCGTTGTTGCCTACCGTCTGGTAGAACAGGTCAAACTGGCCGCGCATGATATTCCCCAGGGAAAACAGGATAAGTATGATAAAGGTCGGCTTCAGATTCGGCAGGGTAATAAAGCGGATCTGCTGGAAGATATTAGCCCCATCCACCTCCGCAGCCTCATAAAGGGATTTATCGATGCCCAATATGGCCGCAAGATAAACCACCGAACCATATCCGACCCCTTTCCACAATTCAAAGAAAACAATGATAAAGGGCCAATACCCGGGGGTATTATAAAAATCGATGCGATTAAGGCCGATGGAGGTCAGGAAGGTATTCACCGCGCCGGTTTCATAGGTCAGCAGATTGTATACGATAACATTCAGGATTACATAGGACACAAAATGCGGCATAAAGATCAGGGTCTGGTTGATCCGCTTAAACCATTTGCCAGCGATCTGGCTGATCAGGATCGCAGTGAAAATCCTTAATATATGTCCCAGCACGATAAATACAAGGTTATAAAGCACGGTGTTTTTTACCAGCTTAAATAAATCCGCCTTCCATATATATTGAAAATTATCAAACATCACAAAGGGGCTGGACCACAATCCGTCACGGAAATTGAATTTTTCAAATGCAAAGTAGACCCCGGCCATGGGCAGATAGCAGTTAATCGCAAAAAACGCAATGGCGGGCAACAGCAGCAGAAATAAAACCCAGTTCCTTCGCAGCTCCTTTAAGAAGCCATGCTCCTTATATCTGGCCCTTTCGGGCGCCTCTAATTTCTTGATCACCGCAAAGCCCGCAGCTGACAATGCGATCACTCCATAGAGCAGAAGGGAATAGGAAAAGGCAAGATTAAGTCCCAGCACCCGGTTGGAATAAATACTGAACGCAATAATCATAAGACTTAACAGTATATTGAATACCATGGCATACTGTCCTGTTTCATAGATCTTAATATTATTTTTGTCCGCACCGTATTGCTGTGCGCGTATGAGATAACAGAGATTCAGAACAATAGCCGCAACGGTTACTCCGAATAAAATCATCGCAAACAGTCCCTGCTTCCCCAATCCGCTTTTATGTACGAAGGACAGCATGTTAAATGTGCTGTAGCTGATCTCCATACCCTCCCCAAGCACGTCCACACCCAGGATATCAAGTATCTGGGCCGTGTCGCTGATTTTGATGGTTTTTATAAAGACATACATCAAAGCAGTGATCAGTGAGACTGCGGAGGTCGCCCATATTCCCAGTTTCTTTCCGCCATAGAATTTTTCCCACCACTTTTCTCCACTGCCGCTCACCGCGGCATTCAGCACGGTCCTTGTTTCATTTCCCTTTTGCATTTGTCCAGCCTCCGTCGTTATGTTATTCTTAGCTCTTATTTATTTTCATTCCTGGAAACTTATCTTATATTCTGCGGTATTCATTGGGGGTAACTCCATTCACCCTCTTAAAGGCGCGGTGAAAATAGGAAGCGGTAGTAAAACCCACCTTAGCTGCGATCGTATTCACCGATTCGGAGCTTTCCCCAAGAAGCTGCCTCGCCTTCTCCATCCGCTTATTCAGCAATGTTTCATAAATCGTATTGCCGGTATATTGCTTATAGATCCGGCAGATGTATGCAACCGACATGCCGATCTCATCCGCCAGCATCTCAATGGAGAAGGACGGATTCGCGTATTCCGTCTCGATCCGGCAGTTGATATTTTCGATCACCTGATCCAGCTTGCCGTTCTTTTTATTCTCCTGTTCCTTTTGTATCTGGAAAAAGAGCTCATGGAATTTTTCATTTCTTTCTGCGATGGTATCAACCTCCTGCAGCAGATTGGACAGCAGGATGGAGCTGGCGAAGGAAGGCACCTGGCTGTGCTTCTTGATCAGGTTGACAATATTATTGATCATAAATGCCAGCCGGCTGATTACCATGTTGTAGATAACCACCGGGTAGGTATAGGTCTCGGTTATGATTGACAGATAGACCTTCTCCGCCTCCTCCGCCTTGCCGTAGGTAAGATATTCCAGCAGCTGTTTTTCCTTATTTTCGGGATATTCATAATCTTGTACGGCATCAAGCCTTAAATCGGAATAACGGAATGTTTTGCCCTTCTCCAGAAAGATGCTTCTTGACAGCGTTTCTTCAATCTGTCCATACAGATAGAACAGCTGATCCGGCTCCTTCGTCAAATCACTGAGGATTACGGATACAAAAACCTGAAAATACTCATTTACCAGCCTCTGCATCTGCTTTATCTGCACATCCATGAAGCCAATAGCATCCTCATGATTGATATTGATCAGCAGCAGGCACCTGTCTATTCCCATGTCCAGGCAATAGGAACCGGCGGCCTCCCCCATCAGCTCATTCAAAATATTTACGGCGGCAAATTTATATGCTCCCACGATCTGGGCATTGGAGGTCTCCAGCAGGTGACGGCAGCCATCCATCCGTATGCATAACAGGACTAATTCTTCCTTCCCCGTAAAAGTTATTCCGAGGAGCTCCAGCAGCTCCGAGCCCTTCTTTTGGCTGCCTTCCTTATCCAGTCCGCCATTCTCCAGGAGGTCCTTCAATTTTATTCTCCTGGTGATCGTCTCTGTCTGCCGTCTTTCATTCTGCAGGGTCCTGATATTCGTTGACATATCCCGGATGGGGACGGAGATTCTATGGGAATAAAAGAATGCGGCTACCACGCCGGTTACTGCGATCAGCAGGGAAATAATAATTGTAACGGACTGTAATTTCTTGACCTGGGATAGCAGACTATTGTACTCTATGATACTGACGGATCTCCAGCCGTATTTGTCCGTCCCGGTAAAAACCACCACAGACTTGGTACTGCCGATATTGGTGATAAAATATCCCGACTTTTCCGTACCCTGAAACTCTTGGCGGTCAAAACCGTCCTTCAGCCGGTCCAATACCTTAAACTCCTCGGAATTGGAATAGATTACCCGGTTATCCTTATCAATGATCAACGAAGTGGTATCGGAAGCTTCCGCCGCACTCGCCTGAAATAAATACTCCGGTTCCAGATTAAGCATTATGACATTCCGTTTATCGCTTAATTTAGAGAGATCATACATAATATAGGTATAGACACATTTGGTAACGTCGGTGTTTACCGTATAGTATCTCGGGACTGCTATGTAGGGTAGATATTTGAAGTAGTTATCAATTAATTGAACCGCGCCGGCATCATAAAAGGACGATTTTGTGTAATAGCCGTTATTCCAGGGCCTTGCCAGCTCACCTTCTGTTGAGACATTATAGATCCTGTCATTTTTCATATTGTATACGTAGATGGAATCTACATTGGGAATAGTCACGAGAAAATATCTCAATTGTATGAATGCGGCACTTTCATCCACCGCATCGATATCATTGTAGGTGATCAGCTTTCTTATGGAGATATCGTTATAAATTTGATATAAGGTTTTTAAAGCGATATCTGCCAGCTTAACCCTCTGAGCTCCTTCACTTTCCATTTTCTTAAGATTGGTTTCATATTCACGCCTCATCAATATGGATTGAAAATTCATATAAAGAACGGAAGAAGTAATCAGTATGGCGATCACAGCACAGAAGATGATCGATATTGAAACCTTCAGATGTATTTTATTTTCTTTTTTACGTTTATCAGGCACCTTTCAGCATCCCCCATCGGAACTTGAATACGATAGGATGATGGTAGTATACTTTGATCCGGCTGTATACTTTCATATCTTGTCATTCCTCTCTAATCCTTACATTTTGCAGTATAAAATTTTGATATGACTGTATTATTTTGATTTTTGCAATCCTTTGGGAGTGTATCATAGTGTAAATCAAAGATTTTTATACTGCAAAAAAGAGAAGGAGCTGCTGCACCGCCGTCCCGGGGATACAGGCAGTTATACAGTCTCCTTCTAAGAATAGACTTATTTTTTACGGAATTCATTCGGTGTAATACCGTTTGTCTTCTTAAATACCCTGTAAAAATAGGTTGAATTGGTGTATCCCACCAGTTCTGCGATCTCATTGACCGGCAGCTCGGTATCCGATAACAGCTGTCTGGCCTTCTCCATCCGCTTGCTTACCACCAGTTCGATAATCGTATTCCCGGTATATTGCCTGTAAAGCCGGCACATATAAGCAACGGACATACCCACCGCCTCCGCCAGAGTATCCAGGGAGAAGGAGGGATTGCAAAGCTCACGGTCAATGATGTCATTGATTTTTGTGATAACCAGCTCATGCTTCTCACTTTTTCTCCTCTCGATCTCTTTTTCAATCTGGTAAAACAGCTCATAGAATTTATTGTTTCTTTTTTCTAACGTATCAGCCTCCTGAAGCAGGTTTGACAAGCCTGTAAAGCCTGCGGCGGCGGAAGCTCCGTTTTTCTTCATCAGGCTGACCAGATTGTCAATGGTAAAGATCAGACGGTTGATCACCATATTGTAGATCACGATGGGGTATTGGCGGGTTTCCGTAATAATTTCGTCAAATTGCATCTGCGCTTCCCTGGCCTTTCCCAGCATCAGGCTTTCCGCCAGGCGCTTTTCCTTCTGCTCCGGGTAATTATATTCATGGACCGGCTTTACTCCTGCTTCCGGAACAAATGCAGCCGAGCCTTCCCTTCGGAAAATATTCCTTGCTGCGGCTTCTTTGATATTCTCATACAGATAAAACAGCCTTTCCGGATCCTCCTCCGGGGCACCGGAAACTATGGATATGGAGATTTGAAAGTATTCCTTCATATGGAATTGCATTTTCTTTATGTGGTCCTCCAGCATCTCCCTGGTCATGCCGCTGTTTACCTGAAGGATTGCAAGATTTTTATCAATGCTCATCTCCAGGGAATAAGCTTTTGCTCCGTCACCCATCAATTCCCCCAGTATATTGCAGGCTGCAAATTTATAAATCCGCAGATCCTTCGTATTGTCTGTCTCAGACAGCGACTGATATCCGTCCACCGATAAGCACAATAGAATATATTTGCTTCCGGCAGCTGATGCCATGCCGGCGAGCGACAGAATATCCGCTCCCGAGCTGTGTTTCCCGCCCGTATCGGCTTCACGGTCAATCCTGCCATCGTTAATTTCGCTGGTCTTAACACCCTTGCGGTCAATTCCGCTATTATTAAGCAGCTCCAGAAGCCTGATATTCTTTGTCAGGATATCCGCCTGCCGCTTTTCGTTCTGCAAGCTCTTAATATCCATTGACATAGTCCGGATCGGTACCGCAAGCCTGCGGGAAAAGATATGTGCGATTCCTCCCCCGACCCCTGTAATGAGCAGGGAGATGATTACCGTAATGGTTTGAAGGCTTCTGACCTGGGATAGCAGCACATCATACGCAATAACGCTGATATATCTCCAATGGCGGCTGTCGGCGCCGGTATATATGATAACGGACCGGGTACCATTGATCCTTGTCAGAAAATAGCCCGACTCATCCTTATCCATTCTCCCATCCGGATCAAAAGCTGCGGGCAGCTGATCAAGCACCTGGAACAAATCCGAATCCGAATATACCACCGTATCATTCTGGTCAATCACAAGAGAGACAGAAGCCAATCCGTCATTTACCGTATCCTGAAACAAATATTGCGATTCCAGATTGAGCATGACCACATTGCTTTCATTACTGATAAAGATATTGTACATCATATAGGTATATACACACTTTACCTCACCCTCCCTTACCTCATAATATCTTGGATAGGGTATATAGGGCAGATATTCTTTATACCCGTCGATCATCGTTACCGCGGATTGATCAAAAAAATCGCTGTCCTTCTTGTAATAATCGGCATTCCAGGGGCGTACCAGACGCTTCTCATTGGAGACATTATAGATTCTGTTGTTATTTACATTATAGACATAGATAGAATCCACATTCGGAATCGTAGCCAGATAATAGCGGAGCTGAATGAATGCCGTATTCTCGTCTATGGCGTCGATGTCCTGATAGGTCAGAAGCTTCCTGACGGAGATATCATTATAGATCTGGAACAATGTACTCAGCGCAATATCAGACAT
The DNA here is from genome assembly GCA_023424995.1 of Bacillota bacterium. Classification (GTDB taxonomy): domain Bacteria; phylum Bacillota; class Clostridia; order Lachnospirales; family Lachnospiraceae; genus Mobilitalea. The sequence continues at coordinate 226 of JAFADH010000095.1, read as the reverse complement.
CTTTGATACCTGCGCAGCCTGGCTCTCCATCTTCTCCAGCTTGGCATGATACTCATGCTTCATAAGGATCGATTGAAAATTCACATGAAGAATTGTAGAGGTGATCACAATTGCGATAACCACACAAAAAATTATCGTGATATATAACCTTAAATGAAGCCGGCTCTCTTTCTTATTCATTTTGTTTGATCCCCCGTATTTCCTGTTGCTTCTTAATATTATTTTT
>JAFADH010000040.1 GCA_023424995.1 Bacillota bacterium | reverse complement strand
ACATGGTATCGCGGAAAACGCAGCGTCGTAAAGATGAAGGGATCACTTTTCTGCCGAAATGCAGACCAATACCTGGCAGCAAAAATAGCACAGGCGCTGCCCAGAAAAACAACCAGAATTTTTGCAGGAAATGATCTCCGGCGGTGGTTCCCAGAATCAGCAGCAATGGAATGATGCTGTAGAATACCAGGAACGCGATGCTGACAGTAAAGACAGCCCACCGGACCGACTTGGTGCGGATACACAGATCCCAGCCGAGAGAAATTCCGTTTGCTGCAAAAAGACCCACAAAAAGATAGAGCAGGGGTTCGGAGAAAACCATGTAAATTCGGACAAATGCTTCGGCAATGAACCGGTAATACATATATTCGATCGTTGGCTTTAATATAAAAACAAGCAACAGCATCACAAGCAACATTACACCGAATACAATGAGTCCCTTTTTGTATTTCCTTCTATGCGGCGCAATGGAGACGGCCTTTTTCTTTTCACCGTATATTACCGTTAATATATCTACGTTGAAGAAGTCTGCAATCTCGTCCAGTGTCTTTAAATCGGGCTGCGTATGCCCCGTTTCCCACTGCGAAACCGCTTGCCGCGTCACATGCAGCTTTTGAGCCAGAGTTTCCTGCGATGTGCCAATTTTTTTGCGCAGGTCTTTGATATTTTTTCCGACATCGTTCATGAATTATAAACTCCTTCCTGGATATTATATAAACATGTTAACAGTAGGTCGCATATATGTCACGCAAGGTTTTGTTGCGGAGTAAAAAAACAGTATAGTACAATATTCCTTTTTTGTTTTTGTATAAAGAAAGACATAGCTTCCCGTTAAGGGGAAGCTATGTCTTTCTGAGAAATTAGGTGAATATAGATGCCCGTATCTGTTCCGTATTATGTTCATATATCTCCTAAAAGCCCTTCTATTACAGCCCCGTCCTTGAAAATGAAGCGCATGTGAGCAGTAATGCCGCGCAGTTTCCCCCGTAATTTTTTATTTGCCACCTATTGACAATATTTAAATTATGGCATATAATAATATTAGTATCAAATTAAACTAGTCTCATTTTAATGAGACCGGGAGGAGGCTGAGGAATTATGCAATACCGGCAATTCGGGAAACTGGGCTGGCTGGTCTCCGCGCTCGGCTTTGGCTCGCTGCACTTTCCGCCCCTGAAGGACAAGGCCGGCGACGCACGGAAGCGGGCGGGGAACCTGCAACAAATTGTCTCGGGGAAATGGATCGACGAGGATGAGACAATACGATTGATCCGTTATGCTGTCGACCATGGCGTCAATTATCTGGATACCGCGTACGCCTATTACCAGGGCGCCTCCGAGACGATTGTGGGGCAGGCGCTCAAAGACGGGTACCGGGACAAGATCCGGCTGGTGACCAAGATGCCAAGCTGGCAGATTCAAACGGCCGCGGACTTTGACAAGTGCTTAGACGAACAGTTCGAGCGGCTGCAGGTCGACTATGTGGACCTGTATCTGCTTCATAATATGAACAGAGTGCTGTGGCCCAAACTGCGTGACCTCGGCGTGCGCGAATGGGCCGAAAAAGCGATCGCGGGCGGGCGGTTCGGCCACTTGGGGTTCTCTTTCCATGATGATTTCGACACGTTCAAACAGATCGTCGATGAATACGATTGGCCCATGTGCCTGATTCAGTACAATTATCTGGATATAGAGAACCAGGCCGGCGTCCGGGGCCTGAAGTACGCGGCCGCGAAGGGCATGGCCGTGGCCATCATGGAGCCGCTGCGGGGCGGCAACTTGGTCGTTCCGCCGCCTTCTGTTCAGGCCGTCTGGGACAGTGCCGAAACAAAACGCACCCCGGTCGCGTGGGGACTGCAATGGTTATGGAACCAACCGGAGGTGTCGGTCGTCCTAAGCGGCATGAGCTCGATGGCGCAGCTGAAAGAAAACATCGCCATTGCCGAGGCATCACGCGTCGGCTCGCTGACGGCGGATGAACTGGCGCTCTACGGCCGGGTACGCGCGCAATATACCAAGCTGAACGCCACTCCCTGCGGCGGCTGCCGGTACTGTATGCCCTGCAGCCAGGGTGTGGACATCCCGCTGAACATGAAGATTTATAACGAAGGTCTGCAATTCGGCCAGGATTCCGCGCGGCTTCAGTATGATCGGCTGAAATTCGTCGCCGAGAGCGTGAAGGGCATCGTGGCCCCCAATGTGCGGGCCGAGAAATGCATCCGGTGCAAGGCATGCGAAGCTAAATGCCCGCAGTTCATCCCAATCAGCCGGTGGATGCCAGTGATCCATAGGGCGCTTGGCGAGAACGGGCCTTACGTCAACAGCCTGGCGCAAGTCGATCCGACATGACAAGAAAGTGAGTTTATGATATGGTGAAAAAGGAGAAACCGACGGGCGGTCTGCGCGAGCGGAAAAAGGAGAAAACAAAACTCACGATCCAGCGAACGGCATTGCGGCTGTTTAGGGAACAGGGCTATGAAAATACCACGATCGATCAGATCGCGGATGCCGCCGAGATTTCGCGCGCGAGTTTCTTTCGTTATTTCCCAACCAAGGCGGAGATATTGTTTGTGGACATCATTGATACGCCGCTGCTTGAATCTTTTCACGCGCAGCCGGCGGATTTCAATCCCATCAAGGCGTTAAGGATTGCGCTCCACAATACGTTACGCGAAATCTCCCCGGAAGATATGGAATTTGAAAAGCAACGAGAGGAACTGCTTTATCGGATCCCGGATTTGCAGGTCGCGCTGTACACGTTCGGAATACGGGCCTTGCCGCGGCTGACCGGCGCCATCGCGGAACGCATGGACCTTGCCGCCGACGACCTAAGGGTATGCACGCTGGCCGGCGCGGTGATCGGTGCTATCATCTCCATCTGGGCCGCGCTGCCCGAAGGCGAAACGAATATCAACGAGATTCTTGCCAAGCGGCTGGATGCCGGGCTCGAGTATTTGGAAAATGAGTTCCCGGAGATTGGGGATCTCAAAGCATAATGAATATGTGTGCATGAGACATCTGATCCTCGATATCAATGGTTAAATAAGGTTTAAACAATTGGGAAGGGGACGATTGTTGAAAATAAAAGAGTATATGAATATATACGATTGAATAAGCTGGGTATCGATACGGCATCCTGATGAGCTCTGGAGAGAACTGCGTCTGTATAAGCCCTGAACATGTTCGCAGGGAACTGGCAAGACGGTTGGAGCGTGCCATGCGCGCCAATCAGGTGATCTGATGACTGCATAAGAATACTTGCTCCCAAAGAAAACAAATCCGGGCACAGCGCCGGATTTTTCATGTCTGGGAGGGTGGGCGCATCATTGCACGATTACAAAGAGCCTGTGGACATGACCACTTTTTCCTTTCTGCAGAGGCGCATTTTTCTGCCATCCGCCCATACCAAAATGCTGCCTGTGAGCCTATTCGTGTCCTCCTGCAAAAAAGCGCCTAAAAGCTGGTATTTCAAGGTTAATTTGCAGGCAAACAAAAAAGCCCACCGCAACCGGGTGAGCTTTTTTTGCACCAACTAATGTAAGTAGTGATGGCAGGGTACTATAAAAAAGACGCTATCCAGCGGGCGGACAGAAAAAGCGATCCCGCCCGCAAAAGGTGAGAGAGCGAATTGTCTGCGGCGACACTCCGCTCTCTAATGAAGAGTATAAAACATATGTTTCTAAAAGCTGGCGGGTGGATTGCACTCGGAAAATGTCAAATCACTAAATTCTATGTAAGATAAATTTCTGATGTGGATAGTCGTGTTCGATTAATAACTCATCTTCAATAAAACCGAAGCTTTTATATAATGCTCTTGGGGCCTAACCATAACAAAAATCTGTCTTAAAAACAATTTAGCTTTTTCAACAGGTTTCGATTTTGGAAAGTTAGGTTAAAAAAGATGCTCTTGCCTTTATCCGTAATTTATATGTATTATATTGGGTAATCGTCTCTAACTACCGCATAACAAACATCTTTTTCCGGTATGATATTTTTAATCTCAAATCGTCTAATATTTTCTACCTTTTTCATTACTGTTTTTTCTAAGACTCGTCCTGAACGCAGATTTGCAATTCTATGAAATGCTTCCAATTTATAAAATTGCGGTTCTTTTATTGCAAAATCAATAACAGCGTTCAATGCTTCTAAGGCATAACCTTTCCCCCAAAAATTTTCGCCGATGCAGTATTCAATTTCCGCTGTTTCCATTTCTGTATAGACACGGCAAAATGCAATTTGCCCTATATTTTCATTATTTTCTTTAAGAATAATTGCCCAACGATAAAAGTCATTATTATTATATTGGATAATCCATTTGCTTAATAATTCTTGAACAGCGTCAGGTGTTTCATATATGGGCTCACCGTATTCATTTTGCACAGCAGGGTTTGCAATCCAATTTTCAATCATATCCGGAATATCTTCATATATAAACTTGCGTAGCAGTAATCGTCCTGTTTCAATTTTAACTGTTCCTATATGATTCAAATTTTTCACCTCGCTAAATAAAATTTATTCGCATCTGCTTTTATCATATTAAATGAAAAGAAGTCCATTGCAACAGCAATCGACTTCTTTCGATAAAAAGTATGACGGAGAAAGAGGGATTTGAACCCTCGCGCCGGTTGCCCGACCTACACCCTTAGCAGGGGCGCCTCTTCGGCCTCTTGAGTATTTCTCCAGATGCTTAAGTTATATCTTTTAGTATTCAATTTCCTCTATAATCAAGGAATTTGCCTCGATTACTTGCGAGGCAAAAACAAGTATAACAAATGCTCTATCTTTTGTCAACTGATTTAGCTCACAATTTCATACACTGATTTAGCTCACAATTTCATACAAATTGTTGCCCTGGGAATCAATAACTACGATAACCGGGAAGTCTTCTACATAGAGCTCCCGTATGGCCTCCGTCCCTAAGTCATCATAGGCGATTACCCTGGATGCCTTGATTTTCTTGGACAACAGGGCACCTGCTCCCCCAACCGCAGCAAAATATACTGCTTTGTTCTTTACCATGGAATCAATAACGTCCTTATTTCTTTTTCCCTTTCCGATCATACCCTTTAAACCGTGATCCAATAATAAGGGCGTGTATTTATCCATCCTGCTGCTGGTGGTCGGTCCTGCCGATCCGATAACCTGCCCTTCCCGCTCCGGGGTCGGCCCCAGATAATAAATAACAATATCCTTAAGCTCCAGGGGTATATCCTTTCCTTCCAGCATGGTATCATACAATCTTTTATGGGCGGCATCCCTGGCAGTATATATTGTTCCGGTAATATAGACATAATCGCCTGCCCGAAGGCTCTCTGTCTTTTCAGTTGTCAGGGGTGTAGTTATATATTGATCCATACCTGTTCCTCTTCTATCCTGGATTTTTCTTATTGTATAGAACTATATGCCATGTATCCTCAAAATTATAATTATAACCTGTTCTGCTGCGGACAACGTCATATTCTTCCCAAAGCTTCTCCGGATAATTATCTTGATGATAAATATCAGATTCACCTGCCAGATATACTGCATTCACAGTAATCACGATAGTTCTGTTATACGAATTCCGTCAAGCTTAAATTATCCTGCTTACATGCCTGTTCACATGACAGCATATATTAACAGCTACCGGAAGTCCGGCAATATGGGTGGGATAAGTTTCGATGCTGACACCCAGGGCTGTGATCCTTCCACCGAACCCTCCTGGACCAACTTTTAATGCATTTATCTCCGTAAGCAACTCTTCCTCCAGCTTTCGGATATGTTCCAATCCGGAAGGCCTATCAAGACTTCTGGCCAGTGCTTTCTTAGCAAGAATAGCGCATTTCTCAAAGCTGCCTCCTATTCCGACACCTACGACTACAGGGGGACAGGCATTGGGCCCGGCAAGCTTTACTGTCTCCAGAACAGCCTGCTTTACTCCTTCTTCTCCGTCCGAAGGCTTAAGCATATAGATGCGGCTCATGTTCTCACTGCCAAAGCCCTTTGGTGCTACCGTAATCTCCAATTTATCTCCCTGTACAAGCTCATAATGTATGATTCCCGGAGTATTATCCCCGGTATTGATCCGGATTAACGGATCCGCAACCACTGACTTTCTAAGATAACCCTCTTCATAACCTCTTCGGATCCCTTCGTTAACAGCATCCTCCAGGTTCTGCCCTTCTATATGGACCTCCTGTCCGAGCTTCACGAAGATAATTGCCATTCCGGTGTCCTGGCAGATGGGTATCTGTTCAGCAGCTGCAATATCCAGATTCTCACCCAACTGTCCAAGAATCTGCTTTCCAAGAGGAGAGGTTTCCTCCTCGTAAGCCGACCGGACCCTCTTTTCTACATCAGAAGCCAACGTAATGTTGGCTTCGATGCACATCTCTTTTATATTGCTGATTATTTCGTCCGTGTGTATATTCCTCATAATGCTCCAATTTCATAACCAACGGCTTTTTTATTCTATAACACAGTAACCGTATTAATATAACACTTAGATACATGATACTTAATATAACGATAAATTACTATACTATCTAAATCAGTATAATACTTAATCAATATAATACTTAATCAATATAATACTTAAATCAATATAATACTTAAATCAGTATAATACTTAATCAATATAATACTTAAATCGATATAATACCTTAAATCGATATAATACCTTAAATCGATATAATACCTTAAATCAATATAATACCTAAAATCGATATAATACCTAAAATCAATATAATACCTTAAATCGATATAATACCTTAAATCAATATAATACCTAAATCAATATAATACCTAAAATCAATATAATATTTAAGCATATATAACCTGAAGAATATGTTTCCTTACGTAAAATACGGAAAATCATCCGGTAATCCTGTATGACAATTTTATAGGATTAAAACCATAATTAATGCCATTTCACACCTTTTTACCGGTTTTCTTCATCGGTCTCTTCTTCCTCGATCTCTACATCAACCGTCTCATCCTCATCCGTCTCTTCTTCAGATTCTTCCGTATCATCTGCCGGTAAGATATCTTCTGCCTCTTCCCCGTAAGAATCCTCGGGATAATCGATCGGTTCCCCTACGATATTCTCTTCCTCCAGTTCCTTCTCCAAATTCTTGATCAGCTCGTCCTCGGAAGAATTCTCTACATTGCTCTCCTTTACCTTAGTAAAGCTGGCTACCGTGATATCGGTCTCTGCATTAATAGACATCAGCTTAACACCTGAGGTGATGCGTCCGAGTACGGAGATATCCTTTACCATCAAGCGGATGATAATACCTTCTGTAGTGATAAGAATTACTTCATTTTCTTCATTTACTGCCTTAACACCGACCACATCTCCGGTCTTCTCGGTAATCTTATAACATTTTACACCTTTACCGCCGCGACGCTGTACAGTGAATTCTTCCATCTCCGTACGCTTGCCCATGCCGTTCTCAGATACGAACAAGAGGTACTCACCCTGGGTATTTAATTGCATTCCGACGATCTGGTCATCCCCTGTCAGGGTCATACCGATAACACCCATGGAGGTTCTGCCGGTAGGCCTTACATCCTGCTCGTTAAAGCGGATGCACATACCGTTCTTGGTTACCAGGATAATATCCTTTAAATGATTGGTTGATTTGACTTCAATCAGTTCGTCATCTTCTCTCAGGCTGATGGCCTGGAGACCTGATTTTCTGATATTCTCATAATCCTTGATAGGCGTCTTCTTAACAATACCGTTCTTGGTTGCCATGAACAGGTAACGGTTATTCTGATATTCCTTCAAGGGAATGATTGCCGTAATCCTTTCCTCCGGCAATAGCTGAAGCAGATTGACGATTGCCGTACCTCTGGCAGTTCTGCCGGCCTCGGGAATCTCATATGCCTTCAGCCGGTATACCCTTCCCTTATTGGTAAAAAACATGATATAGTGATGATTGGTAGTCATCAGAAGATCTTCGATAAAATCCTCCTCGATGGTCTGCATCCCCTTGATTCCCTTACCGCCCCGGTGCTGGCTCTTAAAATTATCTATGGTCATACGCTTGATATAACCCAGTCTGGTCATGGCGATTACCGTAATCTCATTGGGAATCAGATCCTCCATGGAGATATCGAATTCATCAAAGCCAATCTTCGTTCTTCTCTCATCACTGTATTTATCGCGAATGGTTGTAATTTCTTCCTTGATCACACCGAGTAACAGCTTCTCATCGGCAAGAATCGCTTTATATTCCGCAATCTTCGCCATAAGCTCTGCGAATTCCGCCTCCAGTCTCTCCCGTTCCAGACCGGTAAGAGCGCGAAGACGCATATCTATGATAGCCTGTGACTGAGGCTCACTGAGCCCAAAGCGTTCTATTAACCGCTCCTTCGCTATATTACCGTTCTGGGAGGAACGGATGATAGAGATAACCTCGTCAATATTATCAAGAGCGATAAGTAACCCCTGTAATATATGGGCACGTTCTTCCGCTTTATTTAAATCATATCTGGTACGTCTGGTTACAACCTCTTTCTGATGCTGTAAATAATAATTCAGCATCTGGTGAAGATTCAGGATTCTGGGCTCATTATTAACCAGTGCCAGCATAATAACACCGAAAGTATCCTGGAGCTGGGTATGCTTATACAGATGATTCAACAGGACATTGGCATTAACATCCCTTCGAAGCTCAATCACGATCCTCATACCGGTACGGTCTGATTCATCACGAAGCTCCGTTATACCGTCTATCTTTTTATCCTTTACAAGATCCGCTATCTTCTCTATGAGACGGGCCTTGTTCACCATATAGGGCAGCTCAGTTACAATAATCCGGTTCTTCCCGTTAGGCATTGCCTCGATATCCGTCACGGCACGCACACGGATCTTACCCCTGCCGGTCCGGTATGCTTCATTAATTCCCGAGGTTCCAAGAATCTCTGCACCCGTAGGAAAGTCGGGTCCTTTGATAATCTCAAGCAGCTCCTCGATATCCGTCTCCCTGTCTTCCTGAATCTGATTATCAATGATTTTCAGTACGCCGTCAATAATCTCACGCAGATTATGAGGAGGAATATTCGTTGCCATACCTACGGCAATTCCGGAAGTACCGTTTACTAAAAGGTTCGGATATCTGGAAGGTAATACATCCGGCTCCTTCTCCGTCTCATCAAAGTTCGGAGAGAAATTTACCGTATCCTTGTTGATATCGGACAGCATCTCCATGGATATCTTACTCAGGCGGGCTTCCGTGTAACGCATGGCCGCGGCGCTGTCACCGTCCACAGAACCGAAATTACCGTGTCCGTCGATCAGAGGATATCTGGTAGAGAAATCCTGTGCCAGTTTTACCAATGCTTCATAGATGGAGCTGTCGCCGTGAGGATGGTATTTACCCATGGTATCACCGACAATACGCGCACATTTACGGTGCGGCTTATCCGGTCCGTTATTGAGCTCGATCATTGCATAAAGTATTCTTCTTTGTACGGGCTTTAAACCGTCCCTTACATCGGGCAGCGCACGCGCAGCGATAACAGACATGGCATAATTGATATATGAGGTTTCCATTGTCTTTCTCAGATCGACCTCGTGCACCTTGTCGAAGATATTATCTTCCATTATTCTTCCTCCGTTCAGCTATTCCGGAAATAATCAATCTTTCTGTAATTCCTTATATCTGCGTACTTATTACGCATACCGGTCTCTGTAACTTTTATATATCCAGATTTTTAACATACTTTGCATTAGCTTCAATGAACTCTCTTCTTGGCTCCACTTCATCACCCATCAGGGTTGTAAATGTAATATCAATGGCTGAAGATTGCTCCTCGTCCATGGTAACGCGAAGCAGGATTCTCTTCTCCGGGTCCATGGTGGTCTCCCAGAGCTGTTCCGCATCCATCTCACCAAGTCCTTTATAACGCTGTATCTTATTATTGCTGTCCCGCCCGATTTCAGTTAATATCTGGTTCAATTCCTCATCACTGTAAGCATAGCGCACAAACTTACCCTTTTCTATCTTGTACAGCGGCGGCTGGGCCATATATACATATCCCTGTTTTATCAGCTGCGGCATAAAGCGGTAGAAGAAGGTCAGAAGTAAGGTACTGATATGAGCTCCGTCCACATCCGCGTCGGTCATGATAATAATCTTGTGGTAACGCAGTCTTGAGATATCAAAATCATCCGATATACCGGTTCCGAAAGCGGTGATCATAGCTTTTATCTCATTGTTAACCAGAATCTTATCCAGCCTTGATTTCTCGACATTCAAAATCTTGCCTCTTAAGGGAAGTATAGCCTGGGTCGCCCTGGAACGGGCTGTCTTAGCAGAACCACCCGCAGAATCACCCTCAACAATATATATTTCACTCTTTGTAGGATCTTTTTCCGAACAGTCTGCCAGCTTACCCGGAAGGCTCATACCCTCCAAAGCCGTCTTTCTTCTTGTCAGATCCCTTGCTTTTCTGGCTGCATCCCTTGCTCTCTGTGCAAGCACCGCCTTCTCGCACATCATCTTGGCGATAGACGGATTAAGCTCAAGAAAGTAAGTCAGCTGCTCACTTACCACACTGTCGACGGCTCCCCTTGCTTCACTGTTGCCAAGCTTTTGCTTGGTCTGCCCCTCAAACTGGGGATCCGGAATTTTAATACTGATAATTGCTGTCAGACCTTCCCTGATGTCTTCACCGGTCAGATTTGGATCACTGTCCTTTAGATATTTTTGCTGTCTGGCATAATCATTGAAAGTCTTGGTAATCGCATTCTTAAAGCCGGCCAGGTGAGTACCGCCCTCCGGTGTTGTAATATTATTGACAAAACTGTAGATTCCTTCCGTATAGGTGCTGTTGTGCTGCATGGCAACCTCAACATACACATTCTCCTTCTGTCCTTCGCAGTAGATAATCTCCGGATACAGCGGATCCTTATGTTTATTCAGATATTCTACGTATTCCTTGATGCCTCCCGCATAATGGAATTCTCTTTCCTTTATCTCTTCTTCCCTGATATCCCGAAGAATGATCTTGATATTCTTTGTTAAGAAAGCCATCTCCCGAAGTCTTTGTTTTAGAATCTCGTAATCGTATACCGTCTCTTCAAAAACTTCCTTATCAGGTAAGAAGGAAATCTTCGACCCTCTGTAATCGGTGGTTCCGATCTCCTTAAGAGGATACATTACCTTACCTCTTTCATATCTTTGCTTATAAATCTTACCATCCAAATGTATCTCGACCTCAAGCCATTCCGACAGGGCATTCACTACGGACGCACCTACTCCGTGAAGACCTCCGGATACCTTATATCCCCCTCCGCCGAATTTACCGCCGGCATGAAGAATGGTAAAGACCACTTCCACAGCAGGAATACCGGCCTTTTGATTAATGCCCACGGGGATGCCGCGGCCATTATCAACGACGGTTATTGAATTATCCGTATTAATGGTAACGTCAATCGTATCACAGTAGCCTGCCAGGGCTTCATCTACTGCGTTGTCGACAATTTCATATACCAGATGGTGTAACCCCTTGGAAGAAGTAGAACCGATATACATACCGGGCCGTTTTCTTACAGCCTCTAATCCCTCCAATATCTGTATTTGATCTGCACCATATTCGTTACCCATTTTTAAGCCTCCTGTTTTATGGAGGCTTCTGCCTCCCTGTTTTTGAAGGTTTTCGCCTCCTGTTTTTGGAGGTTTTGACCTCCCTGTTTTTTGGAGGTCTTGACCTCCTTATTCTTTAGGGGGCATCAGCCTCCCGTAATTTCATTTACTTCTCCGTTCACAACATGAAATATTTTATCATATGCAAATCTATGATTTACGAATTCTTCTAATCCGGTACAGGTGATGATCGTCTGAATATCACCGATATTATTCAGAAGATAATTCTGTCTTTGCCGGTCAAGCTCTGATAATACATCATCCAGTAACAATATCGGACTCTCTTTAATAATTGCTTTAACCAGATCTATCTCTGCAAGCTTACAGGAAAGTGCCGCAGTTCGCTGCTGCCCCTGGGAACCGTATCTTCGGATATCGATCTCTCCCAGCATGAAGCTTAAGTCATCCCTGTGGGGACCGACATTGGTCATCTTTAAAGCCAGATCCTTATCCAGGGACTTTTTCAATCTATTATCAAATTCAGAGATAATAACATTCGGCTCATACTTAAGAGTCAGTTCTTCCCTTCCGCCGGTCAGTCTCTTATGTATCTCTCCAACCAGAGCATTCAGCCGGATAATAAAATCCTGCCTGCACTCTATTATCTTCTTCCCGTATTCCAACAACTTGGCGTCCCAGACATGCAATGTATCCAAAAGCTTACGGTCATTTGCTATCTGCTTCAAGAGATTGTTGCGCTGCATCAGCACTTTATTATAATTCGCCAGATAGTTCATATAGATTTTATCAAGCTGGCACAATTCCAGGTCCAGAAACCTCCGTCTTTCCGAAGGTCCGTTTTTTATGATATAGAGATCCTCCGGCGAAAAAAACACAAGGTTAAGCATTCCGAATAATTCACCTTGTTTTTTAATGGGGATACCGTCGATGGCGACCCCCTTTGCCTTATTCTTCTTTAAATGCAAATCAATCCGGTGAGGTATTGAATTCTTTTCAAGAATAACTCTGACATGGGCTTCTTCTTCGGAAAAGCCGACGATTTCCTTATCTTTGCTGCCTCTGTGGGATTTCGTCGTTCCGCAGATGTAAATTGCTTCAAGTATGTTGGTCTTTCCCTGGGCATTTTCTCCGTACAGAATATTCGTACCACTGGTAAATTGCATATTAAGACTTTGATAATTGCGATAACCCTTCAGTTCCAATGATTTTACGATCATAGCCGCACCAACGATTCCCTTACCAAACTCCGTGCATTATTTTTACCACAGTAAACAAACAGGCTGCAGGAAGTTCATAATGATTATAACCCATATGATAGAAACTCAAAAATAGTCTTATCTGCTTACTTTGTTATCCGAATCTGTTCCCCGTTATATTCAACTACATCACCGTCATACAGCTTCTTCCCTCTCTGAAGCTCCACTTTACCGTTTACTTTAACTACGCCCTCCAGAATTTCATTCTTGGCATCCAGGCCGGAATCAACCAGGCCGGCTGCTTTTAACGCTTGTCCCAGCTTGATGTATTCTTCTCTTAATTTGATCTGATGCATACTGTCTCCAATCTTTCAAGTACGCCATATTAACCTGCGACATTAATATTAACCGGTAAAATCAAATAAATATAGGACTGCTCCTTATCACGGATAAAACAGGGAGCCTTTGCGTTAATCAGATATATATCAACATTCTCATCATCGATAACACGCAGTGCATCCAGCAAGAACTTCGGATTAAAACCAATGACGATATCTTTTCCCTCCAGGGTAATATCAATATCCTCATTCATGGATCCGATTGCAGTATTAATCTTTAGTTCAAAATTATTATTCTTAATATCAATAATAATAGGCTTTTTATCGGTCTCCCGGATTAACAGGGAAGCTCTCTCGATACAGCTTTGCAGCTCCTTTTTATTAATCGTGACCTTAGTCTCATAATCACTGGAAAGCATCTGGTCGATACGATAATACTCTCCTTCCACCAGCCTGGTCAGAACCACGGTATCATCAAATTCGAATAAGGCATGCTTATCCGTAAAGAATATATTCACCAGGGAAGAAACTTCACCGGATAATATCTTACTGATTTCATTCAAAGTCTTGCCCGGTACGATTACCTTCCTGTCGTCATAGGAATCCTTCATGAAAACCTTACGGATTGAAATCCTGTGTCCGTCCAGAGAAATCACTCTTAACTCATTTTTCTTTATCTCAAATAATTCTCCGGTCATGATCTTATTGCTTTCATTGTCGGAGATGGAGAATACGGTCTGTCTTATAATTTCTTTTAATGTAAACTGGGATAATACCACAGCATTCTCTTTTTCAATCTTCGGAAGACTTGGGAACTCTTCTCCTGATCTGCCGGAGATAGAGAATTTTGCTTTCTCACATATGATCTCTGTCATATAAGAGGAATCTGTCGTAATACTTACCTCATTCTCCGGAAGTCTTCTTACGATCTCGGAAAATACCTTTGCGTTCAGGGCTACTGTTCCCTTTTCTATAATTGTTCCCTTTACCAGAGTTTCAATTCCGAGTTCCATATCATTTGCTATTAATTTAATTCCATGTTCGGAGGTTTCTATGATCAGGCACTCCAGGATGGGCATGGTCGATTTTACAGGAACAGCTTTCAGTACAATATTAACACCATTAACAATATCTGCTTTCTGACAATGGATTTTCATCTGTGTATAATCTCCCTTCACGAAAATATATAAATATATAAAAGATTCTTAGTATTCTTAGTAATATAGCCTGTGAATTTGTTGATATCAGTATTTTCCCCTTAAGAATCAAGCCTTCCGGTGTTTGATAAGTAGTCTTGTTAAAGGTATTTTGCCTGTGGACAAGAAGGAAAATAAAAACATCAAAAAAATGTAAGATTTTCAATAAACAGGATATCAACATACTATCAACCTTGTATCAACGTAAAAATTAAATCTATTCCGGATTAATCTTCTTAATTAAGACATCAACAGTGTTATGTAAGGAGGAATCCTTTTTTATATCTCCTGCTACCTTCTCATGTCCGTGAAGAACCGTCGAATGATCTCTTCCTCCTAAGGATTTACCGATATCCGTAACAGACATCTCGGTCAGGCGGCGGCACAGATACATTACGATCTGCCTTGGATAAGATACATTCCGGCTCTTATCCTTGGAATAGATATCTGCAGGTGTTATGTTATAATGCTCTGCAACTACCTCCACAATAAGTTCGGCGGTAATCACCTTCTTCTCATTGGGAGAAATTATATCCTGAAGAGCTTCCTCGGCAAGAAGGAGATTTAGCTCCCTCTTCTTTAACCTGGAGAATGCAACGATCTTAGTTAAGGCGCCTTCCAGCTCACGGATGTTGGATTTGATATTGGCTGCTATATAACCAAGAACCTCTTCATTTACTTTAAGACCGTCCAGCTCTTCCTTCTTATGAAGAATCGCCATTCTGGTTTCATAATCGGGAGATTGGATATCTGCCAGCAGGCCATGCTCAAAGCGGGACCGGAGCCTGTCCTCCAAAGTAAGCATCTCACGGGGAGGGCGGTCACTGGAAATGATAATCTGGCGTTTTGATTCATGCAGGGTATTAAACGTATGGAAAAATTCCTCCTGGGTTCTTTCCTTTCCTATAATAAATTGAATATCATCAATGAGGAGAATATCGATGGATCGATACTTCTCCCGGAATTGGTTGGTGGTATTCTTCTGAATGGCATCGATCAGCTCATTGGTAAATTTCTCGCTGGTGACATAAAGAACTTTCGTGTCGGGATTCTGGCTTAATACAAAATTGGCGATGGAATGCATCAGATGGGTCTTGCCAAGTCCGACTCCTCCATAGATAAAGAGAGGATTGTAGATCTCACCGGGATTCTCAGCGACCGCAAGAGCGGCAGCCCTGGCGAATTCATTATTGCCTCCCACAACGAAGGTATCAAAAGTATAACGGGCATTCAGGAAAGAAGGCCCATTATGGTTGTTTTTCTTTTTTGAAGTTACCGTTTCTATGGCCGGCTTTTCCGAATCCAGCTGGCTTTGAAGGACAAACCTTATCTCATAAGGTTCATTCAGTATCTCTTCGATGGAAACCTTTAATAATAGTTCATATTTGGTACGTATAACGTTAAGGCTAGGAGGACCAATGCGTTCATCATTAATCAGAATAGTGATAACATGATCTGACACATCATATACCTTGAGCGGTTTCAGCCAGGTATTATATGATACGTCAGTGATACCATATTCCGATATTAAATATTTTAAAATATCGTCCCATTTGGATTGAATTAAATTCTTCATTGTTGCCTCCATTAATACTCAATAGATATATCTTATAACAAATTTATTAAATTTTCAAGGTTAATCTCTCTTTCTTTCATTTTGGGTCCTTTGTGGAAGCGTGGATAAAGAAATTGACATTAATCACAAGCCCCAAAATGTGTATAGAATCAGAAAATTATAAACTCAAGCGGTATTGAAATCACATTTTATCCACATAAGAATAAAAGTTATCAACAAATGTGTATATTAATAAGGAAAGAATGTGTTTTCATTGACTTTTCCAAGAGGCTGAGAAGGGCTTATTATACTGCTTGGACAAAAGATTTACTTGACGTATCAAGGGTTTGCGCATATAATAGACATGATATTCCAAAATACAAAAAATATAATAGATGAAGTTCGCTTATGAATATGCACGGTTTATTTGAAGGAGGTGCAGAACAATGAAAATGACATTCCAACCGAAAAAAAGATCACACTCTAGGGTACATGGCTTTAGAGCAAGAATGGCTACAGCAGGTGGCAGAAAAGTATTATCAGCCAGAAGAGCAAAAGGAAGAAAGAAATTATCTGCATAGGTCGCAATGATACAAGTGAATTATTTCGAAATGATTATTTCGGTAATTCACTTGTAATTTAATTATTATATCGAAAAGGTTTATTACAATGAAGTATACCGAGTCCTTAAAGGACAACAAGGATTTTAAATTAATATATGGTACCGGAAAATCATTAGCGAATAAATATTTGATTATGTATGTTAAAAGGAATGAATTAGGCAGTAACCGACTTGGAATATCGGTTAGTAAGAAAGTTGGGAACAGTGTTATAAGACACAGGGTAACCAGATTGATCAGAGAAAGCTATCGACTGTCCGAGGATAGCATAAAGATTGGATTAGATATTATTGTAGTGGCCAGAGCAGGGGCCGGAGAAAAAGACTATAGTGAAATTGAGAGTGCATTATTACACCTGATTAAGCTTCATAAAATTGGAAAAGATACGAGTATAATCTGATATTTACAGAGAGAATATTTGTAGGGGTATAGACGTGATCATTAAGAAAATTATTATATTTATGATAAAGTGTTATCAAAAGTATATATCGCCGATGAAAAGATATCCAAGCTGTATCTATACGCCTACCTGTTCTTTATATGCTTTAGAAGCATTGGAAAAGTATGGAGCTCTCAAGGGAACATATTTAGCTGTTAGGAGAGTATTAAGATGCCATCCCTTTCATAAGGGAGGGTATGATCCTGTTCCGTAGGTCATCTGAGAACAACGGATGTTATCTATGATGTAAAGATAACAGCTCTAAGGAGGAAAAATAATTGGTGGTTACAATATTGACAAAATCTGCCGGATGGCTTGAGCCGGTTGCATCCGTACTTGGTTTGATTATGAATGCCATTTATGAATTTTTTAATCTGTTCGGTATTCAGAATATTGGTTTATCTATTATTATATTTACTTTTTTCGTAAGGACTCTGATGCTGCCGTTAACCATGAAGCAGCAGAAGTTTACCAAGATGTCGTCCGTAATGAATCCTGAACTTCAAAAGATTCAGGCGAAATACAAGGGCAAGAAGGATCAGGTTTCCATGCAGAAGCAGCAGGCTGAGACTCAGGCAGTATACCAGAAATACGGTGCGAATCCTACCGCCGGATGTTTACCTTTGCTAATTACACTGCCGATTATGTTTGCTTTATATGCAGTTATTAATAATATACCGGCATATGTTACCCAGGTGTATGATTTATATGAGGGAATTGCCGCTCAGATAACAACAGTCGGTGATTATCCGACCTTGTTAACCACCCTGGCTGAGACATTAAGAACAGTTAAGATTCCTGAAGATCTTACCATAACAACGAATATAATCGATGTATTAAAGCACTTTAATCAGGATACCTGGGTTGCTTTTGCTTCCAGTTTTCCTGATATACAGGCACATGCGGCCAGCGGAACCTTAACAGTAGCTGATTCTATTAATAAGATTGCAAATATAAATACCTTCCTTGGTTTAAATATTGCAAATGCACCAGGTTTCCGATTAAGTCCGGCTATACTGGTTCCGATACTTGCAGGTGGATTACAGTTTATCCAGAGCAAGCAGATGCAGGTAAAGAATAAAGATGCGAACAAGGACAATCCGGCAGCTGCAGCCATGGGTTCCATGAATGTAGTTATGCCTTTAATGTCGGCATTCTTCTGTATCTCTTTCCCGATCGGTGTCGGTATCTACTGGATAGCTTCAAGTATGATTGCGATTATTCAGCAGTTCTTTATTAATATGTACATGGATCGTGTTGATGTAAATGACCTGATTGCTAAGAATCTGGAAAAGAAGAAGAAAAAGAACGCTTATCTGGAATCCAAGGGAATCTCTATGTCAGATTTAGCAAAGAAGCAGACAAAGAATATCGGAGGCACTGTTACGGAGAATACAGAGAAGAATAACAGCGCGGACGTAGAAGAGGCAGCAGAGATTAAGCCTGCGGCAGGCAATACGGCGAAGTCCTCTTCATCCTCTAATGCAAGGAGTATTTCAGATATAGCAAACCTTCTTAAGAATAAAAACGAAAAGGGGGATAAATAATTATGGAGTGGAAAGAGGTAACCGGTAAGACGGTTGATGAAGCGATAACTAATGCAATGCTTGAATTAGGTGCTAATACAGACAATATGGAATATGAAGTAATAGAAAAGGAATCCAGCGGTTTTTTAGGAATGAATAAAAAGCCGGCCAGAATAAGGGCAAGAATTAAGCTTACCACAGAAGGGGTAACCAAGAAATTTCTGGATGATGTTTTCCATGCCATGGGAATTAAGGCTGACAGCGAAGTTATCTATGACCAGGATAATTCCTCTATCGAAATTAATGTAGACGGGGATGAGATGGGTGTTCTTATCGGAAAAAGAGGACAGACCCTGGATTCCCTTCAATATCTTATCAGTCTGGTTGTGAATAAGAATAGTGAGAATTATATTAAGGTTAAGCTGGATACGGAGAATTACCGGGCGAGAAGAAAAGAAACGTTAGAAAATCTTGCTAAGAACATTGCGTTCAAGGTTAAGAGGACAAGAAAGCCGGTATCTCTGGAGCCGATGAATCCTTATGAAAGAAGAATCATCCATTCCGCACTGCAGAATGATAAATTTGTGGAGACCTATTCCGAAGGGGAAGAACCATACCGCCGTGTTGTTATTAATATTAAAAAGGGCGTATTGGACAAGAAGTACAATAATAACAAGCAGGGCGGCGGATACCGCAAGGATTTTGGAAAGAACAGCGCAGTAACCAATAAGAATTATAAGAAGCCTTTTAATACAAGTAATAGCGGCTATAATAAGAATTATAGTACGGATTATAAGAAAGATTACGAAAAGTATAAGGAAAGCAAAGAAAAGAAGGAGCAGCCGGTACAAGAACAGTAGATGCTTCCGCAGGAAAGGTTTTTCGTGCAATATATGCTGAATGTAAGGTAGTTAATGTAAGGTGTCTTAAAAGTTGTTCATACTTTAAGACACCTTATTGAATGTTAAAATATAGCGGCAGATATGGAGGGATGGTATGAATACGGATACGATAGCAGCTATAGCAACCGGACTTAGTAATGCAGGAATAAGTATAGTCAGAATCAGCGGTGATCAGGCGCTGGTGGTGATAGACCGCATTTATCGGTCAAAGTCAGGTACCAAATTATTATCAAAAGAAAAAAGCCATACCCTTCATTACGGCTTTATCGCTGACGAAGGCCGGATAATTGATGAAGTAATGGTCGCTGTTATGAAAGCGCCGGCATCTTATACAAGAGAGGATACTGTAGAGATCAATTGTCACGGGGGAATTGTTGTTACCCGTAAGGTACTGGAGACAGTATTAAAGCACGGAGCAAGAATTGCAGAGCCAGGGGAGTTTACGAAGAGGGCATTCCTTAACGGCAGGATAGACCTGTCACAAGCGGAGGCAGTGAGTGATATAATCCATGCTAAGAATGAATTTGCTCTTAAGAATTCCTTAAATCAGCTGAGGGGCAATGTATTGTCATTGATTAGGGAATTAAGAGAGAATATTCTTCGTGATATGGCATTCATAGAAGCAGCCCTGGATGATCCGGAGCATATCAGCCTGGAAGGCTTTAATGAGAAGCTTTTGGTACATCTGGCAAATGAATGTAATCAGCTGGACTCATTGATTCGTGAATCAAAAAATGGTAAAATTATTAAAGAAGGAATAAAAACCGTAATTATCGGTAAACCGAATGCCGGAAAATCAAGTCTTTTAAACTTGTTAGCCGGAGAAGAAAGGGCAATCGTTACGGATATTGCCGGAACAACCAGGGATACTCTGGAAGAGACAATCCATCTGAACGGAATTGTGTTGAATGTGATAGATACCGCAGGTATCAGGGATACCGGGGATATAATAGAGCGAATGGGTGTCGAAAAGGCCGTAAAGATGGCCGGAAATGCCGATTTGATTATATATGTACTGGATTCATCAACTTTAATAGATGATAACGATGTTACAATATTGGATTTAATTAAGGATAAAAAAGCAATTTTATTATTAAATAAATCCGATCTGGAGCCAAAGATAACCATACAGGATATAAGGAATAGAACATCAAAACCGGTCATCTGTGTGTCTATAAAAGAGAATACAGGCCTGGAGGAGATGGAAAAAACCATTAAGGATATGTTTTTTGAAGGAGAGCTTTCCTTTAATGAAGAAATCTATATAACCAATGACAGACAAAGGGAAGCTTTTATGGATGCACTTAATAGCTTAAGACTGGTAAAGCAGAGTATAGAAGCCGGAATGCCGGAGGATTTTTATTCCATAGATCTGATGAGTGCTTATGAAGCATTGGGGAGAATTATAGGAGAGAACGTGGAAGAAGACCTGGTCAATATGATATTCAGAGAATTCTGCATGGGAAAATAAAGAGATTCTGAGGAAGACGGAAGGTTTGTATTGGCAAATGCTGATTAAATGAAAGGCTTGGGATTCATATGTCATATAGATATGAAAGCTATGATGTGGTAGTCGTAGGAGCAGGACATGCCGGCTGCGAAGCAGCCTTGGCCTGTGCGAGATTATCCTTAAAGACATTGTTATTTACTGTCAGCGTGGACAGTATAGCTATGATGCCCTGTAATCCGAATATTGGAGGCACCTCCAAGGGACACCTGGTACGGGAGATCGACGCACTTGGCGGGGAGATGGGTAAGAATATTGATAAAACCTATATTCAGTCAAAGATGCTGAATGTATCAAAGGGGCCGGCAGTACATTCCCTTCGTGCCCAGGCAGATAAACAGGAATATTCAAAATCAATGCGCAGAGTACTTGAGAATACGCCTAATATTACGATTAAGCAGGGTGAGGTAACAGATATCCTTACGCAGGAGGACAGAGTGACCGGAGTTAAAACATATTCTCAGGCTATCTATCCCTGTAAGGCTGTTATTTTATGTACAGGGACCTATCTGAATGCCAGATGCATCTATGGTGAGACAGTAACCCTGACGGGACCCAACGGCTTGCAGGCCGCAACACATCTTACGGCTTCACTGAAGGAACTCGGCATCGAGATGTACCGGTTTAAGACGGGAACTCCGGCACGAATTGACGGACGGTCCATCGATTTCTCCAAGATGGAGGAACAGTTTGGAGATGAGAAGGTGATTCCCTTTTCTTTTACAACAAAGCCGGAGGAATTGAAGAAGGAACAGATCACCTGCTGGCTTACATATACCAATGAAAAAACACATGATATTATACGGGCCAATATTGAGCGTTCTCCCTTGTACAGCGGGGATATCAAAGGAACCGGACCGAGATATTGTCCCTCTATAGAGGATAAGATAGTTAAGTTTGCGGATAAGGACAGACATCAGGTTTTCATTGAACCGGAAGGTCTTGGGACCAATGAGATGTATATTGCCGGAATGTCAAGCTCCCTGCCGGAGGATGTACAATATCAGATGTACCGGTCCGTACCGGGACTGGAGAATGCGAATATTATCCGTAACGCTTATGCAATTGAATACGATTGTATTAATCCCCTGCAATTAAAGCCTTCACTTGAATTTAAGAAGGTGGAGGGTCTATATGCAGGAGGCCAGTTTAACGGAAGCTCAGGATATGAAGAAGCGGCTGCACAGGGTTTGATTGCGGGTATCAATGCTGCTATGAAGATACTGGGAAGGGAACCTCTTATTCTTGACCGTTCAGAAGCATATATCGGAGTATTGATTGATGATCTGGTAACCAAGGAAACACTGGAGCCGTACCGGATGATGACTTCCAGGGCAGAATACCGGTTGCTGCTAAGACAGGATAACGCAGATATCCGACTTACAAAGAAGGGTTATGAAGTCGGATTGATCGAAGAAGAACGATATCTTCAGCTATTAAAAAAAATAGAGGAGATTGATTCTGAGGTACATCGAATGGAATCTACGGTAATAGGTGCTGCAAAGGAGGTTCAGGAGCTTTTGGAGAATAATGATAGTTCGATCCTCAATACGGCAGCGACTCTTGCTGAATTGATCCGAAGACCGGAATTATCTTATGAATTATTAGAGCCAATCGATAAAGAACGTGTAAAATTGTCGGAAGCTGTAATTGAGCAGATTAATATCAATATAAAATATGATGGGTATATCAAACGACAATTAAGGCAGATAGAGCAGTTTAGAAAACTGGAAAACAGGTTAATTCCGGGTGAAATCGATTATATGAAAGTACCGAGCCTTCGCATCGAAGCAAGGCAGAAGCTGATGAAATTCAAGCCTGTATCAATCGGACAGGCATCACGAATCTCAGGGGTGTCTCCGGCAGATGTTTCTGTATTACTGGTATACCTTACCCAGTATAACTATGAAAAGCAGAAAAGTAATGAATAAATACGAACCAAACTAGTACGAGCCAAAATGACATGAACTAAATTAGTACGAATCAAGCAAACATGAATTAAATCATGTGAACCACATTAGTACGAATTAAACAAATATATGAACCAAATTAATACCAACCAAGTAAGTGCGAATAAAACAAGTAAAAGATAAATTAATACGATCCAATTAAATAAAATTAATATGAATTAAGTTGGTATAAATTTATTTATTATGAATTATTAATGGAGATATACGTAATGGATTATAAAAAATACCCTGAGATAATTATGTTTAAACAAGGTCTGTCAGATCTGGGAGTTGAGCTTTCTGAGCATCAGATACAGCAATTTATAATTTACTATGAGATGATAGTTGAGAAAAATAAGGTTATGAATCTCACTGCGATTACCGGATTAAGAGAAGTTATTAATAAGCATTTTATTGATAGCCTTTCCTTGGTTAAGGTATATAGACCGGAAGGTGAACGGATACTGGATTTGGGGACCGGAGCGGGATTTCCGGGAATACCGTTGAAAATAGCATTTCCCGGGATTGATATCGTATTATTGGATTCTTTAAATAAGAGACTTTTGTTTTTAGATGAAGTTATAAACGAATTGGGCTTAAAAAAGGTAGTTACCTTGCATGGAAGAGCAGAGGATTACGGAAGGGATGACAGTTATCGTGAAGGCTTTGATGTGTGTGTGTCCAGGGCAGTTGCACGCTTATCATCCCTGGCAGAATATTGTCTGCCCTTTGTTAAGAAGAATGGTTACTTTATTCCCTACAAATCCGGAAATATAGAGGAAGAGCTGAAGAAATCGGAAAGAGCTTTAAATACTTTAGGAGCGAAGTTAGAGAAGGTGGGGGAGTTTACTCTGCCGGGAACGGATATGGAAAGAGCCTTAATACTAATAAAAAAGGTCTCTTTGACACCAAAGAATTATCCAAGAGGTGCAGGAAAACCGGGAAAAGAACCCTTATGACACACTTAATATAAGGTCTTATGAAGTAGTAAATGATAGGTAATAATTTAATATATTATATAAATATAAATAATTTAGCATCTTTGGCTGATTTACTTTGGCTGGTCCGAAATCTTATTTGGGATCATAAAATTAAGGAATAATTACAAATGAATATTCTTACAAATGAAAACAGAGCAATATTTAGTAGGACAAAGGTCTGAGTTGGTTCAAAAATTAAAAAAAATGCTTTTAAAATAAGAATATTTATTATATTATATGTGTGGCGGGGTTTTACACAGGACCATAGGAAACGTATAAATATTAATAATTTATTCTCCAAATCAACAGAATACAGTAAAGGCATGGAAAGGATAACACTTTATGCAGGAAAACCATAAGAATATGGATGCAAAAGTCAAGAATTTCACTGAAGATAGAAAGGCTTCAGCTGTCTTGTTGAAAGATATTGCTGTTGATTACGAGGAGCAGCTCTATACCGTCAAAGTTCAATTAAAGTCAGAAAAAAACCTTCTTCAGGAGAAAGAAAAGGATTTGGCTGAAAAAGAACGAACAAAGGTACATAATAAAGATTTATTTTCTCCTATTTATAATAATTCAAATGATACAGCGGAACTGATCACTGCAATAGATCAATTAAAAAAGCAAATAAACAATTTAGAAGAAAGGCAGAAAAATCTACACGATAAAATCAGTGGGATAAAAACAGCGGTTCAGAATATAGAAATAACAAGTGAATCAGACACAGTGAAAGATACGAAGGATAAATGGCATATGCTTAATGATAAAGGATTAAGTATTTTGGAAGCCCAAGAGATTGAAAGACAAAGAATTGCAAGAGACCTCCATGATACTACGGTGCAGAATTTGACCAGTCTTGTACATAAGTCAGAATTATGCGCAAAGCTGATTGATATCGACTCAGTGCGTGCAAAACTGGAGTTGAATACAATGTCCAATACCTTGAAATCAATTATTAATGATATGAGAGGTATTATATATAATTTAAAGCCAATGACTTTGGATGACTTGGGACTAACAGTAACAGTACAGCGCTATGCTAACAAAATGATGGATTTTAATAACGTCCATGTTAAGGTACAGGCAAATGAAGAGACAAAGGAGATTTTGCCGGTAATTAAATTGACGTTATTTAGAATCATACAGGAGGCATGTAATAATATCTTAAAGCATGCAAATGCGACCCATATCAATATAGATATTAGTTACGATGCACATAAGGTTATAGTAGTTATTAAGGACAATGGGGTGGGATTTCAAATTAAGAAACCTCAACAGGGCGGAGCTGAGCAGGCATCAAGCTTTGGCTTATCCAATATGAAGGAAAGAACTTCTTTATTATCTGGAACACTGGATATACAATCCGAAAAAGGAAAGGGTACCATTGTGACCATGTGCGTACCCTTAACAATTAACGAGGAGGAAAAGGATGATAAAACCGATTAATGTAATGATAGCGGATGATCACTCAATGGTAAGAGAAGGTATTAAACAGCTACTGGAATTGGATGGAGATATCGTCGTGAGATCAGAAGCCAATAACGGAAAACAATGTTTGGAATTACTTGACGAGAGACAAACAGATGTTCTTCTGCTGGACATTAATATGCCAAACATGAATGGTTTACAGGTACTGCAGCACATAAGAGAATCAAAGAAAAAGGTGAAAGTTCTTATACTTACAATTCATAATGAAGTAGAATATTTGGTAAGAGCTGTTGAGATCGGCGTGGACGGTTATGTATTAAAGGATTCCGATTCATCTGTATTAAAAAAAGCGATCTTTAGCGTATACAGGGGAGAAACATTTATTCAACCGGAGCTTGCACCATTATTAAAAGCAAAGCTGGATGAAAAGAGTAATTTTCTTAACAACCTGGACGACTCACTGACAAAGAGAGAAATCGAAGTGTTAAAATTACTGGCGGAAGGTTTGTTTAATAAAGAAATTGCATATATGCTCGATATAAGTGAGAAGACAGTAAAGAATCATGTGTCCAACATCTTCAAGAAGATAAATGTATCGGATCGTACACAAGCGGCAGTATATGCAATTAAGAACAATATAGTTGAATTACTTTAAGAGTTAATCTGTACATAATTAAATTCTGGTATTTCGATTAGATTTTAAGAAAAGATCTATAGAAAGATCTTGAAACGGAATGTTTCACGTGAAACATTCCGTTATTTTTATGTAGAACCTAAAAACCTGCTATGCAAGTGAGTATTCAGTTAATTCAGCTTCAAGAAAAAACCTTCAACGATAGAGTTGAGTAGGTTAGAAAACCACATAATAGTAATCAAAAGAGAGTGTCTCTAAAGACATATTAATTATAGTATATAAATAAACAAATGTGGCAGAGAAAATATATTGTGCAATAATATAAATCATGACCCGAAGGACGGCAAGGCAGTCAATGGGGGCTTATCAATGACTCCTTAGACTCTATCGGGATAGACTCAAAAAAGGAGAACAAGTTATCGACTACTCGGTAGTCCTGACGATGAATATATATATGAATTTTTTATATTAAATATATATATTTAAAAATGTACTTTAACGAAAATATTTAATAGATGCACTTTACGGATGCATTTTATATCTGTATTAATTTATAAATATATTTTACAAATACAATTTATAGATTACTTTGCAAATGCAATTATAGACATGATTTATGATTATAATTTATGGATATGCTTTACGAATACAATTCATAGACTATTTTATGAATACAAATCATAGATAACTTTGCGAATACAAATCATAG
The DNA here is from genome assembly GCA_023424995.1 of Bacillota bacterium. Lineage (GTDB taxonomy): Bacteria > Bacillota > Clostridia > Lachnospirales > Lachnospiraceae > Mobilitalea. The sequence continues at coordinate 3,272 of JAFADH010000040.1, read as the reverse complement.
ATAACTTTACGAATACAATTTATAGATTACTTTTCAAACATAATTTATAGATAACTTTGCGAATACAATTTATAGATAACTTTGCGAATACAATTTATAGATTACTTTGCGAATACAATTCATAGATTACTTTATGAATAAAATTCATAGATTACTTTTCAAATACAATTTATAGATATACTTTACGAATATATTTAAAGACATAATTAATGAAGTACTTTATTGATATATTTGAAAATACTTTTTATATATATTATCTTACAGCTGGATTTTAATTGATTTATTTTAAGAGACATTTTACGAATGTATACTTGTTTTAATGAATATATTTTTTGATATTACTTTAAATAGGAATCTAAATTCATAAAGAATATTATTCTGACCACGGACAAAAATTGTTTCACGTGAAACAAAATAAATAATTACTGGTATTTTTATGAATAATGAAAAAAATGATGTAGATATAAGAAATAAAAGATGTTATAATCTTTAAGTGTAACTGAAATGTAAAAACCTTAAATACAGATAAAATATAATACTTTAAGCTATAATCACGTAAGATATTGATAAAATCTCCTGGAGGGTTGAGGTATGGCAAGGATAATAGCAATCGCTAACCAAAAGGGCGGAGTGGGAAAAACTACAACCGCTATCAATCTGTCTGCTTGTCTGGCAGAACGGAATAAAAAAATCTTAACTATTGATATTGATCCGCAAGGTAATACCTCCAGTGGACTTGGTATTGAAAAGAACAAATTAAAGAATACCATATATCAGATGATTATCGGTGAATGTACTCTGGAAGAGTGCAGGCTACATACAAAAATTAAAAATCTGGATATTTTACCTTCCAACGTAAATCTCGCCGGTGCTGAGATTGAATTGATCGGTGTGGAAGGACGGGAATTCATCTTAAAAAAAGAAGTGGAACGGATACGTGATGAATATGATTTTATTCTTATCGATTGTCCTCCTTCATTAAATACACTTACAGTGAACGCCATGACTACTGCGGATACAGTTCTGGTACCTATTCAATGTGAATTCTATGCTTTGGAGGGATTAACACAATTAATACATACTATAAATCTGGTAAAACAAAGACTTAATTCGAAATTAGAGATTGAGGGTGTGGTATTTACCATGTTTGATGCAAGAACAAATCTGTCCCTGCAGGTAGTAGAGAATGTTAAAGGCAATCTAAAACAAAATATATATAAGTCAATTATACCAAGAAATGTTCGTCTGGCTGAAGCACCGAGTCATGGTCTTCCCATTAACCTGTATGATCCGAAATCCGCAGGAGCGGAAGGATATCGGCAATTGGCAGAGGAAGTAATCGAAAATGACAATGAAGAAGCCTATGCAAAAAATGAAGTAGATGAAATAAAGTATCGAAGAAAAAAGTAGACATAGTATTGTATTGGAATTTGTATAGAAAATGTATAACAGGAGGTAAATATGTCAGTAAAAAAAGGTTTAGGAAAAGGTCTGGATATTATGATCCCTGAACAGATAGTTGATAGTATGACGGAAAAGAATGATAATGTTTCACGTGAAACATTCGTGAAGATTAATGATATTGAACCAAATAAATCTCAGCCAAGAAAACGGTTTGATGAAGATGCATTACAAGAACTCGCTGATTCAATCAAGCAGTTCGGAGTAATACAGCCTTTAATTCTGCAAAAAAAGAATAAATACTATGAAATTATTGCAGGAGAGCGACGGTGGAGAGCAGCAAGATTAGCCGGGTTAAAAGAAATTCCGGCAATTATAAAGGATTATTCTCCACAAGAAGTGGTAGAGATCGCGCTGATTGAAAATATACAAAGAGAAGATCTGAATGCAATCGAAGAAGCTCAGACTTATCAGAGATTGATCCAGGAGTTTCATCTTAAGCAGGATGAAGTTGCTGAACGGGTTTCGAAGAGCCGTGCTGCTGTTACCAATGCTATGAGGCTTCTTAAGCTGGATGACCGTGTTCAGCAGATGGTTATCGACGACATGATATCCGGAGGGCATGCCCGGGCATTACTATCCATTGAAGATCACGAGAAGCAGTATAACTGTGCATGCAAGGTTTTTGATGAGAAATTAAGTGTTCGTGAAACTGAAAAGCTGGTAAAGATAATTCTTACGGAGAAACCGGATAAGGAAACCGCTGCAGCCAGGGAAGATGATTTTATTTACCGTAACCTGGAGGATAAGATTCGCAATATCATCGGTACTAAAGTATCCATACATAATAAGAAGAACAACAAGGGATCAATTGAGATAGAGTATTATTCCAATGAAGAATTGGAGCGTATCATCGATATCTTTGAATCCATGTAATAATATACAGCTGCAATTCAGCCATGGCTGCGAGATCGCTTAATGGTTATCATGATATACAAAAGGAGGAATTAATTAATGAATTTAGTATTCGACGTTATTAATGATTATGTAAACTATATTGTCATGGGTTTAGTGGGTTTGTCTTTATTATTTCTTGTATTTATCATAATTTTATTAGTAAAGCAAAGAAAGCTGAATAAAAAATATAAGAAATTTATGACCGGTTCTGCAGGTGAAAATCTGGAGGGGCAGATACTGGTCCGGTTTGCAGATATAGACAAACTAAAGCAGGACACCGCCGATATTAACAAAGAGATTTCAAAGATACAGGAAAATCTTATGATAACCTATCAGAAGATCGGCGTGGTAAAATATGATGCATTCAAAGAAATGGGCGGAAAGCTCAGCTTTGTATTAGCTTTATTAGATAAGAATAATAGCGGGATACTATTAAATTCAGTTCACAGCACCAGAGAAGGCTGCTACACTTATCTGAAGGAAATTATTAAGGGAGAATCCTTCCTGGAATTGTCCGAAGATGAGAAAAAAGCACTGAACCAGGCTCTCAGAAGCAGTAATTTTATGGAGTAATTAATAATAAGGATATTAGGATATTGAATACATATTGTATATGTAATTGGCATTTCATTTGTCTATATGATCTATATATAATCAACAATTTAAAAGACAGCTTGAATTCATCTTACGGATTCAAACTGTCTTTCGTATAGTATCTTACCTATAAATAATATGATTTATTTATTTTTCTTGGGTGCTTTTACTTTTCCTTTACCATAATAAGCCAGAAGATAAAGCTCTTCTAATTCAGATACCAGAGGTAATCTTGGATTCGCAGTGGTACACTGATCCGAGAAGGCCAGGTCGGCTAATGAAGAAACTTTATTTAAGAAATCCTTCTCATCAATTCCATA
>JAFADH010000025.1 GCA_023424995.1 Bacillota bacterium | reverse complement strand
GGGTTCAACTCCCCTCAGCTCCATAGCGATTTTGAATGGGAAAACCTTGATTTATAAGGTTTTCCCATTTTTTTGTTCTTTAAAATTCTTGTTACACTCTGTTATACTGAAGCGTAGTTCAATTTTACCATGATGGAGGTATCTTCTTCAGTGCTAAAGCAATGACATTTGTATAGTGTATGCATATTATTATGGCCGCTAATTTGTTGAATCCTTTTCGAATGTATCCCTGCTTCGAATAGCTTTGAGATAAAAGGTCTTACGAATCTTATGCATTCTACAGACCTCAATTCCGACTATGTTATATTTTACGGAAGATAGAATATTGTGCAAAAAGGGAAAATTATGATATTCCAAATGAAAGTTTTAATGATTGTTACATTGAAGTAACAGAGAAATATGATAATCATAAATTGGTAAATAATATACGGGAATTAGTAGAACAAGTAAATATTGTATAAAAATGTTTACGAAATAACTTTAAAAAAACCTATTGACATTGACGTTGCGTCAACTTGTATAATATATATGTGGGGGTGGTGTTTTTGGATTTGATTAGAATAAACGATGTCGTTGACAACTTTGGAATATCCAGCAGGACGTTGAGGTATTATGAAGAAATGGGGTTGCTATGGAGCAGCCATCCTGATAATAAATCGCAAAGGTATTATGACGCCAACGCATTGGAGCGATTGAAACAAATTATTGTTCTGCGAAAATTACAAATTCCTGTTAAGGATATAGTCACAATTTTCAAAAGTGAAAACATGGCGGCATTGATTCAGGCGTTTGTGGACAAGCTCGAATCGCTGGATACTGAAATTTCAGCTTTGTCCGAACTGCGGCGGCTTGTAGATGATTTTCTTCACAAAATGCTGATAAGCGGAGTCAAAAAAATATCCGCCATAACTTTACTATACGAGGAAATAGAAAAGCGCCTTGCCACAGTGGAAAAAAACGAGCCGGTCACGTTTGAAAAACTATCGAAAATCAGCCGTGAAGCGTTAAAACTCCACGATGTCAGGGTTATCCGGTTGCCGCCCATGCGGGTGTTGACTTCCCGATTGAAAACAGGGCAAGCAGAGGGTTTAGACGAAAACTTATTTGAGAAATATGGATTTATGCCCGATCCCGGGTTTCGTAATTGCTTTTTTAGAAAAGAACCGAGCGGGGAATGGGTCATGCTCATAAAAATCTCGCAGGATTATGAAAACGCGACGGCATATATTGATGAGGATTTTCCGGGTGGGTTATACGCCATAGCCACTTCTTTCATGGCGGATATGGATGATACCTTCATTCTTCTGCGGGAATATATAAACAGAAGCGACAATTATGAGTCTGACACAGACGCGGAGGGTAAGCTGCTGCGCGACGAAATGATCGAAGAAATCCTGCCGTGGGATATTGTAAATAAATTCAACCAATACCAGCAGGACGTTTTTGTACCAATAAAAATAAGTGATAATAAAAACAAGGAGAAATCAACCATGGAAAACGTGAAATTTTTATGCCAAAGTTGTGCCAGCCCTCTATCCAAGCCGGAGGATTTCGGCACAAAAGCTGACGGAAGCAAGAGCAGTGATTATTGTAGTGCTTGTTATGAAAACGGTACATTATATGGGAGCGAGGACATGAAAATGGAAGAAATGATTGAAATTTGTGTGCCGTATGCTGTAAAAGCTGGTAAATACAAGGACGACAACGAAGCTCGAACCGCCATGCTGGAATTTTTTCCGAAGTTAAAGAGGTGGGCGAAATGATGAACATTAAAACACACTTAACTGAAATCGCCGTACAAAACGGTATTGCCACCGACACCCTGCAGTTTCCCGACTGTGAGATTGACCCAGCGAAAATCAAAGTCATTATGATAAACGAAGTGGTGCCGAGAAACCCGGACGACTGGTTCTACAGCGAAACCCCCGACCCTGAAAACAGGCGAACCGCGTTTGGCTTATTTGAAGGCGCGGGCGTACCTGTGAAAAGTATGCGTGACGTTCTTGATTTGGGTATCTATATCACCGCCGCTCTGAAAACCCCGAAAGACGGATACACGGCTGATCCCGCTGTGATAAAAGAGCAGCTTCCGTTGTTGGAAGCCGAGCTTGCCCTGTTCCCGAACCTTATGGTCATCATGCTTATGGGTGATGTGGCGAAAAAGGCGGTCAACATGATAACGAAGGCGAGAATAAAAAAGAACGTAATACCGTCTAAGCCCACGGGTTACATACGCATGAACGAATATTATTGGGATGGTATCCGCGTGTTCCCGACTTATATTATGACCGGAAAGAACCTTTTGATTGAAAAAGGCAAATGTAGTACGATTTCAGAGGATATTCGGCGCATGATGGAGGTGATCAAAAATGTCCGAATATAAAAAGCTAACCATCGAAGAGGAAATCAAGAGCTCTGACCTAAGCGAAAACTTGCAAAAAGCACACATTGAGTTTTATCATTTTTTAAAAGATAACGAGTTCTCAATCAAAACGGAAGCTGATGGAAATGGGTGGCAAATGTTTTATAAGAATGAGTTAATTGGTCATATGAATTATATCCATGAATTTATAGGGCAAAATGCAGCTATTTGGATTGATACCTGTGATTTTGGCGGCAGCGATTCGGCAGATGATGTCTTGAAAGATACTACTTGGACTCATGTGAGAATTTGCGAACATTTCAGTTCAGGTGGAAAGCAGTGCGGCTGCGGTAGACAACCAGGTTTTAATAGGACAATTTTCGGAAAGGAACATAAAAATCTCTGTTTTGCCCTTTTAGAATTTATGAATCCTGACACTGTAACATTAGAGAATATAAAGAAATTAATGTTATTATTTAAGCAAAACAAGAGCAATATGTAATATTCATCATTAGCTTATCGGGTTTTCTTTATTATCTAAAAGAGGGAGGTACCTATGGAAGGCGTAGAAAGATACGAGGTTAGGCTTTTACCACATAATAATGATTGGATAAATGAATTTGAAGCATTAAAGCCGGTACTTGCAACAATACTTGGAGATAATGTATTGGACATTCAGCATGTTGGCAGTACTTCGATAAAAAACATAAATGCCAAACCTATTTTAGATGTGGCTATTAAGGTTATATCATTTTCTGGGTTGAATATAGAAGGAATGAAACACCATGGTTATGATTATTGCGGAGAAAGCGGCGTTTCCGGACGGCAACTTTTTGTCTTGAGAAAAGATGGACATGTTTCTTTGCATCACATTCATTGCTACGAAGCGGATAATATTGGCTTTGAAAATCAGGTATGCTTTAGAAATCACCTAAATACTCATCCCAATTTAGCACAGCAATATAATGATTTAAAACATGAGCTTGCTATGAAATATCCTAACGACAGATATAAGTATACGGATGGGAAAGAGAGTTTTATTCAATTCGTTCTCAAACTGGCAAATGGTCAATAAAAGAGATTATACTATCTCTTGCCGCGGAACTGACTTTGTATGAAGAATTGATTATGTATGTGACAGACTATATATTATCAATAGAATTTTATGATGGTGAGTTTACACGTGAGAAAACTGAGTTAACATTTAAGCACAGAGATAACTGGGTAGATAGAATGATTAATTCATTGAAATTTGATGAGAATAACTTATACTTTGAGTTTGAGTATGACAGAATTGAAAAGATAACAAATAAATTAGTAATTGGTTTGCTTTATTTGAAATTTGGAATAAAAAAGGAAATTATCAAAAGTAATTTTGTAGTTGTTACTCAATTAACATCTTCACAAATGATTAGGATCACAAAATATAGATTGGAATGTAGTACAAAAGCATAGGTTTCAGTACTTTATTTCAGAGAATCTAATTTATTTTGTTATTAACAATATCCTCCTATGCTTAGCTAAATATGCTTAGTTCGTGTTCAATCAGTGAGACCATGCCTTCATCTTAAAAACCTTGAAAAATCAAGGTTTTTTATTTTATGTTGCATTTCGTGTTGCATAAAAGCCTTAAATTTATTCAAAGATTCTTCGTTTTAGGCCTTTTCATAGAGCATGATTATATATACGGGATTCCCGATAGCTATTTGTCATGGAATCTTGAGACTAATGGGAATAAGCGGCACATGGACCGAATAACGGTAGCCAGAAGGATACAAAAAGTATTTGGAAAATTAAAATCGAGGGACAGACCGGACGTTGAAAAGGCACCTGAAGCTTAAACCTCGCCGGGTGCCTTTTCAATATTGTTAATGGACATTAACAGCATCTACGCCTACGACAGCACCTGCGCGAATAACACCTATGAGAAACACACCTATGAGAACAATACCTATAGGAATAACACCTATAAGAACAACATATACGCATTCGACATCTACATTGATTACCACATAAATACCCCATGCTGATTGCTCCTTTGAAACTAGTTTTCATAATTATAGTATGCTGATTATAGTATAAAATGACAGATTATGATGTAATATGTATTATAAATATGCTTTGTTTATCAAACATGGCGCTTACTGGAATTGTGGCTCAATGGACAGAGCACTGGCACGCGCATAACAGGTAAGCCTAAGGGTAATAGACCATGAGTTAATATTGAATCATAGTCTGAAACGACGATACACGCTTCCGTAGAAATATATGGATGAGCTTTTTATTTCCATGCTTGCCTGTTTTATCGGATTTGGGATATAAGGGGTATGGTAGAAAGCGCAGAGGATGTTGCGGGGATGATTACTAAGTCTGTGACTGATAAACCACTTAGTTTAGTTCATAAATCATAGCAATTCTTATTTATTATTATTTAAATAATTCTAGAAAATATAAAATATTAAATAAATATCATAAAAGGGATTAATAAACTAAAATAATTATTGTATAGTGGTAAGTAAATAGAGTTGGAAGGGGCAAGGAGCATATATGATGTACAGGAATCCGATTATTAAGGGGTTTCATCCAGATTTAAGCATCTGCCGTGTGAGTGAAAATTATTATCTTGTAACAAATTCCTTGGCAATTTAATATTCATAAAATCACATCTACTTCTATCATGATTTGCGAATGATAAGTGCTGTAGATTAATGAGGGTTGTTATATCATGAAATCTGTAGCAACACTTCTTTAATTAAATATGATTATAATAAAAATAACTGGAAAGTGAATGAGAATATCTTGAAAATGAGTGAAAATAACCGGAAACTGCTTTGAAACAACTAGAAAAGAGATGACAAAAGAGTGATTCTAGAAAGTGGGAAATTACAAAGAAAAAAGGAGATAAGGATGAGCTGCTTAACCAGACAATCAAATATAATAACAGAGGATGTCAATGTAGAAGCATCAGTATCTGTAGGGAAAGCAATTCAAAATCTAAAGCGGGATATGGGCTTTGTACTAAAGGAATCAGACAGGGCCGGAACGACTATTAAGATAGCTGGAGGAGAACAGGAACCAGAGTGTTATAGCATAAGGCTGGTTGATGACATACTAATCATCAAGGCATCAGATGAACTGGGATGGATCTATGGGATCTATGCTGTCAGCAAGGAGCTTCTTGGAGTGAATGAGCTCTGGTTCTGGAATGATCAAAGATTTGATATGAAAGATGCGATAGCAATCCCGGAAGGATTTTTAAAGGAATCTCATCCCTATGCGGTAAGATACCGAGGCTGGTTTGTGAATGATGAAGTATTGATCTCTCATTGGAGTGTAGACCGTGTGAAAGAGAAGCCTTGGGAGATGGTGTTTGAAGCTTTACTTCGACTTGGAGGCAATATGGTAATACCGGGAACAGATCGGAATGGTGTACGTAATCGTAAGATGGCTTCGGATATGGGGCTTTATATTACTCATCATCATGCGGAACCATTGGGCGCTGAGATGTTCTCCAGGGTTTACCCAAGCTTAAAGCCTTCCTATGCAGAATTTCCTGATTTGTTCCATAAGCTCTGGAAAGAAGGAATAGAAAGACAGCGGGCTATGCATGTAATCTGGAATCTTGGTTTCCGTGGGCAAGGGGATGCCCCATTCTGGCTAAATGACCCGCAGTATGAGACTGATGAAGCCCGCGGCAAATTAATCAGCAAGTTGATACGGATGCAATATGACATGGTGAAGGAGAAGAATCCGGATGCCGTATGCTGTTCAAATCTGTATGGTGAAACCATGGAATTATATCAGAAAGGCTTCATCGAATTACCTGAGGATGTGATCATGATCTGGGCAGATAACGGTTTTGGCAAGATGGTATCCAGAAGACAGGAAAACCACAATCCCCGTGTGCCGGCACTTCCTGACGGTCAGAAGAATCGGCATGGTATATATTATCATGTATCCTTCTATGATTTACAAGCAGCGAATCATATTACCATGCTAACGAATTCAAGCGCCTTTATTCAAAAGGAATTGACAAAGGTATTAGAAAAGGGAGTCAAGGATTATTGGATCATTAACTGCTCCAATGTAAAACCCCACGTATGTTATCTGGATGCGATTGCACGGATGTGGAGAGATGGTACTATAAATATAGGTAATCATAGATCGGAATATATTGAGCGTTATTACAGCACTGAGCATTCAGAGAATATATTAAGACTATTTAAGCAATATGAAGAATGTGCAGTTCGATACGGACCCAATGAGGATGACCATGCCGGAGAGCAATTCTCAAATCACGGGACAAGGATTCTGGCGCAGCAATGGATCGTCGACCGTACAAAACCGGCGAAGGCATTTCTCTGGGCACATGACGGGGACACCTTAGATGGGCAGATTGCCTGGTACACCGTAAAATGTCAGCAGGCAGCACAAAATTATAGCTCCTTCATAGACCAGTGCCGGTCAGCTGCTGTTTCCTTTGGCGAACACGAAAGAATTTTATTTGAGGATTCACTATTGCTCCATGGCAGGATATATGCGGAATGTTATCTTGGAGCAGCACATTTTGGTAAAGGCTTTGAGTATTTTACAGAGGGTGATCTGCAGCGGGCTTTTTATGAAGTGGGAAAAGCAGCGGATGCCTATATGGCTGCTAACCAGGCGTTGAAAGAAAGAGAGCATGGGAAGTGGAATGGTTTCTATGATAACGAATGCCTTACCGACATTAAGCAGACAGCTTGGGTACTGCAGGGACTTATGTCATGGATTAGAACCATTGATGACGGACCGCATTATTACAAATGGCAGAGAGCATTCCTCTATTCGGAGGAAGACCGAAGGGTACTGCTGATTCTCAATATGGAGAACCATCTGACAGACCAGGAGATATTTGCACTGATGAAGGAAAAATGGGATGCGTAATTAATCCGGATAATAAAATTATAAATCAGTGTAGTAGTAATAAGGGGAAATTTATCAAGCAAGCCTGGCTGATAAGGATGGGGAATTGAACGATTTATGAGATTAAATGATTTAGAAAATAGGAGTCTTGGAGGCTGTACAACATATGGCAGTGTATGAGAGAAGAGGAGTATGAATTTACCCTGTATGAGTCCTGCCATAAGAAAATCGAGATCGGTATTGAGGATATATATAAAGCAATTATTAACACGGTGATATAAATTAATAAAATAAGGATAATAATATGAAACGACTGATTTATCGAGCGCAAATCAAAAATGGTTACGAAGAAAAGGTAATTGATTTATTAAAAAAGGATAAACAGGCATTACACCTGGTGAAGGCGGGACATTCCATGGTGTTTGCCGCTTTTTACTGGGAAAGGAATATATTCCTGTATTGTGAAGCTTTACGGGAGGGGCTATGTCCTGATGAGATATTTGCCGGTATAGGGGATTACCTGGAAGACTGGCCGGGCAAACAGGTTAAGCGCAAATGGATTCCAATGGTCGGTGTCTTTCACTTTAACGAACCGGTCAGTGCAGAACACTGGGTAAGAAAAGGTCCGGTAGACAACAGGAAGGGACGAGTTGCACACTTGAAACCGGAGATGGTAAGCAGTTACATATATTATCATTACCAGCTTCAGGAGGAGAGAGCATTCTTAGGTCCCAAATATGAGATTATTGCCATGCATGAGAATCTTCTCTTTGGATATCAGGAATTCCCGGCTGTAGTGGAGGAGCCCTTGGCAGTTAAAAAGTTAAATACCTCCGGTACACCGGTGAATTGGAACGATTCCAGAATGGACCTGCATTTTCAACCTTGGGAGGATGGGTATTTGTACTTTAAACATATTGATACCATATTTGCCTATTATGAAGAGTGAGACCTGCAATATTTAAATTACGGCAACTTAGCCCAGAGGTGGAAAATATGATTAGCCCGGGATTTTCATTCAGAAACACCGAATACAAAATGAATGGGAAAACCTTAGAAATATGGTTTTCCCGTTTTTTGCTGAGACCGTTTCAAAGTCAGTGTAAGCTTAGGAAACCGACGTTAATTTTGATAGTCATTTATGGGCAAGTCCAGTTTTCAGAGGTTCTTGCCCATGATTTTCAAGGTCGTCCTCATAAATAAGTCAGCATGAAGCGATTTCGTTTACAGAGGAAGTTTTATCTTATTGGCAAAGGTTCTGATATCACTGTTGGAATCAAATCGGCATTCTTCTAAAATGGCGTTAGTAAGCACTTTTTTCTTGTGCATTAAGCGGACTATACGCTCACGGCAGCTTCCACATAATGTGTTGCGATATAGGTATTCCAGAATATCAGTCTTGGGTTTGCCTCGCATGTATTTTATCCCATCTTCTACATCCATGAAAGCTGCATGCCAATTACCATCATCATATGTGAGCGGTAAAGATTTTACTATGCCGAGCAATAAAGGTTCATCCTCTGGGCGAAAGGTACGGGCAAGTAAAGATATTGCATTTACAACATCTTTTTTCTGATCTATGAGAGATAAGGAAAACTCACGATACTCGGGCAATGGATTTTTCTCCATAATATCAAATGCTACATCACGAAGATTTTCATCGTCACTTTTACTCAACTCAAACAGTACACTTGTTGGAAAGGGATATTTTACTCGTCGAAAGGGCCGTAAGAGATTAACCTTAATCTCTGGATGGGTTTCCCGGGTAGCCAACTGTGCTAATTTATCTAAATCTTCGCGACTTGCATTTTTAGAGAAGCTTAGAGCAAGACCCCTTATCCTAACATTCTTACTAAACGCTAAATTAATAAATTCATCCAATGTTGGAACAGGAGATTTTTCATATACATGATTATCCCACTCCTTTGATTTTTCGTAATAAACGCGTACAAACTGGGATTTTTTAGACTGCTTTAGTAAATAATTTTCCACACGTACTTTACTGAATTTTCCTTTCGAGTTATCATAAAACCACTCTGAGAAGAAGCAATCAGTATCTTTCGGTAACAATAGTTCGCTTACATCCTGCACAACACGTTTGAACATGTTCCATCCGTCAAGCGAAGTCAGCCAAATGCAAAGATCGTCATACATATCGCGTTGGCAATATATTCTGTCTGACATTCTTTTCTTTGAGGAAAGTTCATATAAAATTGTGTCATATTTCCGATAAAGAGCAGCACGGGCATTTTCGCTTCCTTCTTTTGCAAAGTAATGCAAAATTGAAGTGAATTGAACAAATAGCCAATCACCATATTTATACCGGATAAATTTATGAATGACAGCAGATTCGATGGCTTCTTTATCTTCGACAAGTTGTGCCGCCTGATACAGATACCAGCCACGGTCCCCCTCACATTGCATATCATAAGTTGTGTTATGCAGACAGCCATACATTACAATTTCACGAAACTGCTTTGGATTACAGGTTGAGTTCAGTTCAATTAACGCGGATCCCAAACCTCTCAGAAAATCATGTTTAAACTGTGATTTATTCATACGTTCACCTCATTCTAAATACTTTCCCTTTTGGGACAAAAGGCAGATTAGCTCTCTGCGGCACTAAAAACGCGTGTTCCCTGCCGTGTAGAATCACTTTATCGCAGTAACCGTCTGTAATAATCAAAATCGGTGCTTCACTGGGAAAATCCTCAGCTTTTTCAAGCAAATCAATGCCAGGTTGCAATATAGTACCGCCGCGGCCTTTTATCTTCACGGTTCCGGCGATATCATCCGGCCTTAAGTATCCTGCATCGTAAGCTTCCGCATCGCAGAATACTACACGTGCCGCAGGGACATCCCGAGCCGTACTGTAACTTGCTATGGCACCAAGTGCCGTGGCCAATAATCCTCGTTCCATCGATCCGGAAGTGTCCAGAACCACACCAAAGGTTCTGCCGTCCATCGCCGCCTGAGAAACAACCCAGTTAGGGCGGGGAATATCAGGAGTGGAAGATTGACGACGGCTGGGCCTTGCATAGGAACGTGTTTTTTCAATTGGGGAAAATTGCTCATCAAACCAACAGGCTAATTCCACATCCCATGGAATAGGAGGATGGGATAATGCCCGGATCTCTTCAATTAAGCCTTCGGGAAGGTAACCGCGCCCCTGTTCTTGATGATAGGAAAGTCCCTGTGCTAATGCGCGGCGATAAAAGGTGTCTAAATCCACATCAGAGGAAGAACTGCGCTGACCAGGCAGAATATCTCCGAGACCCACACCTCGTAATGTGGCAAGTTTGCGGTAGGTACGCATATCAGTAACGATACGGTCATAGATTGCCTCTGCATTCATACCTTTGAACTGCTCATCGTATAAAAGGCCATCCGGACGTTCACCAATTCCCATTTCGGTTAGCCACTGGTTGATTACATAGTCACAGGCTACATTCCAAAGATAGCTGTCACGCCATTCCAACCGCGCGTCATGCCTAAGCGCAGCATGCAAGAATTCGTGCGCCATAACGAAGCGAATTTCTTCGTCATCCAGTAGATAAGATGGATTGATATAAATTTCAGATAAAGACGGTGAGATTGCTGCGATGGTAATTTCCATACGCCGGCAGATTTGATAGTCTTCAATTAAATTGAAATTTGCGGCAATGGCACCCAGAAGCGGGTAACTGGAAATGAACCACTGCTTGGCGCGGTATGCTTTGCTTTTTACAGATTCGTCTGGGTCAGCACAAAGATTTTTTAGTTCACCGGATGCCACGCTTACTGCGCTGCGAACAGCAGCAGACAGGCCGGCCGCGAATAGCTTTGACCATCTGGTTGGCTTACCGTAACGGCTATCATCTTCAAAGATCATATCTTGAACCTTTTCGCCAGCTGTGCCAAATCCAGAGTATTCCTCCTTTTCTGATGATCCCTGTATCCGCTGGTATAACCGCTCTTCATCGTGGATCCCCATAGGGAGAGAGGCTCCATACAAAGGTGTACCAAACTTCAAATCATTTAAAAATTTTTCAACAACACAGTCACAAGCCATGTTCCATAGGATTGGCTGCTCTTTTAACTGAAAATGCTCCAGGCCTAAATGCAGCAGACAATGAGTCAGAGCGCGTGCCCACTGCTCCGGCTCAGCACGCAGCTTTGGATTGCACATGATATATCCGTCTTTTGTTACAAAAGCGAGCCCGTTTTCAGGATAATTACTATTTTTATCCCTGCGCACATATACCTCATTCATCAGAGGGTAAAATAATGGATGGTTATTCACCAGTGTACATCCTGCATTGAAATTTTGCGTGGCGATATCGTACTGCTCTTTTTGTCGTTGCTTTACCTTGGACATTATTTTTTCACCGCCAGTCTGGGTAAATCACGTATGATTTCCACAACAAACCAATCGGGCAGGGCGTTATCATCCTCTGCCGATACAGTCATCTGCGCTATTTCGAGGCTGATATTCGCTAAATCCTTCATTAATGCTTTTGACCTGAAAGCCAAATCCTGCGTTGTGCCAGAAAGATTATTTTTATCAGACGGCAATTCCTTAATAAGCTGTGTCTTAAAACTCTGAGCAAGAAAATAGAGGGCGTCCCTGTCTTCTGGAGCGTTTGGCCACTTCTGATCACCATTAATGATAGCGGAAAGAGCATAGCGGTTGCGGATTTGCTTGACGAAAGCACGAAACTGCATCGCATGATGAGGAGACAGACAGCCAGAGGCCAGAATCTCCAACTGTTTTTCTGTTATTTTATCTCCATAACTATAAATTGCATCGGACAGCATATGCCAGGAACGTGGAGTGGAAAACGGTTCCTCGGTTTTGGGCGGTTGCCTCCAGAGATGATCCGGCCGCAAACCGATGTACTCGATTACGTATGGATGGATACCGCTTTGACCTGCCCACTCGAGCCAATTGCGATGAGAGGCAATCAACTCCACATGAAACATTCGATTGATCAAAGCTGAGGACATAGGTTTAACAATCGCATTGTCCTGCGCACGATTACCGGCACCTACGATAATCGAACCCTCCGGTAGAAAATATTCTCCGATACGCCGATCATGAATCAGACTGTAAAAAGCCTTTTGCACCTCTTGTGAACATGAGTTAAGTTCATCCAAAAACAGGCAATAAGGCTCTTCTCTCGCAATTATTCGGGGAGGGCAGAACACACTTTTACCATCAATAATCTGCGGAACGCCGATAATATCCTCTGGGGCAAGCTGGCTGCCCAGAAGCGACACGCAGGGCAGTCCGAGGGACTCAGCAAAGTTTTCTACTATTGAGGATTTACCGATTCCCGGAGCGCCCCAGATAAAGACGGGACGGGTAATAGCCACATTCAGTAATACATCCAGCAATTCGGTTTGGTTTACACTCAATGGAATATTCATATTATTTCCTCACTATAATCATTTTTGTATTTTTGCCGCTTTTTCTTATTTTCAAAAACGGCTGCACGGTATTTAACACCACAGGAAACACGTTTTTTTCGGTCAGCCTGAGATTCTTTTGTAAGTATCAATAAATTTGATTTTTTCTTTTTCATAATTCTCCTTATTCCGTAGCTTTTAAGTTCCACTCAAAAATGGGCACAAAAAAGCCCGAGTAAATTACCCGGGCATCTAAACGGATGAATTAAAGGCGCTAATAAACGCCATGCCAATTCGGATAGCACGAGTACGATTTATTATTATTTGAGTTTTGATTAATACAAAGCATGACGTCACCTTCCTTTCTATAGTTTATTATA
>JAFADH010000016.1 GCA_023424995.1 Bacillota bacterium | reverse complement strand
CGAAGGCCATGCAGGCGGAAACGCATATGACATGACCAGGAAGCATATTGAGATGGAACGCAGGATACTGGGATTAGCTTAACTTAATAATAACCAAATTTAAAAGGAGAGATCGGCTATGTTTGAAAAATATATGATTTATGATGAAGGCTTTCGAAATGTCGAGAAAAACGGAGAAATCATCGGGTTCCGGATCGGAGTGCGGATAACCTATTACCGGGGGGTCGTACTTGCAGTTGTCGGTGATTTTAAGGTAACGGTGGATGGAACCCTGTATACCAGGGAGCAGATGACCTTTACCGTTAACAAAAATACCTATACCTTTGCCGAGATGATCGGAAAAACAGATGAGCATTGGGCTTTCGGAGACGTTGCCTACCTCACGGTTGCCTTGCCGGGCGGTCTGTCGCAGGGGGAGCATGAGGTGGAGGTTACGGAGAAAATCCGTGTGGTATACGGATTAAGTGACAGGCTGCTGCCCAATGTTGCTGTCTGGAAGAAAAAAATCACACTGAGAGAGACATATAAGCTTCCTCCGGACATCAGAAGAGGCGTTTCCCTCTACAGCTACCAGCAGGAATATTATCTAAGGAAGATGGATCTGGAGGATTGTATCAAAGCTGTCGCAGAGCTTGGAGCAGATGGGATCGAGATCATCTCGGAAGCTATGATACCGAATTTTCCGAATCCGCCCCAGCCCTGGGTGGACCGGTGGTTTACTCTGATGGACAAGTACCATACGCATCCTGTGTGCTACGATGCATTTATGGACGGACAGATCTATGAGGGCAAATTCATTACGGACGAGGAAGCGGTAGAAGTAATGGAGCGTGACATCCGGCTGGCGGCAAGACTGGGCTTTCCGTATATGAGGGTCCTGTGTGCGGTGCCGCTTCGGATCATTGAAAAGGCACTTCCCTGTGCCGTGAGATATAATGTCGTTATGGGAATTGAAGTACACTCGCCCTTTAAGCTTGCGACACCGTGGCTGGACGAATATGTGGATTTTATTAAGAAAACCGGGACAAAGCACTTTGGCATCATTCCGGATTTCGGAATCTTCGTTGAAAAAACAGTCCGTATTCTTGAAAGAAAGCACATACGTAACGGAGCCACACCGGAAATCGTGGCTTTTATCAGCCAATGCTATAATGAGAGAAAATCGGAAGAAGAGACAATGGAAGCGGTAAAGACGATGAATCCCAATGAGGAGGATCTGTTCTGGGCAAAAGAAGCGTTTACCTATACCTATTGCGATCCTGAGCTTTTGGCACGGTACATTCCTTATATCATACACATTCACGGTAAAATCTACGAGATGGAAGACGGCAGGGAAATGAGCATACCCTATGACAGGATAATCAAAGTGCTGAAGGAAAACCGCTGGAAGGGATATATCAATACGGAATATGAAGGACAGCGCCATTATCATAATATACCGGAGTGGGATGTGGACAGTGTGGACCAGGTAAGACAGCATCATGAGATGATGAAACGATACATCGGAGAATGAGTAATTGACAGATGTTTCAATATTGCTAAACAAGTCATAGGAGAGATAGAATAGGAATATAAGCATATTTAACTTACCCATGGAGGATTCAATGAAAAGGAAAATAATAAAATCCATTAGTGTTAAGATAATTTTGCTATTTGTTATAACAAATGTATTCATATCTGTCACAGCGACTTATTCAGCAAAAAATTCCATGAAGATTCTTGAAAAAAATTCGTTTGAAGAAAGCAGATATAATCTTGATCTTGCGATTAATCAGATCGATAATGACCTGACCTATGCCCAAAAGTATATCTATACCCTTACTTCAACGAATGCCGATTTTGTAACGATGAACAGTAATTACAGCGGGGACAGGTATTATATCTCAAGCGGTGTGATTCGGGATTCCTTTAAGATTCAGCTGTCAAGCTACCAGTATGTAACAGGTATGTTTGTCTATGTACCGGAGCGTGAGGATTTGCTGACGGTAACCAAGGACAGCTCGTTGGAGGAATTTATCAGAATCAATAATTATATTACACAAAATGCCGGTAAGGCTCAACAAAGAATATGGCATATTATTACAGTTGATAATATGCCATATATATTTTGGATAAAGAAATATGATAAAGCATATATCGGCGCTTTCGGTAAAGCAGATTCCATGTTGGAAAGCCTTAATATCCTGGAGAAGTATTCGGATAAGAAGATTCATTTTACCGGGATTAAAGATGAGGAAAGCGAAAAGGGTTATATCAAGGTATCCTCCGCTTCCGCGATGAATGACTTCCAGATCACCGGATATATTTCAAAGAATGAAATATTCGGGAATATTCCCTTTACAGTTAAGATGACCATGGGCCTTGCAATTGCCGGTCTGCTTGCCGTGCCGCTTCTGGTCATATGCCTGAAGGCCTGGCTGATCACTCCTCTTATGATAATAAAGGTGGCCATGGAAGAGATAAAACACGGCAACATGGATTATAAGATCGTAGCAAGGGAAACCTCCTATGAATTCGGTCAGATCAATGAGACCTTCAATAAAATGACCGGTGAGATCACGGCACTGAAAATTGAAAACTATGAGAAAAAATTAGAAAAACAGCGGGCAGATTTTCAGATTCTCCAATTAAAAATCAATCCGCATTTTTTGTTGAATTCTTTTAATATTATTTACAGCATGGCGCAAATCAAAGATTTTAAGGCCATACAGAACCTAAGCACCTATCTGTCCGATTATTTCCGGTATATCTTCCATAGCGGAAATGAGCTGGTGGAATTACAAAAGGAAATAGATTTTATTACAGATTATCTGGCTATATCAGCAATGCGTTTTCCGGATGCGTTCCGGGTTCATTATGATATAGGGGAGGAGCTGAAGGGATTTAAGATACTTCCGCTTCTTCTCCAGAATTTTGTGGAAAATATCATTAAATATGCAATCGTTCTGGGGGAATGTATCGACATCAGGATAAAAGCACATGAGTATGGGGATAGAATTGAACTGGCTGTTATCGATACGGGAAGGGGAATGGACCAGGCCTGTATTGATAACATAATGTCAGACGAAGTATCCGTCAGGACAAAGGGTACGGGCACCGGAATCCTGAATTGCCGGAAGCGCCTGTATTATTTATATGACGGCAGGGCGGAGATCCGTATAAAGAGCAAATTGAATGAAGGAACGGAAATCATGATTTTGATACCCAGGGAAAAGGAGGACAAGTATGATTAATTTATTGATCGTAGATGATGAAATCTATGCCATCAGGGGAATACAGGAAGGCGTTGACTGGTCAAAGCTGGGCATTGACCATGTATTTACCGCAAATAGTGCAAAGCAGGCAAGGCAAATACTGATGCAGCAGAAAATAAGTATCATATTATGTGACATTGAGATGCCTCAGGAAGACGGCATCTGTCTGATCCGGTGGGTACGAAAGAAGGATGATGAGATCGTATGCATTTTTCTGACCTGCCATGCGGACTTTAATTTTGCCCAGGAGGCACTGCGGCTCAAAAGCGCTGACTATCTGGTAAAGCCGGTATCCTATGAGAGGCTGGAAAACAGCCTGTCCCAGGCAATCTATGATATCAACAGGAAAAAAGAAGAGCAGCGCATATTAAAATACGGTGAACTGTATCTGGATCATAAAAAGCAGGATGTGGAAGAAAAGACGGTATTAAAGAAATCCGGCAAAGAAATAGCGGAGGAGGTAACCAAGCTGATTCTGCAGAACCTGCACGAGGATTTAAGCGTCGAAGCTCTGGCGGGACAGGTATATCTTAATCAGGACTATTTAACAAGGATTTTTAAAAAGGAAATGGGATGCTCCGTAGTAAACTATATTATCCGGGAGAGGCTTCGCCTTGCTTCAAGGCTGCTGGCGGATACCGATGCTTCCATCAATGAAATAGCCGTTGAAGTAGGCTATCCGAACTATTCTCATTTTACCAAGATGTTTCGTCAGATGTTCGGAGTAACACCCAGCCTGTACCGCCAGAATTATAAAAAAGCCATTTGACTTAATTTGTATAATGTGCATAAATGATGCTGTTAAAAATGCGTTTTAATAGTAAATATTATAATATGTCGGAAAAGCGATAGTGCAAATCGGATAAGAAATATCATTCCGGCTGCCGGTAATGTACAATATGCCTACAGTAATAAATATTGCTGTAAGAAAGGAGAAGGTATATGAAAAGTATTGTAAGGTGTATGGGTACCGTATTATTGGCATTCGTTCTTATGTTCAGTCTGACGGCGTGCAAAGGGGATAGTACGGACAATAGTGACGGGAAAGGCAATACTGTAACAGAGGGGGCAGGAGATGAAGCCGCAAAGGATGATCCGGTGGAGCTGACAATGGCGTTTGTGATCTTCGGATCCGTTCCGAACGATATGCAGAAGGTAAATGACGCAATTAATGATTATTTATTGGATAAAGTTAATTGCACCGTGAACATGGTTCCGATTAATGCAAGCAACTATTCCCAGCAGATCGATCTCATGCTGACCAGCGGAGAGGCTTTGGATCTATTGGCGGACGGTACCATAACAGCATTTTTTAACTATACGAGCCATGCCTCCAAAGGCCAGCTGTATCCTTTGAACGACCTGCTGGACTGGTACGGACAGGGGATTACAGAAGCTCTTGGAGAATATGTCGGTGCCGCTGCCATTGACGGTGAAGTCTATGGGGTTGCATCAAACAGAGACTTAGCTGCCAGAACAAGCTTTCTCTGCAGGACGTCATTACTGGAAAAATACAGTATTGATCCGGACTCTGTAAAAACATATGAAGATCTTGAGGAGCTGTTTCAGACAATAAAAGACAATGAAACCGGAGTAACACCCGCAATGGTGGGACAGACCGCAAAAAGCACCATATTTGACAGCCTGGGATTAAGCTTTGATACGCGGGGGGACCAGCTGAGCGATATGATAGGCGTATTGATGGATAACCAGAAGCTTGAGGTCAGTAATTATTATGAAAGCGACCTCTGCAAAGCTGCCGCCCAGCGGGTCTATGACTGGTATCAGAAGGGATATATCCTGCAGGATGCAACAACCAACCAGTCAACCGCCCAGGAGCTGGTAAAAGCAGGAGCCTTATTCGGATTTTTTGGCAATTCAAAGCCCGGAATCGAGAAACAGGAATCTGCAAATTGCGGAGAGGATATGACGGAAATCCCCTTAAGCGATGTGTTTTCCGATACGCAGAAGGTAACCGGCTTTATGTGGTCCATCGCTGCAGGCAGTGAGAATCCGGAGAAAGCCATGCAGGTGTTGAATTTAATGTATTCCGATCCTGTTTTTGTAAATCTTTTGGACCATGGCGTAGAGGGAACCCACTACCGGATCGTGGATGAGGATAAGGGCATAATCAATTATGCCGAGGGCATTGATGCCTCTACGACCGGATATGACCCGGGAGTTGATTTCCAGTTTGGCAATCAGATGCTCTCTTACATCTGGGAAGGAGATTCTCCTACCCTGTGGGATGACCTGGATGCCTTTAATAAGTCGGCGACTGTCTCGAAAGCAATGGGCTTCCAATTCGACTCGGCGGGCATCAAGACGGAATATGCCGCCGTAACCTCGGTAATCGATACATATAAGCAATCCCTGGGGCAGGGAACAGTAGATCCTGATACCGTATTGCCGGAGTTCATCGAAATGCTGCAGAAGGCGGGAATCCATACGATAATCAAGGAAAAACAGAAACAATTGGATGCGTTTGCAGGGAAATAATATCCGGTAATCAGATGAATAGTGGGGTAGAGGCAAGTATTTCTTTGCCCCGCTATTTTTATACACTTTTTTTGAAAGGAAAGGCAGATATGGCCGACATAATAAAGATTTCGGAAGGAAACAAGAGAAATAAAAGAAGGGCAAATAAGCTGAAGCGCTACTCTATGCTATATTTGATGATGCTTCCCGGGCTGGTTTATTTACTGATTAATAATTATGCGCCTATGACCGGCTTATATCTGGCTTTTAAGGATATTGATTTTCGTAAAGGCTTATGGGGAAGCGATTGGATCGGGCTCAAGAACTTTGAATTTCTTTTCCGGTCGGAGGATGCCTTTATCATTACACGGAATACGATCTTATATAACCTGGCATTCCTTGCGGTCAATACGGCCCTGGCGGTGGCGTTGGCTATTTTACTGAACGAGATTGCGGGTATCCGGAGAATTAAGCTGTATCAAAGTCTGATCTTATTGCCTTATCTGATTTCCATGGTCGTTGTCTCTTATCTGGCTCTGGCATTTTTAAATACAAAGGGTTTTATCAACAGTACGATCATTACCGGCCTGCTGGGAAGGGAGTCGGGGATATCCTGGTACAGTGAAGCCAAATACTGGCCCTTTCTTATCATTTTTATTAATGCCTGGAAAAATATCGGTTATCTGTGCATCATCTATTATGCATCCATCATTGGGATATCCAACGATTTTTATGAAGCGGCTTCCCTCGACGGAGCACGAATGCTGCAGAAGATCAGATACATTACCCTGCCGTTGATTAAGCCTACGGTTATTACCATGGTCCTTCTGGGTCTCGGAAGAATGTTCTACAGTGATTTCGGACTGTTCTATCAGGTTCCGATGAATTCCGGAGCACTGTACCCGGCGACAAATGTTATTGATACTTATGTATACCGGGCCCTGATCCAGTTATCCGATATCGGTATGTCATCGGCGGCCGGGGTATACCAGTCGGTGGTAGGGTTTCTTGTAGTACTGTGCTCGAATCTGATCGTCAGAAAAGTATCCAGAGAGAATGCGCTATTTTAAGGAGGGTTTCAAATGAAAAGAAAAGCATTAATTCCGAATATAATTTTAACCCTGACGAGCATTATCTGCCTTGTACCTTTTCTGCTGCTGATCATATCGTCCCTGACAGAAGAAAATTCGTTGATATTATACGGCTATTCCTTTTTTCCCAAGGCCTGGAGCCTGGAGGCCTATCATTATATCCGGCTGCAGGGAATGGCTATTGTACGGGCATATGGAATCACGGTTTTCGTAACTCTTGCGGGAACCTCGGCAGGGCTGGTGATAACCTCCATGCTGGCATATCCTCTTTCCCGGAAGGATCTTCCGTATGGCAGGATATTCGCATTCGTTGTTTTTTTTACAATGCTGTTTAACGGCGGGCTTGTGCCGACCTATCTGATGTATGTAAGGGTCCTCAGCATAAAGAATTCCATACTGGCGCTCATCATACCGGGTCTCATGGTAAACAGCTTCTTCTGTATGATCATGCGTTCATACTTTACCGCCAATATTCCCGAGGCCATTATCGAATCCGCCTATATTGACGGGGCCGGCGAATTTAAGATCTTCACCGGGATGGTGCTTCCCCTTTCAAAGCCGATCCTGGCAACCATCGGACTGTTTCTGGCAATCAATTATTGGAACGATTGGTACAATGGCTTGATCTATCTAACGGATACAAAGCTGTTCAGTATCCAGAATGTGTTAAACCGGATGATTTCGGATGCCCAGTTTTTAGCAAGCAGCAATCTCGGCAGCACCGTGAATGCGGGTGCCGTCCGATTGCCGGCCATCTCCGTAAGAATGGCGGTGGCAGTTGTAACGATATTGCCTATTTTAATTGCCTATCCGTTTTTCCAGAAATACTTCATCAAGGGTATCACCATCGGGTCGGTAAAAGGATAGTGTGCCGGCACATTAGACCAGGTCCCAATGTGTCAGCACACCAGGCAGTCAACTGATAATTATATAAAGCGATAAAGAATGCGAAAGGAGATAATTATGGCAGGCTTTCAGGCATTTGCAGATTATATCATCTGTGAAAAACAAATCGAAAACGTAGTGGTGAACAATCAGGCGGTCGGATATGAATTCGAAATAAAATATCCGTCCTACCGGGGAACCTATGTATCCTGCATTGAAAAGCTGGAGGTGACGGTGGACGGTAAGAAAATCGATCCCAGGGATATGCGTTTCAGGATCAACAACAAGGAATTCCTGCTGGAACAGCTTCCGGAATTGTACGGCGAATACTGGTTTATCCATGACAATGCCGGGATTCGGATACTCCGGGATAACGGGCTGGCAGAAGATACGGAGCATGAAGTAAGCGTCCTGATATCCCATAGGATACCGTATACCGGTTATTTTGGAGGTTATCTGATTTTAAACAGTGCAAACACAAAGAAACTTCAGGTTTTACAGAGGGGAGGAAGCTAACATGGCTGAAAATCAAATTAAATATGCAGTCACGCTTTACAGCTTGTCCTGCGAGTATTTTACAGGGAAATATGATCTGGAGGGATGCCTGAAAGCAGTGGCGGAAATGGGATATAAAGGGGTAGAGATCGTAGCGGCCCAGATGATTCCGGAATATCCGAATCCTTCAAAAGGGTGGATGGATGAATTCGCGGCTTTACTGAAAAAGTATCAGCTGGAGCCGATCTGTTACAGTGCTTATATTGATATGGGCACAAGATCGGACAGGGACCTGAATGAAGCTGAGATATTCCAGTGTACGCTGAATGATATGATGTATGCAAGCTGCATGGGCTTTCCCATTGTGCGGACCCAGCATGCCATAGGTCCGAAGATATTTGAGCAGATGGAGCCATACGCGAGAAAATTCAACGTTAAGCTTACGATCGAGCTTCACCGCCCCCATACCCCCTCCGTGCCGGTATGGCAGGAGTACATGAGGATTATAGACAGACTCGGAACGGAGCATCTTGGAATCGTACCGGACTTCAGCATCTTTCAGCGGACTCCCCACAGGCTTTATCTGGAGCTTGCCGTTAAGCAGGGAGCAAGGGAACCGGTTCTGCAGGCAGCCTGCGGCATCCTTGAGAAAGGCGCGGATGCACAAGAGGCGCTAAAGCGGATACCGGAGCTCAGTGAGTTTGAGGTTGAGACAATAAAAGACATATATGCAAATTTCTATTCAAACAGTGCCGCTGCGGAAGAAATGAAGGACCTGCTCAAATATACCCCGTATATCCATGGTAAATTTTATTACCTTGAAGAGGATAAGGAGGATACCTGCATCCCGTTCCATAAGCTGCTGCCCATCATAAAGGAATCGGGCTATTCGGGTTACATTTCCAGTGAATATGAAGGCCATCATTACACGACAAAGATCGATGGGGCGGAACAATTGCACAGATTAATAAAAATGGAAAATAAAATTCTGTACGGCGGACAGCAGCCGCAATACGGCATATGAGGAATATCCGGAGGCGGGCAGGCTGTGAAAAACTCTGTTTTCATTTTATAAAAGCCTTTATTTATAAGCACTCTCATAATTCAAGATGATCAAAATACTGAGTTTTCCATGTCCTGTGGGTGTACCGGTAATACGGATTGATAAGAATATCACCTTGCCGGTATTTTGGAATGTACCTTAAAATTCATGCCGCAGAGGATATAGGAAGAGGCAGTGAGCGGTCTGGGTACTGCCCGGATGGAGGTTTTTATGGATAAGGTTCAAGGCAGGAATAAAGACATCATTACACTGGATATAACGGTACAAGGCAGCAGTGATCCGCATTATCATGATAATATAGAGCTTTTGTATGTCCTGGAGGGGGACGTAAGGCTGACTGTGGAGAAGGAGTCCTTTTTGCTGAAGCAGGATGATTTTGTGATCATCAATGTCGGCAAGAAGCATCACTATTCCTCCTCTGAGGATATTCTGCTGGGCGTATTTGAGATATCCCATTCCATGCTGAGTAATCTGCTGAACCGGAGTTTTCTTATATTCTGGTGCAATTCTGCGGTGGATAAAAGCGAAGCTTATCAGGATGCAAGAAGGATAATCCGCAATATCCTGAATCATTATTTTGGAAAACAGATAAAAGACAACATCTATTTGACCGGTCAGTTTTATGCCCTGCTGCATGTATTGACCTGCAATTTTCTGCTCAGTCCCAGGGATAAGCGCTTTGAAGCCGAAAAAAGCCGGTATGACAGCCGTCTCTATGAAATCATCCGTTATATCCAGGCAAATTACAATAAAGACATCAGCCTGGGTGATCTGGCAGATAAATTATACCTGTCCAATGCCTATCTCTCAAAATATATTACAAAGCAGCTGGGAGTCAGCTTTACTAACTACCTGAATCAAATCCGCCTTCAGCATGCCGTCTCAGATCTGATATATAACGATGCCTCCATCATGAGGATTGCGCTGGATAACGGGTTTCCTAATGTGGCGGCGTTCAATAAGGTCTTCAGGGAAGCTTATGAAATGACGCCTTCGTCATACCAGAAAAAATTCAGGAAAACGAGAGGGGACAGTCCGGATCAAAGCGGAACGGATGCGTTGATTCAAAAAAGGTTGAATGAATATTTTGAGAAAAATCCGAATACCATACCGGACAGCTATGCCGACCAGGAGATATCCGCCGATGGCTCAATATCGGAAAGCTTTCATAAAAACTGGAACAAAATGATTAATATCGGAACTGCTTCCGATCTGCTGAGATCTGATATGCAGGAGCACATCCTTATGCTGAAAAACAGGCTGCAGTTTCAGTATGTCCGCTTCTGGGACGCTTTTTCCCCGGAAATGTATATTGACCTTAAGGCAGCCGCCGGACAGTATAATTTTGACCGTCTGGACCGGGTACTGGATTTTCTGGTGGAAAATAAAATCAAACCCTATATGGAGCTTGGCTATAAGCCTAAAAAATTATTACGAAATTTATATTCTGCCTTAATTAAAGAAGATGTAAAGGACAGAGCGGATTCCATGGAGGAACCGGAGGCCTTTATCAATTCATTTACGGTTCATCTGATTAACCGCTACGGGATGGAAGAGCTTGAAACCTGGTATTTTGAAATATGGAAAGAGGAAATTGAGGTGAACCATACTGTCCGGTATGAGAGTATTGATGAGAAATATTTTAGGCTGTTTGACGCAATTACCGGGACGATGAAACAGTATTCCCCTAATTTTAGGATCGGAGGGGCAGGTCTGGGAATCCGTTTCGGGCAGAAGAATTTCAAAGATTTTCTGGTAAATTGGAAGTCCGATCACATGCTTCCGGATTTTCTTACCTTATATTGTTATCCCTTTATTCCCGGCGAGGTGGAAGGAGAACGGATAACGAAGCCTTCCACGGACCGGAGCTATATGAAGAACCAGCTGGTCATGGCAAAGGAACTGATGGAGGAGATTGATTTCCCCGTGCCGGAGCTGCATGTGACGGAATGGAACTCCACGGTATCAAACCGGAATGTATTAAATGACCACTGCAATAAAGGGGCATATGTGATGAAGAACATCATTGACAGTATCGGTCTGGCTGAGCTGACAGGATATTGGGTGGGTTCCGACCTGTTTGCGGATTTCTATGATTCCCAGCCGGTTTTGAATGGCGGCTGCGGATTGATTACAAAGGACGGTATTTTAAAACCGGCATTCTATGCCATGGATTTTTTAAATAAAACAGGGAAAAAGCTGATACAAAAGAGTGATAATTATATGCTGACCTATTGCGGACATTCCAATTACGGCATTGCCTGTCATAATTACAAGCATTATGATTACAGCTATTTTCTGCGCCTGGAGAATGAGATCAGTGTCAGAGAAGCAAACCGTATGTTTGCCGACAGGGACCGGATACATTTAAAATTCCATATCAGGAACGTTAAAAACGGGAATTATCAGATCAAGGTGCATTCCATCAACCAGAGCTACGGAAGCGTTCAGGATGAATGGATACGAATGGACCTGATAGCGGCGGTGAATAAGGAAGAGGCGGAATATCTGAAGAGGGTCTGTATCCCAAGATTATCAATAATAAGACGTGATGTTACCGATACGATTTTAAATCTGGAAGTAATACTGGAGCCCAATGAGATACAGTACATCCAGATCATGTATCAGTATTAGGGTGCTGCGCGGCTAAAATATGATATATGTTTTTTGTCCGGCAGCTCGGAAGCAGAGGCTTGGCTTTTACAAAACAACAAGAATAGCATGGGATCTGAATAAATTCTAAGAAGCCGGTATTTGAAATAACAGCTAAAATATAAACAGATAGTGCATAAAGAACGGAGGAAGCGTATGAGAAAGATAAAAATCGGTATTATTGGCTGCGGAGGTATTGCAAATAACAAGCATTTTCCTTCCTTAAAAGCCTGCGTCCATAAGAATGAGCTTGTAGCGTTTTGTGATATTATCGAGGAAAGAGCGGTAAAAGCAGCGAAAGAATTCGGAGCTGAGGGCGCTAAGGTATATACGGATTATCATGATCTGCTGGCAGAGGAAGAAATTGAACTGGTACATGTCCTGACCCCGAATGTTTCCCATTGTCCGATTACGGTGGCGGCTTTTGAAGCAGGGAAACATGTCATGTGTGAAAAGCCAATGGCCCATACCTCTTCTGATGCCCGGAAAATGATCGATGCCTGGAAGAAATCCGGTAAAAAATTTACCATAGGTTATCAAAACCGTTTCCGGCAGGAGGTGCAGGCATTGCATAAGTCCTGTGAAGCTAATGAGCTGGGGCATATTTATTATGCGAAGGCGCATGCCGTCAGACGAAGGGCCGTACCTACCTGGGGTGTATTTCCCGATAAGAGTTTACAGGGCGGCGGTCCGTTGATTGATATCGGAACCCATGCGTTGGATCTCACATTATGGATGATGAATAATTATGAACCGGTCAGTGTAGCAGGATCGGTATATTATGAATTAGGCCATCTTGCCCAGGCTACGGAAGGGAATATGTTCGGTCCCTGGGACCCGGAAAAATATGAAGTAGAGGATTCCGCATTTGGGTTCATCAAAATGAAAAATGGGGCGACCATTACACTGGAAGCTGCCTGGGCATTGAATATTCTCGATTCCAGAGAAGCTTCGACGACCCTTTGCGGAACAAAAGCCGGTGCCGAGATACATTCAGGGATGAGTTATCCGAAGAATGAGCTGGTTTATAACCATGGAAAAAACGGTATATTAATGCAGCAAAGCATCTCGCCCGCAGGCCAGATAGCATATTTCGGAGGCGGTTCCTCTGCGGAAGGGGTACAGGAAGCAAACCGGTGGCTGGATGCTGTAATCAATGATAAGGAGCCTTTGGTAAAGCCGGAACAGGCATTGATAGTAACGAAGATACTGGAAGCCATTTATATGGCCGCGGAATCCGGTAAGGAAGTCCTTCTGTAATATTCTGCCGCCGGGAAGCAGCACGCTTCCTGCGGCAGTTTTTTATTAAGGCTTTACAAGTTCAAAATAAGTTCCGCCTGCAGCCAGAATGACGTTATTACTGTCCTTTATGAGGAGCAGACAGCCGCCGGCCGTATCTGAAGCATTCACCGATACGACCGTTACGGAATCCTCAGTAATGCCCAATTGATCAAAAGTCATACGAAAGTCTGCGGCAAAATCACCGGCGGATGTGACGGCTTCCTGATATTCGGGATTTTTGACGGCTAACGGTGAGTCAGCGGGCCGGTCATTGATAATTACGGCTTCATCATCGAAAAAGCTAAGACTCCTGCCCACAAGCTTTTCTGCGTCTTCACTGCTGTAGGTGCCGGCCTGGCCGTAGGCCAGAACCTTCTCCACCGTCCATTGACCATAGTATTCCTTCTGTTCCTCCATATCACCGGAGGTATTATCGTCGGCTGTATTGTCCTGTGTCCCTTCCTCAGAATTTGCGGAGTCATCCTCCGATCCATCCGCCGCAGGTGTTGTACCGGATGAATCCTCCGGAAGATTGGGGGTCACCGGACTCTCTGCCGGATTATTCGAAGGTGTGTTTTCCCCCTCAGTTAACTTGTTACAGCCTGTCAGGCTTACAAGGGCGATAACGGCGATTATGACGACAGCCAGAAGGGTATTGGTCCACCGGCTCTTTTTAAAATCATTGATCATAAGAATTCTCCTTTTATAACTGGACTTGTTTTTTGACATACCCGCAGTGACAGGGATAAAGCTCGATTTGGAAAAAAACCGGATAAGCTTGATAATGGTGCTGCCGTAAGCACTGGTACCGAATTACAGATACCTAAGACCGCTTTACAATCAGTAAGGATATCCAGGATTCTCTCATCCTCCATACGAATATATCTGCGGCGCACATTCATGGCAAAAGCAATATTGATAATGAGGATATACATAGTGAAGACAATCATTCCGGCGAGCCAAAGATATGCACCTGCCCGGATAAGAGGGTTGATATGGGTGCGGTTATCCTCCGAACCGTCCTCAGCTGCAGACGGAACCGGATCATCTGTGGACGGTGCTCCATCGCTGTTCGGGAGATCCGGAGCATGCAGGTTATCCTGGGAGGTGTTCCGGCCGGTCCCGCCGGGCAGATCCGGCTGTAAGCGGCCGATCGATTCGGCAATCGGCAGGCTGACCCTTGCGGTTGCCGAATAAAACACGTTGTAAATGCTGAAAGAACTCTGTGGCTGAAACGGTATAATAAGTCGGATGAGAAGAAGCACCCATATATAATAATGCCATTTCGGACGTAAAGCCTTATGAAATATTTTCTTCAGCGCAAGTATGATCAGGATTAACACGCTTGATGTAGCAGTCAGATATAAAATATTTTGGAACAGCCATATAATAATATTCATTTCTTTTACCTTTTCTTTTTTGAATCCAGTAAAGCCTGGAGCTCATCGATATCCTTATCGGACAGACTTTCGTTTTTAATAAAATTGGCCAGAAGCATATTAAGTGATCCGTCAAAGCATTTTTCCATGAAGGTTTTGGCTTCCTCCTTCACGCATTCTTCTTCGGACACGGCAGCAGAATAGGAATAAAACAGAGTTTCCTTTTTGGCGCTTATGGCACCCTTAGCTACCAGCCTGCGAATGAGCGTATGAATGGTTTTTGGATTCCAGCCGGTCTCCGGCTCAAGCTTTTCAACGATTTCACCTCCGGTTATGGGAGATTGGTTCCATACTGCCTTCATGATTTTCCATTCTGCATCCGTTATATTGTTCATTAATCTCACCTGCCTATATTACAATTGTACTACGCTTTATATATTACACATGTAATACGGTGTTGTCAATAGTAAAATTGTGAACTATATACGGAATGGAATATCAATATTATTGAAAACGGTTGCAATGTATTATAATAATACATTATGATATAGTTATTAAAAACAAGCGATGAAAGGATATAGACTATATGAAGGGACAATTAACACCGGAGACTAACCTATGGCTGGATGAGACATGGAACAGGATCAGCAGGAAGATGGAGCTGGAATGCCGGCGGATCGGCTCTGATATTCCGTATATTCCTGTTGACGGCAAATATACGGAGGACTGGGGGAAGAGGGATATTACCTGGTGGACCAACGGCTTCTGGGTCGGTATGCTCTGGCTGATGTATCATGCCACAGGGAAGGAAGAATATAAAATCGCAGCCGACAAGGTGGAGGACCGTCTGGATGAGGCGCTTCTTGGCTTTGTTGGTCTCTATCATGATGTAGGCTTCATGTGGCTGCATTCATCGGTGGCTAATTACAGGCTTACCGGCAAAGAACGGTCAAGGGTAAGGGGATTACAGGCTGCCAGTGTATTGGCAGGGCGTTTTAATATTAACGGGCAGTTCATCCGTGCCTGGAATGAAGAGAACGGCAATATCAGGGCGGGCTGGATGATCATCGACTGCCTGATGAATATACCGATTCTTTATTGGGCATCGGCTGAGACCAGGGACCCCAGATTCACACAGATAGCCATGGCTCATGCGGATACTGCCCTTAAGGTGATCATGAGAGGGGATGGATCCTGCAACCATATCGCAGCCTTGGATCCGGATACCGGCGAGCTGGAATCCTATCCGCCCTGCCAGGGCTTTTCACCGGAGGGCTCCTGGTCCAGAGGACAGGCCTGGGCCTTGTACGGCTTTGCACTGAGCTACCGCCATACCGGGGAAGCAAGATATCTGGATGCTGCTAAGAAATCAGCCCATTATTTCCTGGCCAATATAGCCGAGACAGGTTATGTACCGGTATCTGATTTTCGTGCGCCTCTGGAACCGGTTATCTATGATACTTCGGCAGGCACGATTGCCGCCTGCGGCTTAATTGAGATAGCGGAAGCGGTACCGGAATATGAGAAGTCCCTGTACCTGAACGGAGCCGTCCGTATTCTAAAGGCAATTACGGCGAGGCACTGCAACTGGAATCCGGAAGAAGATTCCATCGTCAGCGAGGGCTGCGTTGCATACCATAGTAAGGATCAGCGTGATGTTCCGCTTATCTATGCGGATTACTTCCTGATCGAGGCGATAACCAGGCTGAAGGGCTCGGAGCTGTCACTGTGGTAAAGATGTAAGCATTATCAAAGCATAACAAAATGTAATAAAAATAATACAAGTAGAATGTAAGCAAAAAATTAAGTAAAAATGCGAGTAAAAGTACAAGTAAAAGTACAAGTAAAAGTACAAGTAAAAATACAAGCAGAAATACAAGCAGAAATACAAGCAAAAATACAAGTAAAGATACAAGCAAAAATACAAGTAAAAGTACAAGCAAAAATACAAGTAAAAGTACAAGCAAAAATACAAGTAAAAGTACAAGTAAAAATGGTGAGTAAAAGGACCGCCGGAACGGCACGTTTCGGCGGTCCTTTTTATCCATACATGATCATCATGATGCGGTCAATGATAAAATATTCCGGAATATCTTCGGATAATAATGATGAGACGATCTCCGTAAAATCCTCAGGATAATAAATGCTTTATATGTGACGGGTTCCGGTTGTTATTTGGATTGCATTATGACATAATAATGATAAAATATCAGGAGGGCAGGAAGGATGACTACGGTATACTTTGTTCGTCATGCAGAATCGGATCACAGCATACGGGATGAATTAACCAGACCGTTAACTTTAAAGGGCTCAGCGGATGTAAAGCAGGTGACAGCGTATCTTAAGGATAAGGAAATCCATGAGGTGCTGTCCAGTCCATACATAAGGGCAATTGATACGGTGCAGGATTTTGCCAATGCCGCGGGTCTTGAATTGAAAGTAATCAATGACTTCAGGGAGCGGAAGGTAGACAGCATCTGGATAGAGGATTTTCTTTCATTTTCAAAAAAACAATGGGAAGATTTTAATTATAAATTATCTGACGGAGAATGCCTCAGGGAGGTTCAGGAGCGTAATATAAAAGCACTGAGGGAGGTATTATCTGAATATCAGGGTAAGAACATAGTGATAGGCACACATGGGACAGCCTTGAGCACGATCATTAATTATTATCAAAGCACCTATGCTTATAAGGATTTTGAAAGAATACTGCCGTTAATGCCCTGGATAGTAAAAATGCAATTTAATAATAATACATGTGTGGACATATCGATGATTGATATCCTGTAATAATAAGACGGCCCGAAATGAGACGCCGCAGGGAATGCACATGAAGCCCGGAAAGAATGGAAGGCTGGGAGCTATTCCTTTGATAATGCTGATATGCATAAGATGCGGTATGAGGACGCTGAAAGTTATATTGTTACGGAGAAATTTCCGGATAATCCGGATCGGATGCTTTCGTATTTATTTGGTTGATTTGTGAAAATAATAATACTGGTGGCGGAATTATGATAAAAGTATTGAAAGATATAGTAAGGAAATATTGGTTGGGCATGGCAATAAGTCTTCTTGTACTGAGCATCGTAGATTATATCTTTAACACGGTATGTATCAGTACCATATTATTCGGTGTACCTTGTCCGGCCTGCGGCATGACAAGGGCGGCGAAGCTGCTGCTGACCGGACATTTTGCCAGGTCCTTCCAGATGCATCCCTTGCTGCTGCTGGTTGTCCTTGAAGCGGTTTTTTATCTCATAATCAAGGCAAAGCTGCCTGAGAACCGGCTGCTTCCAAATGCAAGCCTTATCCTGTGCCTGGCTATTATTGTATGCTTTTATATTTACCGGATGTGGGTATACTATCCTTATGCGGAGCCGTTAGTGTACAGGCCGGATAATTATCTTCGGCAGATAATAGGGGTCTTACATGAATTAAGAAATCAATAGAAAATTGACAACAATAATGATACAATGGTTATATACGTACGCGGGAGGGATAGGAATGGATAACAATATGTATCGGAACAACGAGTCGGAGAGGCCGTTAAGCCTGGGCGAATGGATCATAACACTGATCGTATCGGCATTGCCCTGTGTGGGAATTATCATGATGTTTGTATGGGGCTTTGGACACGGCAATATCAATAGAAGGAATTATTGCCGTGCGGCTTTGATATTAACCGCAGCCGGAATAGTTCTGGGAGCGATATTTTACGGATCGCTTGCGGCTGTAATAATGAATGTAATAAATAACTCCGAATATGCATATTAATTTTGAATTAAGAAAAAGATATACGGGGGTCTGGGAAATAGTTCTCAGACCTCTTCTTTTATATATAAAATTAAGTATAATAGCTATAATATGATTTTTCTGTTTTTATAAGGCAGGCTTAAGTGCCGGCTTATATGAATATTGTATAAGCAATGAAAATAACGATAATAGTTGTATATGGAGGGGGAGAAGTTATGGATAATTATCAGGATCACAATTGGGAACTGGAAAGGCCGCTTAGCATGGGTGAATGGATAATAACATTAATTGTATTGGCAATTCCGTGTGCAGGCATTATAATGATGTTCGTATGGAGTTTTGGAGAGGGCAACATCAGCCGGCGTAATTATTGCCGGGCATCATTGGTTTTTATTGCTGTCGGTCTGGTTCTGGCCCTGCTGCTGCGAACCTGCGGGGCAGGTTGATTTTCAGGAATTATAGGAGTTAACTTTATATGTCGGAGAACGCAAATGAAACAGATAAAAGCAGGGAGACGCCTGCTATAGAGCATGAGTACGGTCATGCTTCTAAACTGCACTTAAAAATCATCGCCCGGATCCGCACCGATTTCCCCGATAAGTTTGGGATCCCGCGCCAGAGCGGTATTGTGAATTCCCTGAAAGGGGCGGTTGTATTCGAGCCGGAATACCGTGATGCGAATGCTCTGCGGGGAATTGAGGGGTTTTCCCATATCTGGCTGATCTGGGGCTTTTCCAGGAGCCTGAGGGACAAGGACAGCCGGACGGTGACGGTAAAGCCGCCCAGGCTCGGAGGGAATAAGCGGATGGGTGTCTTTGCTACCCGTTCACCCTTTCGCCCCAATCCTTTAGGACTTTCCTCGGTCAGGCTTGACCGGATCGAACAGCATCCCGAGCTTGGTCCGGTTCTTCATGTGTCAGGTGCGGATATGGTGGACAAAACTCCCATATATGATATCAAGCCTTATCTGGCTTTTACCGACAGTCATCCGGAGGCCTCGGGAGGCTTTGCGGATCCGTACCGGGACTATGGGCTTGAGGTAGTATTTGCGGAGGAATTAATAGCAATGATACCGGAGAAGCACCGGGAAGCCCTCCTGGGTATACTGGTTCATGATCCCAGACCCGCATACCAGAATGACCCGGAGCGGATCTACGGGTTTGGATTTGCAGGCTACAATGTCAGATTTACCGTGCAGGATACTATCATCACCGTATGTGAAGTTACTAAGCTGTAATCAGCCGGAACTTAAAAATTCGCTGAATACCCTTGAAGATAATGCCAAGATACGGGTTTTCCTGCCATCTAATAAAAAATAATAGGAAACAACAGGGATAAAATGGTATAATAACCATAATTTATATCAAGATGATAAGAATAAATTTACACAGGAAGAAGGGAATGGACAACAACATGAACCAGAATAACATGAACCAGAATAACATGTACCATAATAATACATATCATAATAATATGAATTATAATAATATGTATCAGAATAACGGGCAATTGGAACAACCGCTGAGTCTTGGCGAGTGGATCCTTACACTGTTTGTAACGGGAATTCCCTGTATTGGTATTATCATGTTATTCGTCTGGGGCTTTGGACAGGGGAATATCAGCAGAAGGAATTATTGCCGTGCCATGCTGATTTTAACTGCAGTTGGAATTGTGCTGGGCATCATATCCTACGGTACCATAGTTGCGGTTTTTATGGGCACTCTGGGAAGCTTGCTTTAAATTAAGCTTGTTTTAAATATAAATAAGGATAGGTTATAGCAAGCCGCGGAAGACCCGGACTGAGTTTCCGCGGCTTGTTTTGACCTTAGTTATCCATTCTTACTGCTAACTGTTATACATAACTGCTTTTAATGGGTACCCGCGCTATAATTCTTGGCAGGATCAATAGCAGTGCTGCTGTGATGATTACCAATAATCCCAGCAGGGGGAAACCAATTATATTATACTTCTCTATAACGACATCCGATCCGATAAACAGTGCAACAGCACTGTTTATCCCCAGTGTTGCAATAAACCACTTGCCATACTGAAAGCCGATTACAACCGTCCAGCCCATTATAAAGGACAATGGCATCTGAATATAATGTGTAATGATAAATAATAATGAGATATTGCCGAATATGATTTCAGCAATAATTGTCGGCAGGAATAAAAACACCGATAATATGGCGATGGCTTCCGTGAATGCCCAGAAGAACTGAGTCCGGGTCAGTCCCCTGGACATGTATAATTCCATATAGGTCAGCGGAGATATGATGCCGATTACCAGAAGGTAGATCTTAGGGGCATAGGCGGTGGAAATCGCAACCCATTCCATATCCCTCTCATTAAGGTTGGTTAATATCAGTACCAGGATGGACATGATAAAGACATAGATGCAGATGAACCATACCGATGCCTTTGCCTGATTAGCAAGCAGCAACCGCATGGCTTTCTTTGTCATGGATGTCCCTTTTTCTGCTTCTTTCCATATGGCTGAGCTCTTAACTGTTGTTCCGTTCGTTTCTTCTCTCATCGTTTTGCTCCTCCTCTCTTCCTTTTTTGTCCGTCCTCCTGTTTTTCACCTTTTTCAGTAAGATGTATAAACAGGTCCTGTAAAGCGGGCTGGGTTAATTCAAGACCAGCTTTGGCAGCGGAAAGGCGTTCCTGTTCCGTAAGCTCTTCGTATATTACAGCTTCCTTCTGATTGCCCAGAGTCCTCTGTGAGAGAATCTCACGGCCGCTGATGAAATCATCTACGGCTTCCAGCCTTCCGGTTAAAACAGTTCCCTTGCTCCGCAGGGTATCACAATCCTCATGTGCAATGATCCTTCCGTCACCAAGGATGATTGCCTCGTTGAACAGGGATTCCACCTCATTGATGTAGTGGGTTGAAAACAGGATCAGCTTCGGATCTCTCATATAATCCTCCAGCAGCTCATGGATGAACAGCTTTCTTACTGCTGCGTCCATGCCAAGATATGCTTCATCGTATAAGGTTATCCTGGTCCTGCCGGCAAGACCGATGATTACATGGACAGAGGAACGCTGGCCATGGCTGAGGGCGCCCATGGTTTTCTTCACGGGGATATCGAACAGCTCCACCAGTTTGTCGGCATAGGCAGCATCCCAATTAGGGCGGAGTGCGGCTGTCAGCTTCAGCAGGTCCTTCACCCGGAAGGACTGTTCCGATACGCTCTGGTTATCGTAGATATAGGCTATATTCGGAAGTATATTAGGATTCTCATAGGGATTCTCGCCAAGTACCCGGATATTGCCGGAGGTTGGCCGGCGGTAAGCGCAAAGCAGTGACAATAAGGAGGTCTTGCCGGCGCCGTTCCTGCCCAGCAGGCCGCAGATCCCGTTCTCGGGAAGCCTCAGGCTTATATCCCGCAGTGCATAGGTATCGCCATACCGTAAGGTTACTTTATCCAGATCTATCATATTATTCTCCTTCCCATGCACGATCAATCATGTCGTGAAGCTCAGTTTTGCTAAAGCCCAGGGGCTTTGCCAGTGCAGTCAGCGGTTCAATCTGCTCGTGAAAGAATGCCTGTGAGAAACGTTTCTTAAGCTTCTCCGGCGCATCACTGCTTACATACATTCCAAGTCCCCGCTTTTTATATAGGATGCCTTCATCCACCAGGAGGTTAATTCCCTTTAACACGGTTACGGGGTTAATATTGTAGAAACTGACCAGCTGGCTGTTGGAGGGTATCTGTTCATCAGGTGCAAGCCGCCCGTTCAGAATATCCTCCTCAATGCTCTCTTTGATCTGCAGATAGATAGGACGGTTATTGTCCAGAGTTGGTTTCATGATCTACCTCCTCTCAGGTATAGTGTTATTGTATACTGGTGTTATATATTAGTATAATACCTATATTTATAATTGTCAACAGGATTTTAATTAAAAATATATTTTATCTTAAAATCTACTGATATATGTAACTTATCAGGCATTACATTAGTGTACGGAAAATATTAGTTATTTACATAACATCTGTCCGTTATCCTGCCTTGACCATGCATACAGTGTACGGAAAATATTTGTTATTTACATAATAAGGTACATTTGTTAAAATTATAATATGATCAGGCAGTCCGTTTGCCTGTAAATACCATGAATGAGAACATACGGAGAAAAAATGAAAAAACATCTGAAACGGAAAAGCATTAATAAATATATCCTCCTGCCGCTGATTTTAGCCTTATGTCTTAGCAATACCACAGTAATACCGTCATATTTTGATAATTTTCCGGTGAAAGCATATGCATCCGAACAGATTTATCCGAATCCCTTTCCTTTGATACTGGACTGTGATGATGTGGACTATATGTCGTATATCCCGGAGATCACAGCCGGCAGCCGGGCAGAAGCGGCATTATCCATCAGTAATCCGGAGATAGCCATCGAAGCTTCGGCGGCTGTATTGCTGAAATCGGACGGAACCGTATTATATCATAAGAATGCGACCAAGGCGGTATTCCCGGCGAGTACGGCAAAGCTCCTGAATGCTCTGGTAGTTATCGAATGGTGCAAGATGGAGGAGCAGGTAACCGTGGGCAGGGAAGTGGGGATGCTTCCGGAAGATTCTTCCAAAGCAGGACTTAAGAAAGGACAGGTACTGACCGTATGGAAGCTTATGAATGGCCTGCTGC
This sequence comes from Bacillota bacterium, assembly GCA_023424995.1. GTDB lineage: Bacteria > Bacillota > Clostridia > Lachnospirales > Lachnospiraceae > Mobilitalea. The sequence goes on along the minus strand of JAFADH010000016.1, from coordinate 31,315 downwards.
TTCCCTCCGGTAATGATTCCGCGTATGTCCTGGCCGCTTATGTAGGACGTAAATCGCTTAAGAATCCCAAGGCGGGCAACGAGACAGCCATTAAGGAATTTGTAAGACTGATGAATGCGAAGGCCGTAAAGCTGGGAGCGGAAAATTCCTGCTTTATTACACCGGACGGATATGATGCCATAGGCCAGTATACTACGGCATATGATATGGCACGGATCGCTTTAAGAGCGTCCAAGAGCAATTATATTAAAATGATCACAAAATATACAAAGATGAGCGTCACCTTATCCGGCGGGACGAAGCTTACCTGGACGAATACGAATCAGCTGCTGGATAAGAAGAGTATCTGGTATAATCCGAAGGCGATCGGGATGAAGACAGGGACCACCGAGATGGCCGGAAAATGTCTGATATCCGCAGCAGCGAACGATCTGGGAACCGTAATCTGCGTTGTAATGGATTCCACAACCAGGGGCAGATGGAATGATTCTAACAAATTATTGAATTATGGGCTGAAGAATTTAGAGTAGAAGCCCGGAATAATCGAATTACAGGCATGACCTCAGGCTCCGGCAAATATATTTTAATAAATATATTCGTCGGAGTTTTATTATGTGGCTGAGACAATGGCTGAAACTACATTACAAGAGCATCATACTGGGTATCGTATTCGTGATGATGTACTTTGTAGGCGCGGGAATAGCATTATTGGTAAATGCAAATGAGAGGGCGGTATTTCTGGCGTCCCAGGGTGAGAACTGGGGGCTGGGCTTCGGACAGGAGGGGCAGCCGCCTACGGGGAATGCAACCGCAGATGAACTTAAGAGATATGATGCCTATTATATCGGTGATACCGGGAAGAAAGTAATCTATCTGACCTTTGATGCCGGATATGAGAACGGTTATACCCCGGCAATCCTGGATGCCCTTAAGAAGCATAATGTTAAAGCAACCTTTTTCCTGGTAGGCAACTATATAGAATCCTGCCCAGATCTGGTGAAACGCATGGCGGAGGAAGGGCATACGGTTGCCAACCACACCTATCACCATCCGGATATGGCTAAGCTGTCGACGGAGGATGCGTTCCGCAAGGAGCTGGAGGATCTTGCGGCAGCCTGCGAAGAAGTGACCGGGCAGCCTATGGCGAAGTATTACAGGCCGCCCCAGGGGAAGTACAGCGTGAATAACCTGAAGATGGCGCAGAAGCTGGGATATAAGACCATATTCTGGAGTCTGGCTTACGTAGACTGGTATAACGATAAGCAGCCCACCAAGGAGCAGGCATTCAGCAAATTGCTGAAACGGATTCATCCCGGTGCCGTCGTACTTCTTCACAGCACCTCCAAGACTAATTCAGAGATTTTAGATGAGCTTCTCACCAAATGGGAGGAGATGGGTTATACTTTCGGAACACTGGAGGAGCTTGCCCAGTGACCTGTGTATACTGAACTTACAGACCGGGGGACATAAAAGGAGCGAGGTCCGGGGACCTCGCTCTGCCTGGTTTATCCTTTGCATCTTCCGATCATTTCAAGCTTAGGAGGAAAAAATGATCTTACAAGCCTTCTTTAACAGATTTAATCTTCTGAACGAATTCCGTTACCGGATTGCACCATTCAGTATTAATAGAATTTGTGAATTTTATAGGGTCTTCCTTAATGTGGGGCATCGGTCCGGGCCAGCAGATCTGCTGATTCTGTAATAACTTTATGCAGATATATACAACGGATTTATCGGTGAATTCCTGGAATTCTTCTTCATTAAGAAATCCTTCAATCGGTGTGCCTTTTGCATCGATATCTGCATCAAATACTGCAGACCATTCAAGTTCACAATAAACGGGCTCATTAAAGATCTCAATGTCGGATCTGTCTGCTTCACGGATGTCTTTGCCCATTCTTTTAGCGTCGAAGTATCTTGCTACCATAGCCGGAGGATTCGGGGAAATCTGAGGCTTGCAGCCCTTAAAGTCTACCTTGGTATATGCCCTGAAAGGAATATGAACGGTAGTATCCTTAATAGAGCCGCCGATTCCGTGACCCTTAGCACAACTCTTTGCAGCATATTCGATATTCTTTCTGATATAGCCTTCGATGAATACCTTATCTGTCGGAGGGATATAACGGCATTGTGTTAAGAATACTTGTTTTTCTACTCTTTTAATTTCATATGCGGGTTCATTTAACCTAACTTTCGCTTCTGAATCAATCTGAACGATGAATTCAGCAAGAACTTTAGGGATCTTATAATCTCCGCCGCTCCAGGGATAATTTTCAGCAGCCGGAAGTGTATCGGAAGCAACGACAGCTGCTTCACAATTTGAATTATTGCATCCGAAATCACTGCTTGCATGAGCAGTTGCACTCACAACAGAAGCGGAAGTATTTTTGTAATTTTCCATAAATAATTCTCCTTTCATTATGTCGGGGATACCTTTTGCATCCTACTTTATTATATTAATGAGCGAATAAAGTGTGCAAAAATAGAGATAAAATGTCAGAATAAAAATAAATATTTTGAAATGCAGAATAAAACCTCGGATTATGCTGTGAAACCGCGGATCAAAGAGCATTTATAACTGGCAATCCCCATAGATTCCTTTGTATATGGGACAGCTATTGTGAAAATTTTACCAACAGTAAATTAGTACCAAAAACCCCCAAATGAAATTGTAAAAAATGAGGAATTATGATAAGATTCCTTATAATATTAATTAAAGGGGATTGAAGTATGAGAGAAAAGGCGGAAATAACAGAGAATAATACATATGAGGGAAGAAAATATAATGATGAAGGGGAAAGGGCGGCAGCCTGCAACAGTTCCTTAATCGTAGGAATGACCATCTATTATGTTGTCATCGGCATCTATGCGGGGATTGCATTATCCCAGGGGATACAGAGGATGCTTGAATACTTCGTCATTATTATGAGTATCGCATTCGGTATCCTAAGCTGGGCTGCATTTATTAAATATAGGCATACTGCCAGGTTCAGCATCATTGTTACATATGCTTATCTGTTCGCATATATCGTCACATTTATTATTGCCGGGTATGATTTTGTTCAGTTTTCGATATTCGCATTATTGATTATAGCCATCTTATTTTATAATGTCAGGCAATTATTGATCTTTTCCATTATTACGGGTGTTACTAATGCCGCTCATCTGGTGATGTGGCTGATAGATTTCAGCCGGAAAAACCAGGGCATTAAGTTCTCACAGCTTAGCCAGGAAGCACAGAATGAGCAGTTATATACCATCTTCAGCTTTATTATCATGCTATGTCTTCTCTATACGGTAGTAAGAACAGCGGACAGAGGCAGGATGTTCAGCCGTGATATCGTCGGTACGATTTCCGACGAGCAGGAAAAGCAGGCGAAGATGCTGGAGGATGTTCTTGCAATTGCCGGTGTTATCAGAGAGAATACGACCGCTTCCAACGAAATCGTTCAGGAGCTGGAGGATTCTACCGGAGTTGTGAACATGGCCATCGGCCAGATTGCTGCAAGCACGCAGCTGACGGCTCAGAATATCCAGGAACAGAATCTTATGACACAGTCCATCCAGTCCTCGATTCAGGATACGGTAAGCCGCTCCAAAAAGATGGTCGGCATCGCTCAGGAATCCGGTACCTCAATTAACAGCAACCTGGAACTGATGAATGATCTGAGGAATGAATCCGAGGAGATTGCGCTGACCAACAAGGAGCTGATTGATTCCATGACCAGGCTTCAGCTGAAGATGAAGGAAGTCCGGGATATCGCCGCCATAATCCATAGCATCTCCGGCCAGACCAACCTCCTGGCCCTGAATGCTTCCATCGAAAGTGCAAGAGCAGGGGAAGCGGGAAAAGGCTTTGCAGTGGTGGCGGACCAGATCCGCAAGCTGGCGGAGCAGACCAAGAGCTCTACGGAGAATATCTCAAGAATTCTTGAAGATCTGAACAGCTATACGGAAGCTGCCACAAAGACAGTATATGATACCATTCATGCCACCAACCATCAGAGTGAGCTTATCACAATTACCTCCAAGAGCTTTAATCAGATTAATGCCAATGTAGGCTTACTGACAGAGGATATCGCTAATATCGATGAGATGCTCTTAAATCTGGCAAAGGCAAACAGTACAATTGTTGAGAATATCAGCCAGATCTCGGCAACCACCGAGGAGGTAACGGCAAGCTCTCAGGAAGCAACAGCCATCAGTGAGAAGAACATGCATGATGCGGAAAGTGCGAAGAGCCTGCTGGACGAAATACTTGAGACCTCCTACCGGTTGGATAAGTATATGGGTGAGTAGCCAGCCGGGCTACACAACCTTTTTAATCGCCTGATGAAGCCGGAAGAGGGCTTCCTTCAAGGTCTCCTTCCGGCAGGCCAGGTTGATTCTGGCAAAGCCCTCCCCTTCCCTGCCAAAGATATATCCCTGATTCAGCCAGAGCTTGGCATCCTCCAGAAGGAATTTCTCCAGGTTTTCCTTACTTAATTTCAGGGCGTTGAAATCCACCCATAAAAAGTATGTGCCCTCGGGATTCGTTGCCTTTAGTTCGGGAAGATGTATTTTCAGATATGTAACGGCCAGATTCTTATTCTTCTCCAGGTACGCCAACAGCTCCTCCAGCCAGGGCTCGCCGTACCGGTATGCTGTTTCACCGGCAACGGCTCCGAATATATTAAAGGATTTCAAGCCTCTTGCCTCACTGTAGGAATCAAACTGATACCGTAATTCCGGGTTGGGGATGATGATATTGGAGGTTGACAGCCCGGCCAGGTTAAAGGTCTTGCTGGGAGCGGTGCAGATAATGCTGTTTTGCTCAAAAGCCTCCGAGAGGGCTGCAAACGGATGAAATTCATTCTCTTTATAAATGAAATCCGAGTGAATCTCATCCGACACCACTTTAACCCCATAGCGGATACAGAGATCGCCCAGAGTTTCCAATTCCTCTTTTGTAAATACCTTTCCTACGGGATTGTGGGGACTGCACAGCAGAAAAAACTTTGCCCCCTGAGTCTTCAGCAGATGCTCAAATCCTTCAAAATCCACCTCATAATGTTCTTCTTTTCTTATCAAAGGATTAAGCAGAAGCTTCCGCCCTGTTTTTTCCACTGCCCGGGCAAAGGGATGGTAAACAGGGGGCTGGATAACAATTCCCTCTCCCGGATTGCTTAAGGCATATATGATATTAAAAATAGCATTAACCACACCGTTACTATGAGTGATCCATTCCTTCCTTACCTTCCATCCCTGGCGTCTTGACAGCCAGCTGATCAGTTCCTGATAATACCCGTCCGTACGTGCCGTGTATCCGTAGATACCGTGCGCTGCACGTTCAATCAGCTTCTTAGTTATCTCCGGCGCAGTTTCAAAATCCATATCTGCGACCCATAGCGGAAGTGCGTCTGCAACCCCGGTATGTTCTTTGATAAAGCTCCATTTGACGGAATTGGAATTTTCTCTTTCAATTTTTTTGTCAAAATCGTAATGTCTCAATTTTCAACCACCCTTTACATATTGTTATTCATTTAATAAAAACAGAGGTTATTATAAGTATGGAACTTAGACATAACCTCTGTTAATACAGTCAGTTATTATATTATTATTTAAATATATAATTCATATATGTTTAGTATAGATATAATATATACACTGAATAAGCCCGTTGTCAATAATAATTTTCATTTTAAATATAGAAATAAATAGAAAAAAACCTGAGGAAAAGGTATAATCCTTAATATAGCAATCAGCAAGCATGGCGCTTCATTTTTTACAGCTTATTTCGATGGAGGATAAGATGAGGGAAAATCCAAAACTTAGGACATATCAATTAGAGGAGATAGAGCACCTGAAGATACACGGCAGGACCGCGGGCCGCCTGTCACCCCTGGCTTTATTCTGGACGGGAAGCGGTATTGAGCTTAATGTGACAGGCTCCGAGCTATGGGTTGAGTTAGAAGGTGATTTTACCGCCAATGAAACCTGGATCAGTATATTAGTTAATAAAGCTGCAGTGAGCAGGCAGATGGTCATTCCCGGGAGGAACCGGATTTGTATCTTTCGAGGCATGAATGAATCTGTAGTCAAGAATATCCGCATCGTCCGGGACACGCAGGCCATGAGCGGAGATCCGGACAATTATCTGCAGCTTCATGCAGTCAGCTCCGACGGTGAATTCATGCCGGTAACTCACAGGCCTTATAAGATAGAATTTGTCGGTGACAGTATCACCAGCGGGGAAGGAGCTGTCGGAGCCAGGGAGGAAGAGGACTGGATATCTCTTTGGTTCAGCGGGGTCGATAATTATACCATGTATACGGCCGAGGCCCTGAATGCGGAAGCACGTATCATCTCCCAGAGCGGTTGGGGCGTACTGACCGGCTGGGACAATAATCCCCATTGTAATATACCGGAATATTATGAGAAGGTCTGCGGAGTCCTCACAGGCGGGCATAATAAAGCATTGGGCGCCTATGAGGAGAATGATTTTGCTTCCTGGGAGCCGGATATCATAGTGGTTAACCTGGGAACGAATGATGCGGGCGCTTTTGCCCAGCCCGAATGGAGGGATGAAGCTGCGGGGGAGACCCATAAGCAGAGGGTGAATGCAGACGGGTCCTTTCATGAGGAGGATGTGAGAGCCTTCGAAAGGGCGGCAGAGAGCTTCTTAACCAAGCTTAGAAAATATAATAAGAAGGCATATATTATATGGGCGTACGGAATGCTGGGAGATGTAATGGAACCGATGATCCTGCGGGCGATGGATGCATATACGGCCAGGACCGGGGATGACAGGATATCTTATCTGAAATTGCCGGATACGACGGATGAGACCATGGGAGCAAGATGGCATCCCGGGAAGCTGTCCCATCAGGCGGCGGCAAAGGTACTGACAGAATTTATCCGGAGAAAGGGGATAGTGTTATAACATACTCTGAACTGACGGATCAGGAGCATATGGGAGCCGGACATCCGTCAGGCTGGATAGGGCAATATGCCCGCGCTTTCGTTCCATGTAGATTATGGCAGAGAATTGGTTTTATTTTGAGCATCTATAATATAAATAAAGGAAAAGAGGCAGATAATGTGAATTATTAAAAAGCATAATTCACACGGCAAGTTTGTGCTAACGCCCAAATCCGCGGGCATTGGCAGCATGGAGGGATTAATATGGAGAGATTTACATTTTCCGCACTGGAATACGTAAGGCCGGATTTTGATCAGCTGGAGGCAGATTATCTTGTCCTGGTCGACCGGATCAACCGGGCGGACAGCTATGAGGAAATTAAGGAAGTCATCAGGGAAAGGGAAAGAATAGGCGGTCATGCGGATACCATGAGTACCATAGCTTTCATTCGTAATACCCTGGACACCACCGATGAGTTTTATGAGAAGGAAGTCGAATTTATCAATGACAGGGCAGCAACCGCCAATATAACAATAATTAAACTGAGTAAGGCGCTGTTATCAAGTAGATTCAGGGAGGATATCGCGGCAGATTACGGTCCCGAATTCCTTGTGATAGAACAAAGGAGCGTGGACCAGTTTAAGGATGAGCTGGTTCCCTTCCTGCAGCAGGAGTCGAAGCTTACCCTGCGCTATCAGAAGCTGATGGCTACGGCACAGATTGTATTCGAAGGGAAGGTTTTAAATCTGTACGGGATCCAGAAGTATTTTGAACATCCGGACAGAACCGTCCGTAAAGCGGCCTTCAAAGCGTATTCGGATTTTTACCATAGCAACGAGGCTGAGATGGAGGAGATATTTGCCGGGCTCGTGAAGCTTCGCAATGAGATGGGGCAGGCATTAGGCTATGAGAACTTCACTCCCCTTGGCTATCTGCAGCAGAGCCGCAGTGATTACGGACAGAAAGAGGTGGCGGCTTTCCGGGAACAGGTAAGGAGGGAGATCGTTCCCCTCTGTGAGCAGCTCTTTAAAGCCCAGGCAAAGAGAATCGGTGTGGATAAGGTGAAGGTATATGATGAGAAATTCATCTTCCCCGACGGGAATGCGGTGCCTGCCGGAGACGATGATTATATGGTGGAGCAGGCAAGGAGCATGTATCATGACATGAGTCCGGAGACAGGGGAGTTTATTGATTTCATGATCGAACATGAGATGATGGATCTTAAAAATAAACCCAATAAGGCGGCTACCGGGTATATGACGTTCCTGCAGGACTACAGGTCCCCTTATGTGTTCTCCTGCTTCAATCAGACTATCTTTGATATGCAGGTGCTTTCCCATGAGCTGGGGCATGCATTTGCGGGGTATGAAGCCATGAGGACCCAGAAGACCTCCCAGTATTACAGTGTAAGCACGGATATCGCGGAGATCCATTCCATGGCCATGGAACAATTTGCATATCCCTATGCGGAGCAGTTCTTCGGAAAGGATGCGGATAAATTCCGCTTCGCCCATCTGCAGGAGGCGGTCACCTTTGTACCCTTCGGCGTGGCAGTGGATGAATTCCAGCATATAATGTATGCAAATCCTGACCTGACGCCCAGGGAGCGTACCTATGAATGGCATAAGCTGGAGCAGAAATACATGCCCTGGCGTACCTATGAGGACGATGAATTCATGGAACGCGGAGGCTATTGGTACCATAAGCTGCATATCTTCCTGTACCCGTTCTATTATATCAATTATACCCTGACGACCATGGGCGCCATGGAGCTTAAAAAGCGTTACCATGAGAATAAGGAACAGGCCTGGGAGGACTATCTTGCCTTATGCAAGGCAGGCTCCTGCACGAATTATCTGAACCTGTTAAAGCTGGCACATCTGTCGGTTCCCTTTGAAGAGGGAAGTGTTGCCAGGGCGGTATCCTTTGCGAAGGAAGAGCTGTTGAGACAGATATAAAATGCTGGATTAATATAGTACCGATAATGCAAAACCGTTACCTGACATATCTACTTATGCCAAAAGACTGGGGTATCATAAAATACCCCAGTCTTTCATTCATGCACGTTTTAAGAGATATTCAGGAGATTATCGTTCCATCCAGCATAAGGACCTGTCTGTCACATGATTTTGCCAGATCGGTATTATGCGTTACCATTACTAAGGTTTTACCCTCTTTAACGAGGTTATTCAGAAGCGAGAACATGTTCTTACTGATTTCACTATCCAGTGAACCTGTCGGTTCATCGGCTAATATAATCTCAGGATCATTAACAATTGCCCTTGCAATGGCTACTCTTTGCCTTTGTCCGCCCGATAAATTTTTTACTTTTTCATTTATTTTTATGGATAAACCAACTTTTTGCAAAACTGCTTCTACCTTCTGTTTTCTGATGGTTTTTCTGATCCTCTTTTGGGCATATAGCAGAGGTATTTCAACATTTTCATATACAGTACTTTCTTCCACTAAAGCAAAGTCTTGTACCACATAGCCGAATAATTGATTTCTATATCTGGCTTTTTGGTTTTCGTTTAATTCATTTGCATTTTTATCTAAAATAATGATATGACCTTCGGAAGGCTTTATAATTAATCCTATTAAATTCAACAACGTACTTTTTCCGCAGCCTGACGGACCGATAATAGCTACTTTCTCACCTCTTTGTATATCTAAAGACACCCCATTAACCGCATGAGTTTTTGATCTGCCGTTATCATAAATTTTTACTAGATTCTCTAATTTTATTATTGTATCCATTAATAATCCCTCCTTAGAAAATACGACATATCCTTCTTTTTTATATTTGAAATAGGTAACCACGACAGGAAGCCGGTGATTATTGCAAATATAATTATCAACCAAGGGATAGGAATATGATATAGTCCACTATATAGCTTTATTACAATAATGCATACAATAAAAGGTATTACCAATATACAGGCTATATAAAAAACGACCCGGGAGCATAGTGAAAATAATGTAGCACCATATACACGATGAATGGCATAAGTTTTATAATTTTTTTCAATCATTAAAAGTAAATTTGAAATTATTCCTATACATGTAAATAATAATACACATATAAATAGGATGAAGAAAAAATACGTATTATCAATAAGCTCGCTATATGCTTCTTCTGATGACGAATTGAAATATACAGGACTTACAATAATGTAGTTGTTATTAATTACATCTATAATACTTTCCAGATAGGTACTATCAGGGTTTAATAGGCCAAGAGATGCAATAACATCTGATATGTAATAATTGGGATACCATTCATTCAAAGAACTATATTGGGTTAAAATCAGGATACATTGATCCAAAGTTATATCAGTCATTCCCTTTGTATATGCTGCGTTACTGCTTAAGCGGCCATTTACTTGATATTCATTGGAGCCAATCTCTATGCCATCGCCTATTTGTATATCTTTTATCTTTGAGCCTGTTAAAATAATTGTTCCATCACTATTCTTTATGGCAGTTTTATCATCATATGAGATTTTATAAATTTTATTGAAATTACCCAATCCTATTATTACTTTATAGTTCGGATATTGTGGCAAGGTTATGGTATCCACATACGCATAAGCATCTTCTTCAAGATCTAATATTTTCGAAAGCATGTCATTTGTGGTTTTATAATTTTTAATACCCGATTGTCCGTAATAAACATTGAAATTTACAATATTATAATCCCGTAGATGTTTTATCTGATTATTAAAATTTGATGCAATTATCAACTGTATACTGCACATGATTATAAATACACAGCAAATACAAATTTGCAGGATAAAAAACAGCAGGATATAAATATTTTCACGAATATCTTTTTTTAGATAATAAAGAACATTATTCATATAATCCGTTCCTCTTTTCTTGGTATGCTCATCTTATATATTATAGTCAATGAAATAATACTGAATAAACAGTGAAAAAGCCAAATTATCGGAATCATAGAGAGTTGTAAACTTAGATTTCCATCTGAAAATATAATATAATACGATAGCGTTCCCAGGAATAAGCCAAGCATTGTATGTTTTAGTGTGTAATTTAAATAATCCTTATATAGACGTATTTTAGCTGCGCCAAAAAGAAATCTGATCATAATATCTTTTTTTAACTTTATGAATTGCACCTTACAGAATATAAAATTGTTTATATAGATGAAAGCCATTCCTAATAAAGCTGTAAAGTAGGTCTTATCACTAAGTAGTTGAATAAACCTATCCCAAAGTGATGCAGGCAATCCATCCCTATAAACAACTGTGTCATATCCGTTATTTGTAAATATTTTTATAAATTCATCGGTTATTTCTCTTTTGTCACTATCGATATAATATAGTCCATTTAGATTGGTTGTTTTGAAAAAATTATATATATATTCCTTATTTTCCGAATATAAAATGTGATCCTGATCATATGTACCAACGGCATTTAATACTTGACTATTTAAATTTGATTTTCCGTTATTATTACGGCATTGGTAATATATAAATGAATCTTTTTTCACTAAGATATCTAATTCATCGGAATAAATATCATTATATTTTATAAATGCTCCTTCTGTCAGTTTCTGATTATCATATCTATTACTTGTATCAAATACAGCGAGACCCATGGAATCTATATTGTCAAATAAAATTGTTATTTTGGTATCCTTACATAAATCATATATCTTCATTAGCAGTTCTTTGTTTTTATTGGTATTGACCGGTCTTATATCATAAATATTTACTTTAACATATTGTTTACTAAGCAAATATTCACTTTTTGATATCAGGTCTATACGAATTGATGTGTATACGATTAAAACTGAAAAGGCCAAAACTATAATACTATTAAGAACTATATTTAATACTCTTATTTTTCTCATGAATAGTATTCTCCTTATAAATCCACAAACTATAAACATCAGTGTGATTCGTAGAAAATTATAGGTTTTATACAGGCCATACACCTATTCCAACAGGTACGTAATCGAAACCATAATTAAATATAACTGGATCGGCAAATGGATTTAATGTATCGTAATATGTATGTGATCTGGAATATATGTTACTATCAGTTGCACTGTATCCATAGCTTGTATACAATCTGCCGGTATCGCCGCCGATACCGTTTTGGTAACGCAGATAAGCTCGTGCAGCATTGTATCCCCCATCATTATATGATGGCTGGCATTGTACATATCCTTCATATATGAACTGCAGAGTTTCGGTAGATGTGCCGTAATTTACACCTCCGGCCATAGCATAGTTGTAAAATATTAAGCTTATGAAAAGAACTAATAGTATTGCAGATGCTTTTCTTTTCATTATTGGTACTCCTTTCCAAAGATAGTTTGTGGATTTACCAGAGAATTACATAATTGTAATTAATATGAGTATATATTGAATGAAGAAAAATGTCAATATAAGGAAAGTGAACTGCAATATTTTTCATCTTTTTTTAGATATAGAAACCTTTTTTATGATATATAACTTGTCATCCTAAATGAAATGATTTCTTGTTATTAAAGACTAATTTTTATGAAAGCTTAATTTTGGCTTGACAGCGGTTTATAAAATGGTAAAATGAATACTAACTTCATAATTTTATCATGGCAATGAAAAGGAATAGTATAAGAAAACCGTCTTGCAGAGAGTCACTGGCTGGTGAAAAGTGACGGACAGGAGCTTAGAACTCGCCTTGGAGCCCTTCGGCTGAACTGTGCACAGGAATTATGTGATTTACATGGAGTAGGCCAAGCGGGAGATCCCGTTACAGATTATATGAGTACATTCAGCAGATTTTTGCTTAATGGACTAGAGTGGTACCGCGGATTGATTCTGAACAGAACCTCTTCGTCTCTAGAGAATGGAGATGAGGGGTTTTTTTATATTACAGGGAACCTGATTATATCCTGTAATTTAGATGAATGCCGTTAGTCAGAATTTGATAGATTTAGAATTATTTGATTAAATATGAGATATAACTGTTGATATTAAGGAGGAAGCGAGAATGAGTGAGCATTATTTACCCAATGAAATTGAAAAAAAATGGCAGGAGATATGGGAGAAGGAACAGGCCTTTCAGGTCGGCACCGACAAATCCAAGCCGAAGTTCTATGCACTGGTGGAGTTTCCGTATCCTTCCGGGCAGGGCTTGCATGTGGGCCATCCCAGACCCTATACTGCACTTGATATCATAGCAAGAAAGAGGCGGCTGGAGGGTTATAACGTATTATACCCCATGGGCTGGGATGCCTTCGGCCTTCCCACGGAGAATTACGCGATTAAAAACCACATCCATCCGAAGATCGTGACCAAACAGAATATTGAGCGCTTTACAGACCAGCTGAAAGCTCTGGGATATTCCTTCGACTGGGACAAAGAGGTGAATACCACGGATCCGGACTATTACAAATGGACCCAGTGGATTTTTCTGCAGCTGTTTAAGAAAGGCCTGGCATATAAGTCTGAGATGCCCATTAACTGGTGCACCTCCTGTAAGGTCGGTCTTGCCAATGAAGAGGTGGTAGGCGGAGTATGCGAGCGCTGCGGCGGAGAGGTGGTCCGCAAGGTAAAGAGCCAGTGGATGTTAAAAATTACGGAATATGCGGATAAATTAATAGACGGGCTGGAGACCGTGGATTATATCGAGAAGGTCAAAGTATCGCAGATTAACTGGATCGGCCGTTCCGTCGGTGCGGAAGTGGACTTTAAGCTGAACGGCAAAGAAGAGAACCTGCGGGTATTCACGACCAGACCGGATACCTTGTTCGGCGCTACCTATATGGTCATCTCCCCGGAGCATCCGCTGATCGATAAGTATAAGGATGAGATCGGGAACTACGATGAACTGATCGAATACCGGGAGCTGGCTTCCAAGAAGTCAGACTTTGAGAGAACCGAGCTGGTCAAGGATAAGACCGGTGTTCAGATCGACGGCATCACCGCCGTCAATCCGGTGACGGGGCTTGAGATTCCTGTCTGGATATCCGACTATGTGCTTATGACCTATGGCACCGGTGCTATCATGGCAGTACCTGCCCATGATGAGCGCGACTGGGATTTTGCCAGGAAATTCAGCCTTCCCATCGTGGAGGTCGTTGCCGGAGGCAATGTACAGGAAGAAGCCTTTACCAATACCTCCACCGGAGTATTAGTGAATTCGGACTTTTTAAACGGCCTTGAGGTCGCAGATGCCAAGCAGAAGATTCTTAAGTGGCTGGAGGACAAAGGCATCGGAACCAGGAAGGTAAACTTTAAGTTAAGAGACTGGGTATTCTCCCGGCAGAGATATTGGGGCGAGCCGATTCCCATCGTTCATTGCAGGAATTGCGGTTATGTTCCGATTCCGGAGAGTGAATTGCCGCTGATGCTGCCCGAGGTGGAGAGCTATGAGCCCACCGATAACGGTGAGTCACCGTTGGCTGCTATCACGGACTGGGTCGAAACCACCTGCCCTGTCTGCGGCGGCGAAGCACACAGAGAGACGGATACCATGCCCCAATGGGCCGGGTCCTCCTGGTATTTCTTAAGATATATCGATCCTCATAATAACAATGCATTTGCAGGGAAAGAGGAATTGGACTATTGGATGCCTGTGGACTGGTATAACGGCGGCATGGAGCATACCACCCTGCACCTGCTGTATTCCCGCTTCTGGCATAAGTTCCTGTATGACCAGGGACTGGTCAACACACCGGAGCCCTATCAGAAAAGGACCTCCCATGGCATGATCCTTGGGGAGAACGGCGAGAAGATGTCCAAATCCAGGGGCAATGTGGTCAATCCCGACGATATCGTGAATGAATTCGGCGCGGACACTCTGCGTACCTATGAGATGTTCATCGGAGCCTTTGACCTGAGTGCGGTCTGGTCCAACGAAGGCGTCAAGGGCTGCCGCCGTTTCATCGACCGTGTATGGAAGCTGAAGGATATGCTGACCGGGGAAGAGGGTTATTCGGCGGGCCTGGAGACCAAGCTGCACCAGACGATCAAAAAGGTCAGCCATGACTTTGAGAATATGAAGTTCAATACCGCAATCGCAGCCATGATGGCTCTGGTGAATGAATTCTACCGTGCGGGCTCCGTAACCAGAGGTGAATTCAAGACACTGATCATCCTCCTGAACCCGGTAGCTCCCCATGTGACAGAGGAGCTGTGGCAGTTAATCGGGGAAAAGGGAAGGATCTATCAGCAGGCATGGCCGGTATATGATGAGCAGAAGACCATAGAGGATACCGTGGAGATAGCGATTCAGATCAACGGCAGGGTGAAAGCGAACCTCAGCATTGCACTGGAAGAGAAACAGGCGGATGTGGAAGCAAAGGCCATGGACCTGGACGCGGTCAAAGCCGCGACCAGCGGCAAGACTGTGGTGAAGGTGATCTATGTTCCCGGAAGGATACTGAATATTGTAGTGAAATAGCTGATAAAGCAAATATATTATGGCTGGGATGCAATGAAATCCCAGCCATATTCGTATGTATTATTATGACGGTAAAATTCAAATATATAATACGGAAAGCCTCTCTTTAATTGCACCCGGATTATTGTTTATAAGCCGGAAGACCGTTATTTAAGTAAATATCCGGCGGTGATAAGCCGCAGGTATCTGCAGATAAGCCGCTTCACAGATACTTCCAAGCACAAGTCTTTTATAGGTGATAAGCCGCAGGCAATTGAGGGAAGGGTTTAATAGGGAAGGACTTAATTTAGTAATAAGAATTTTTTTAATTGGCTTTTAATTTACCGGTAATTCGTTTATCATGAATTTAATTGAATAATGATATATACTGGGACTGTAATGTGTGAATTATCTGCCGCTGAATCTATGCTTTGAAGAGGGACTTCTATGAAGCGGCTGTAATTAAGGCTCAGCCTTGCTGAAAAAGCCAGGCAGCCCGCAGCTTCACCGGGTTGTCCATACATCCCGCGGTTGGTATGCAAATGCTATTGCGGCTTCATCTCACCGCCTTTTTAGAGGTGAGAGTCTTTTTGCAAATCATTGATAAATTCTTATAGAGGGAGAGAGAATAAATGGGATTATTTGAAATATTATTTGAACACAGGAATCCTGGCGAAGTTGGCGGTATTGAGAAGAATAACCGGAGACCGGATCCGGTTGACCCGGTGATCTTAGTGATCAAGCTGATTATATCCGCTTTTATTACGGGATTTGTATTCTGGGCGACCATGAACGGATATTACAGCCTATCACGGACCGTAACATTCATTGTTATCGTATCAATATATTGCCTGGTAAGTTACATTATAGTACCCAGACCTGCAGAATCCAATCTGGGGTGGCTGGGCGGCTTGTTTGATAACCCTTTCCGGTATTCCGACGATATTAACAGAATGCTGTTATTTATGAGGGTCATTCTTTTACCGGGAAGGTTTATAGCGACTACGCTGGTACAGACAATTGCTGCCGTATCAGAATTCTTCAGGAGCAGAAGGATGAGATAATATGACGCTGTCAACAGCAGAGAGGAGATATGGATGAAGAAGAGAATTATAATTATGATAGTAGTGTTATTAGGTCTGTCATTTCTTCTGGCAGGCTGTGTGCCCGGGGACGGAACCTATACGGCGGCGGATCCGGCAGGCTTCTTCTGGGGAATCTGGCATGGATGGATAGCTCCTGTATCACTGATAGCAGGTATCTTTAATAAGAATATCAGGGTGTATGAGGCGATTAACACCGGGTGGGCATATGATTTCGGTTTCTATATAGCGGTGATCAGCGGTTTCGGAGGGTTGTCACTAGTCCGCCGCAAGAAAAATAAAAGTGAGTGAGGCACATGAGAATCGCTTATTGTGATGATGAGATAACACAAACGGCATATTTGAAGGAATTGGTGAGGGAATGGGAGCAGGCGGGCAATCCTCTCTGCGAGGTCACCACATATGGCAGCGCGGAGGAGATGCTCTTTGAAAATCCCGCTTCCTTTCCCTTTGATTTTATTATTCTCGATATTCAGATGGATAAGATGAACGGAATGGAGCTGGCGAGGGCAATCAGGCAGCTTGACCCGTATGTTGCGCTTGCCTTTCTTTCGAATAGCAGGCAATATGTCTTCGAGGGATATGAGGTCCAGGCAGTGCGATACCTTCTAAAGCCCCTTACGGGGGAGCAATTATTCCCCTTATTGGAGATGGTCAGGAAACAATCCGAGAGGGACAGACAGTATATCATCGTGGGCAAGGCCGGGGATAAGGTGCGCCTGGATATACGGGACATCTATTATATCGAAGCCTTCGGGCATTATGTGAATATCCATACTGAGAAGAGGGCTTATGAAGTGAAGATTAATATTAATGAAATCTACCGTAAGCTTAATACGGATTTCATTCCGACTCACCGGAGCTTCCTGGTGAATCTGCGATATGTGGAGAGAATCACAAGGACAGATTGTATCTTAAGGACAGAGATAACGGTTCCTATCAGCAGGAATTCCTATAAGGATGTGAACCAGGCATTCATCCGGTATTACAGGGAAGGAGGCTTTGAATGAGAGATCTTCTAATATTCCTGCCGGTTATCCTGCTGGCATTGTATGGACTCACCCGGTTAATCTTCCGTATTGCCAGAAAGATCTATGAAGAGAGTGCGGCAGAATATCAGAATAAGATATTGACCAAGCAGGTGAATGAGGTCCATAACATGTACCTGACTATGCGGGGCTGGCGTCACGATTACCATAACCATCTTCAGACCCTGAAGGCATATCTTAAGATGGACCGGCTTACCGAGGCAAAGACCTATCTGGATAAGCTGGAGATGGATCTGGACAGTATCAATCAGCTTATTAAATCCGGGAATGTCAATCTGGATGCGATTCTTAACTCAAAGCTGTCCCTGGCGCTGAAGGAGGACATTGAGATCAATTATAAAGCTCAGGTTCCCGCAGCCCTGACGGTGTCGGACATTGACCTGTGCGTACTCATCGGCAATCTTATTGACAATGCGGTGGAAGCCTGTCACAGGATGGAGGAGACGGATGGGAAAAGGTATATCCGGCTTTATATCAGCGTATTAAAGCAGCAGCTTTATATCTCCGTAACGAATGCCACCAAGGAGGCTGTCCGCAGGCTGGATGAAGAATATATCACCACCAAGCGCGGTAATCACGGACATGGTTTAAAACGGATCAACAGGATCGTTGAGAAATATGACGGCTACATTAACAGAAAGAATGAACCGGGAGTATTCGTAACAGAGATCATGCTTCCTCTATAATTACCGGAACAGCAGCGGGCTTGTGACCGCTGCTTCGATCCATTCGTGCACGATTGTTTACCCTTCGTGCACATTTTTACTTTACGGGAGGTTGTTATGATATATTTATCCTCAGAGAAGACGCCCGGGTATCCTAATCCCTAAAGTCAATATCATCTGATGTTATAACAGTATCATTCATAATGCAGTACCGGCATGAATACCGGTATCAAATGAGTTTGTGAATATGGATCCATAACTGGTAAATATGAGTGAAGCATCTGACCTGGGACATTTGGGATCGGCTGCAACGATATTCGTTTGGAAACTGGAGAGGAATTATGAGAAAAACAGCTAAAAAAATAAGTAAACTACCCTATTCAATCCTTAGTAACTATCGGTTCATCTATTCCAGCATGTTGAAGTATGACAAGTCACTGCTCCGGTATGGTGCGGCAGAGGTTCTGTTCAATGTACTTATGCCCTTCGGAGGCGTACTGATACCGTCGATTGTGGTGGGACTTCTGGTGCGAAGGGCGCCGATCACAGAGTTCATCATAACACTTGCCGTTATCTTTACCATCTATGGAATTATAGTGGGAATCCGGTTTTTTTTAAATCAAAGAAATGATATGCAGTATATTAACATAAGGCTTGATAAATTCTGGCCGGATATCTATAAAAAATGCATGGATATGGATTATTACCTGATGGAGGATGAGAAGACCAGGGCGGATATGGAGAAGGCCTCCCGCAGCATTTACAATAATAATGTAGGGATCGAAGGATTTATGCATTACAATGTCAGCCTTGCTTACAATCTCCTTGGCTTAATTCTCTATGCGTGCGTCATCAGCTTTGTCCATCCCCTGATCCTGGTGCTCATGCTGGTAATCTCCTTCCTTCAGCTGCTCTCTTATCAACGGGCCAAGAGCTATGAGCAAAGCAAGAAGGAGGAATACTCCAGAATAGAAGTGACCCAGAGATATCTTCAGGACCAGGCCTTTGATCTAAAGACAGGCAAGGATGTCCGCCTGTATCAGCTGGACAGGCTGATTGACAGGGTATATGGCAGGGCAAACCGTCAGCTGAAGAAAATCAAGGCAAAAATCCGCGGCTTTTATTATATCAACGATATGACCGGTATCGTACTGCGTTTTCTTCGGGACGGGGTCTGTTACGGATATCTGATCTATCTTCTGATCGAGGGAATGGAGGTATCCCAATTTGTCTTATATCTGGGAATAATCAGCGGGTTTGCCACATGGTTTACCAAGATAACGGAGGATATGTCGGAGATCAGCCATTGCCATATGATGATCGGTGATTTCAGATATTTTATGGATATCAAGAATGTATTCCGGCATAAGGAGGGCAGGGAAATCAAAGCTGCGGATATGGCCCTTGATATTGTATTCGACCGGGTATCCTACTGTTATGAAGGCTCCCGGGAAGAGGTATTGAAGGATATCAGCTTCCATATGAAGAAGGGAGAGAGATTTGCCCTTGTGGGCGTCAACGGAGCGGGAAAGACAACCATTGTAAAATTACTGTGCGGTTTTTACCAGCCTGCCGGAGGCAGGATTTTGATCAACGGAATTGACACCAGAGAACTGAATATTGAGAAATACTTTGAACAGATCGCCGTTGTCTTCCAGGATCCCTTTGTATTATCCTTCACCATCGGTGAGAATATCAGCGGTTCCATCGATTCGGATTCCGACCGTGAGAAGCTTATGGAGGCAGTCGAGCTGTCCGGCCTGAAAAGCAAGACGGATGGGCTTGCCAAAGGCTTGGGTACCTATATTAATAAGGACATGGAGGAAGGAGGCATACAATTATCCGGCGGCGAATTGCAGAAGCTGATGCTGGCAAGGGCTTTATACAAGAATGCGAAGCTGCTCATATTGGATGAACCCACGGCAGCCCTGGATGCCATTGCGGAAAGTGAGCTTTATGAACAGTATCAGAAGCTTTTAAAGGGAAGGACCTCCCTGTTCATATCCCACAGATTAGCCTCCACACGCTTCTGCAACCATATTCTGTACCTGGATAACGGGAGAATAGCGGAAGAAGGTTCCCATGAAGACCTTATGAGGCTGAACGGAAAATATGCCGCCATGTTCCAGGTCCAGAGTAAATACTATCAGGAGGAGAGGAGTAATTCGTATGAGACTCAAGCAACTATGGGTTGATTTTATCAAGTTTGTAAAGCTTATTCATAAAGATCATCCCAGCATTGTCTGGATTATCATAACGGGAGGGCTGGCCGGCGCATTGCAGCCATTCATACAGCTGGTATTCTCTTCCAGGATTCTTGATAAGGTTCTTGCGGGATATTATAAGGAGTGCATTACGGAGGTTGTATTGCTGCTGACCTTAATACTGGCGGCAAATCTGATTGCCAAGGCCTGCGGGCAGTCTGTCCATGTGCTGGGCGAAGCCTGCAACGATGCCATATACCTTCGGACAGCGAATAAGGCTTATCAGATGGAATATGAGGAATTTGAAAAGACAGAGACCATGGATGCCATCCGCAGGGTAAGAGGGAGCGAGAACGGTTCCGGGGGCATTGCCAGTCAGATACGGAGTATTTTGTTATTGTCGGAGCAATTATTCTCCTGTATATTTTCCTTTGTTTTTGTGGTCATGCTGATGCTGAGGGCGGATTCAGAGGGGGGCAGTTTTTTCGCCTCCTCCGGTTCGACGCTGGTGGTTATACTTATCTTCGGTGCTGTTATGGCGGGATGTATTAAAGTTTCAAGAAAACCGTATAAGAAATTCTATGAGATGAGCAAGGCAAATGAGCATTTTAATTCGGTGGGAAATTATCTGATTTCTGCCGCAACCAATTATCAGAACGGAAAGGATATCCGCATCTATTCCATGCAGAAGCTGATGGATGCTTATTATAAAGACTCCATACGCCAGGCGGATAATTTTTATCTGAAGTTCGGTGTGAGCAACGGGTCTTACACAGGCATCCTTATGCTGATCACACAGCTGGCTGCAGGCATGCTGTATGTGGTTATCGGGCTGAAGGCCATCTATGGAATCATCAGCATCGGAGAGGTCCTCATGTATGCCGGAGCAGTGCTGCAGCTGTCGGATTCCCTTCGCAGTGCCATAATGACCTTCTTCAGCTTCAAGTTAAGAGCGGAATATCTCAGCACGTATTATGAATTCATTAATAAGCCGGATATGCACTATACGGGCACCCTGCCTGTTGAGAAGCGCAGCGACGCGGAGTATGAGTTTGCACTGGAGCATGTAAGCTTTCATTATCCGGGTACGGAGGACATGATATTGAAGGATATCAGTCTGAAATTCAAGGTGGGTGAAAAATTCGCCGTCGTAGGCAGAAACGGTGCCGGTAAGACCACTCTGATCAAGCTGCTGTGCAGATTGTATGAACCCACGGAGGGCAGGATCCTCCTGAATGGAATTGATATAAAGTATTATGATTATAACGAGTATACGAAGATATTTTCCGTGGTATTCCAGGACTTTAAGCTGCTTTCGCTGCCCCTTGGGGATAATGTATCGGCCGGGGAGGAGATAGATGAGGAGCGTATGTGGAAGGTGCTGGAGCAGGTGGGCTTAAAGGAACGGGTCAGAGAGCTGCCGAAGGGGCTTTACACACAGCTGTATAAGAATAACGGCGAAGGAGTTGAGATCTCAGGCGGGGAAGCGCAAAAGCTGGCAATTGCCAGGGCACTGTATAAGGACGGCCCCTTTGTCATACTTGACGAGCCGACCGCGGCGCTGGATCCTATTGCGGAAGAGCAGATCTATGAGCATTTTAACGAGATGATCAACGGAAAAACGGCGATCTATATCTCCCACCGGATGAGCAGCTGCAAATTCTGCGATGATATTGTGGTTTTGGATGAAGGCAGAATTACGGAGAGGGGCAATCATGAAAGCCTGCTGAGATTGAACGGGATCTATGCTTCCCTTTATAATACCCAGGCACAGTATTATGCCTCATAGTATATTCAATATGCCTTGGGTGTCAAATGAAGTGAATGATGTAAGATTATAAATACATGGATAGAAATCTCGCAGATGGAAGGCGCTATGCCAAAAGTTTGTACCGCCGCCTGAATTAGCTTCTGAGGGAAAACTGACCGGCCGGCAGAAATATTTATTATTTCTGCCGGCCGGTCAGTTTTTGATTCTGCTGAGAATATGCAATTATAGATAAAAGAAATAGATCTTCTATCATCCGAACAGCGATAATAAAATACCGGCAGCTACTGCGGATCCGATTACACCGGCTACATTCGGACCCATGGCGAACATTAAAAGGTAATTGCCCGGGTTGGCCTTCTGACCTTCTACCTGGGATACACGGGCAGCCATGGGAACGGCGGATACACCCGCAGAGCCGATGAGGGGATTGATCCTGCCCTTGGTAACCCAGCACATAAATTTGGCAATCAGCAGACCGCCAATGGTACTGAACATGAAGGCTATCAAGCCGAGTAAGATGATTCCAAGAGTCTTTGGCTGAAGGAATTCAGATCCGGCAGCAGTTGCGCCGACAGTCACGCCTAAGAAGATAGTTACGATATTAATCAATGCATTCTGTACGGTCTCGGATAATCTCTCAACCACACCGGATTCCCGGAACAGGTTACCCAGCATCAGCATGCCGATTAAAGGAGCGACAGAAGGCAAAAGAAGGATACATAATACCGATACGATAACGGGGAAGCAGATCTTCTCCAGCTTTGATACCGGCCGTAACAATTCCATCTTTATTTCACGTTCCTTTTTTGTGGTCAGAAGCTTCATAAGGGGAGGCTGTATGAGTGGAATAAGTGCCATATAGGAATAGGCGGCTATCGCTATGGACGGCAGTAATTCAATGGCAAGCCTGGTGGTCAGATATATGGCGGTCGGTCCGTCGGCACCACCGATAATAGCGATTGAAGCAGCTTCATTGGGCTCGTAGCCCAGCATAATGGCAATGATAAATGCCATGGCGATACCAAATTGTGCGCCGGCTCCGATGAGCAGGCTGCTGGGGCGGGCGATTAATGGACCAAAGTCTGTCATGGCCCCAATTCCTAAGAAGATAAGGGAGGGATAGATTCCCTTCTTAACACCAAGATACAGATAATAAAGCAAACCGCCCACCTCGCCGGAACCGGCGGGTTCATTCATAAGTCCGGCCAAGGGCAGATTAGCCAGGAGCATGCCAAAGGCGATGGGAAGCAATAGCAGGGGTTCAAATTTCTTCCCAATGGCCAGATATATGAGTACAAAAGATAATAATATCATTACAAGGGACTGCCAGGTAATTGCGACAAAACCTGAGGTCTCCCATAGTTTTACTAATGAGTCGATAAACACAATATGTATCCTCCTTAACATAGAAGCTTAATGAAGTATTCCGTTTTTATAAAGCTGCTGTTTTCATTCCAGTCTTATGAAGAGACTTTTTTACTATGGGTTTCAAACCATCGAATGAGTATGGAAAACACTCGAATCAATCCCCATAGTATAATAAGTACTGCAAATACGACCAGCATACAGAATAATGCCGTTAAGATACTTTCGGATATTAACATCTGTCTCACCTCTTTCTGCGGTATATCATAATACACTTATGTAAAAAATATAAAAAAAAGAGAACTTCAACTAAGAAGCTCTCCACCCTGCAAGCCAAACTTGAAACAGTTAGGTCATAACTGCCAACCGGAAAATTAACAAATATAATGCAAGAATGATAACAAATTAACAATCCTGCTTTTTGAGATAATAACATAGAAATAATAGTAATGTCAATTTAAAAAATGAATATTTATTAGAAACCGGCTGCAGTATTGATAATATTCTGCATGGTTTAATTTAAATAATAAATTATCAAAGACAGGATCAGCATGTATGCCGCGGATTACTTTATGATCACATCCATCAGCTTCAGGTACTGCTCCGGGTCCCTGCTGTTCTGATTATAAATCATATCTCTTTGCATTTCTTCATAAAATGCAACAGTCACAGGAAGGTATCTCCCGATTGCGTCTATATAGTCCTGTGAGAAATATTCCTTGCTGCCGATTACGGAGGTTAAGACAAGCTGATAGCAGTTGGCCAGGATAAAATCCTTAAAGCCGTTATTTTCTGCCTGATAAGAGGACATCACAGTATGGATAAAGTGCAGAAGCTTATTGATATAGCGTTCCTCATATTCATGGCTTATATTAAGAGTGAGCAGCGTCTGCCAGCCCTGCTCACTGTCGCTTTTAATATCCTGAAGGTCGTCGGCCAGCTGAAGGAAGAAGCCTAATCCCAGGTAGAATATGATTTCTTCCTCGTTCAATTCCTTACCGATCAGGTAACGGTCAACGAGTACCGAAATACCCCCCTTATACAGTGAGATATCAAGGCATTCCTCATCCGTCAGGGCAACTCCGTTATCCTGCTGACGCAAGCTTTCCTCCTGGGCCTCCAGCATCATCAGCAGCAGCCGGGAGACGGAATGATCAAAATTAAGGAATATTGCATCCAGCAGGTCACAGGTCTTGCGTTGATGCGCGGTCCCCGGATGAACCGGTCTGCCTTCGATCTTATCACGGATCAATCTGTTGTATTCGACCTTTTCTCCGGCAGTATAGGACCTGCTGTCAATATAATTATCGGTAAAAGGATAGAGCATGCTGTAGCCAAAGCCTGCCATACTGAAGCCGCTCTGAATCCTATGGATATATTTGAACATGACATATACAATATAATTACGGAGTGCCTGTCCGATTCCCTCCAATTCAAGCTCGGGCGCAAACGCACGCACCTGCTTCAGGAACACCATAAGCTCCTCCCGGAAAGATGCTATCTCGGACTCCTTCATGGACTGATGTATCCCGATAACGGTTTCATGCCGCAGTACATCTTCGATGAGGGAGAGCATCCGTCTCTTCCACCTTTTTCTGCCCAGGAGAAAGCGGGGAAAGCGGTTCACCTGTATATTAAAGTCCTTTGAGAGCTTTCTGGAATATTGTTCATTATCAGACTTTGTTGCTTCGGATACGGGCTTTAAGAAAGCGGGAAATTGATCGTCTGCTTCCAGCCATATCTGCTTAATAATAGTAAGGTATTTGGTTTTGATGGATGCTTTATCCGGCAGCATGCTTATATTCCCCTTGCGTATCTACTGATATCATTTATGATAAAGGCTTTTCCTTCAGATGGCAAGGAATATATTGCAATTATGAATAACTAGTCAGCTTGTGGGTGTACTGGTGGGAAAGAAAGCGTTATTTAAACGGTATGATTTTATAAAATACCCTTGCAAATCATTCTCAGACATTTGCAAGGGCATTATAAGACGGTATACTGGAAGTTCATTGCCTGATATGGAACGGATTACTTCCTTCTCGCCTTCCCAAGATAAGCCGCTTTTACTGATTCATCATTCAGAAGCTCCATTCCGGTACCTTCCAGGGTGATATTGCCGGTCTCGCAGACATAGCCGTGATGTGCGAGCTTTAAAGCAAGATTTGCATTCTGTTCAACTAACAGGATGGTCACACCCTCTGTATTGATAGTCTTAATGATATTCATGATATCCTGCACGATAATCGGTGCCAGGCCAAGGGACGGCTCATCCATCATAATCAGCTTCGGACGGCTCATAAGCGCCCGGCCTACGGCCAGCATCTGCTGCTCACCGCCGGACAGAGTACCAGCCATCTGCCAGGAGCGCTCCTTTAATCGCGGGAAGAGCCGGCAGATCCAGTTGATATCCTCTTCTAAGCTGTCCTTGCGAAGATATGCTCCGATCTTAAGGTTTTCCAATACGGTTAAATCAGGGAATACTCTGCGGCCTTCCGGCACCAGGGTGATACCTTTTTCAACAATTACATTAGTGGGTTTCCCTGTGATATCCTGTCCATTATATGTGATTCTACCGCTTTCCGCCTTCACCAGTCCGGCGATGGTGCGCAGGATGGTGCTCTTACCGGCGCCGTTGGCACCGATCAGGGTCACGATCTCGCCCTCGGGAACATTTAAGCTGATGCCTTTTACTGCCCGGATACCGCCGTAGGATACATATAGATTGTCAAGTGTCAATATATTATTCGCCATCTTCCTGTACCCCCAAATAAGCTTCTATTACCCGCTGGTTGTTCTGGATCTCCACCGGAGTTCCGGAGGCAATCAGCTTGCCGAAATCAAGTACATAGATCCGGTCGGAGATATCCATTACCAGGTCCATGTGATGCTCGATCATGAAGATGGTCAGGTTGAATTTCTCCCGGATATCGTGGATAAATGAGGTCAATTCATCTGTCTCCTGTGGATTCATGCCGGCTGCGGGCTCATCTAAGAGCAGCAGCTCCGGTTTGGTTGCCAGAGCACGGGCAATCTCCAGGTGACGCTGCTGTCCGTAGGGAAGGGAGTTCGCTACCTCATCCTTTACCTCCTTAAGGCCCAGGATATTGAGAAGCTCCATGGTCTCTTCCCGCATGATGCGCTCTTCCTTATAATTAAGACCCAGGGTTGCGGAGAAGATATTCGCCTTCTGGCGCATATGCTTGGCAATCAGGACATTATCAAAAGCGGACAGCTCCTTGAATAATCTTATGTTCTGAAAGGTACGCGCCACACCCAGCTTTGTGATACGGTCCGGTGTCTTACGCAGGGCTTCAGTGTATCTGCCGTTGTTCTCTCCGGCGTAGAGCTTCTTCATATTGCCCTTGGGGAAGTTACTGGTAATCATATGGTCTTTAAAGTATACGGCGCCGTTGGTAGGAGCATATACTCCGGTAATAACATTAAAGGCAGTGGTCTTGCCGGCACCGTTGGGTCCGATCAGGGACACGATCTCATTCCGGTTGACCTCCAGGGAGAGATTATTTACCGCCACCACACCGCCGAACTGCATGGTGATATCCTTTACGTTCAGTATATTATCTGACATTCCCGGCACCTCCTTTTCCGGAGAAGAGCTTTCGCAGACGACGCGTAAGGCCTGCCCAGGAGAATTCATTCCTGCCCATGATACCCCGCTGGTAGAAGAGCACGATTACCAGCAGAACCACGGAGAAGATAACCATGCGGAAGCCCGTACGGAACAACGGAATCGGAATACCGCCGATCACAAGCGGATTATCAAAGAAACGGAACAGCCATTCCTTGCACACAGTAACCAGGAGGGCAGCCAGTACGCTTCCGGTGACACTTCCGATACCTCCGATTACGACGATCAGAAGAATATCATAGGTCAATGACACGCTGAAGGTCTTGGAGTCGATGGAACGCATGAACATGGCAAGCATACCGCCGCTGACTGCGGAGAAGAAGGAACCGATGATGAAGGACATCTGCTTGTGGGAGGAAAGATTAATTCCCATGGCCTCGGCTGCGATCTCGTCCTCGCGGATGGCACGGAAAGCACGTCCATAAGTGCTGCGAAGCAGAAGCACCATTAACAGGATGCATACTGCCATGATAAGAAAGGTTTCAATAATGGAGTCAAAACCGGGTATTTTCTTCAAACCGTAGGAACCGTTGGTCACTCTGTCCAGCTGCGGGCTTGCGATAATCGCACGGATGATCTCGGAGAAGCCCAGGGTAGCGATTGCCAGATAGTCGCTCTTAAGACGAAGTACCGGATAACCGATGACAGCCGCGAACAAGGCGGCTGTTAGTCCTCCGGCGATCAGTGCCGCATAAGGAATTACTGCCTGCGTGAAGGCGGGTCCGGATTCCAGCCAGGTCTTAAAGCTCATGATCGGATCTGCGACACCGCTGATATAGTATACTTCCCCCATACTGTCCGCAGGGATGAGAAACAGAGCGGTTACATAGGCTCCGATGGCCATAAAGCCTGCCTGTCCCAGGGAGAACAGTCCGGTAAAGCCCGTAACCAGGTTCATGGATACGGCAACCACAGCGAGAATCATGCCCTTTTGTAATACGGTGTATAACATACCGAACTGGAATTTATTCGCCTCCAGAAGGAAGAGAAGTACAAGCAGGACGGCAGCCGTAACGAATGAATATATAATATTCTTGGATTTTTTCATACGGTCCCTCCTCTATACCTTGTCAATCATCTTCTCGCCGAACAGGCCGGTGGGACGGAACAGCAGTATGATGATTAATAAGATAAATGTAAATGCATCACTGTAGGTTGAGTATCCGAAGGCAACCAGGAAGGTCTCGCAGATACCGATAATAAAACCGCCCACTACGGCGCCAGGGATACTTCCGATTCCGCCCAGAACGGCTGCGATAAAGCATTTTAACCCGGGCAGGGTACCGCTGAAGGGGGTAACCGACATACGGTCGGTAAAGTACAGAATCGATCCGATTGCCGCCAGCAGGGAACCGATGACAAAGGTGGTGCTGATGGTATTGTTGATCTTAATACCCATAAGCTGGGCGGTCTCAAAATCCTTCGATACCGCACGCATTGCCATTCCGGCCTTGGTGTGATTGATCAGGAACATGAGTCCGATTACCAGAAGTATGGTTAATACAGGTGTTATAAATGTAACCAAAGAGGAAGAGATGCTTCCTATATGGAATATTTTCTTAAGGAGTGGGATCTGCGGATACGCACGCGGAAGTGCGGTAAACAGATAGGTCGCCAGGTTTTGAAGCAGGTAGGATACACCGATTGCGGAAATCATGATCGACATGCGCGGTGCGGACCGGATGGGCTTATAGGCGGCGCGTTCGATGGCCACACCGAGTATAATTGTTAAGATACATACCAACGGAATGGCAATCCACCAGGGAAGCGTAACCATGGAGAATATCATAAAATAGCCGGCTATCATGAAGATATCGCCGTGTGCGAAATTAATCAGCCGAAGGATACCGTATACCATGGTATAGCCGATGGCGATCAGAGCATACGCACCACCCAGGGATATTCCTGTTAAGGTATGCTGGAAAAAGGTTGATAATGACATGTGTTTTCCTCCGGGAGCATTTGGGTCTCATCCATAGGGATGAGGTTGTCTTGATAATACATTAATTTTGTGGGAGTGTTATTATCCCTTTTTCAAGAGATAAAAATGCTCCCACAAAATTCTGATGTGCTTCATTGCATGATATTTAATTACAAAAGCTTATTTTGCAACAGTAACGGTCTTTAAGAATTTAAAAGCGCCGTCCTCAACAGTCTTGATAAATGCCATATCCTTCTTCGCATCGCCGTTCTCATCAAAGGAGATGGAACCGGTCACGCCGTCGATCTGCACATTCACAAGCGCATCGCGGATCGCCTTGGAGTCTGTGGATTTCGCACTTTTGATTGCTTCCAGTGCGCACAGATATGCGTCATAACCAAGTGCGGATACTGCAGGAATGATATCGGACTGGTCATTCTCCACCAGATATTCCTTAAAGCCCTTGATAAAGGAATCAGCTTCTGAATTCGCAGGATCCCCTTCATCAAAGAAGGTGGATAGAACGACGCCTTCCGCATTGACACCGGCATTCTCGATGATGGTGGAGTTCTCCCAGGTATCGCCTGCCATAATCGGGCAGGTAATTCCCAGCTCACGCGCCTGAGTGATGATCAGGGGAGCGGTCGCGATGGAAGAAGGAGCAAAGATAACATCCGGGTCGGCTGCCTTCACATTGGTTAAGATGGCCTTGAAGTCGGTCTGATTGGTCTGGAACTGCTCTTCGCTTATAATAGCGGAATCTCCGGCAAGTCCTTTGAACGCGGTTACGAAGAAGCTGCCGAGACCGGAGGAATAGTCATCCCCAAGCTGTGTAATAACGGCAGCAGTCTTTGCCCCCTCCTGGAAGGCATAGTTAGCCATAACGGTACCCTGGAACGGGTCCAGGAAGCATACACGGAAATAAAAATCATTCCCGAGAGTTACCTGGGGATTGGTACAGGAAGCACCGATGGCAGGAATGGATGCCTCATTGAAGAATTCACCTGCCGCGATGGATACGCCGGAGCCATAGGAGCCCAATACTACCTTTACTCCCTTGCTGATTAAGCTCTGCGCCGCACTGACAGCCTCGGTCTTATCACTCTTGTTATCTACTTCTTCTAATTCGATTGTGTATGTAACGCCGTCGATATCCACCGTCGGATACATCTTGTTCGCGTAACGGATACCTAATACTTCCTGGAAGCCTCCGCCTCCGTTCTCGCCGGTAAATGGCTCAAATACACCGATTTTGATTACCTTATCTCCATCGTCTGACTTGGTGCCGCAGGCTGAGAATAAGCTCATGACAAGGCATAAGCTGATGAATAATGCGAGTACTTTACGTTTCATAATAATATCCCCTCCTAGTCTTTGTGACAAAGACATTTGTCTTTAACCTCTGACAGTATAACACTTAACAGTTATAGATACAAGAGGTATCTTTATACATAATTTCCTTTATAAACTGTGCAATATTATGAGAGCAGCCGGATGGAACAGATATTTCTTTGTGTATTATTCATGCTGTTTCCTTACAAAACCGTTGACAAGAAGATGTATTGGATTATAATGAATGCAAGGATTTGGATATGAATAATTACACCAGGAGGAGACCAATGAGAGACGTGATTGTTATAGGGGTTTCCGGAGGTTCCGCTTCCGGAAAGACGACCGTTGCCAACCGGATCAAGGAGGAATTCAAGGATAACGTGGAGCTGTTAAGCCATGATTATTATTATCTGCCCCATTATGATTTACCCTATGAAGAACGGGCAAAATTAAATTATGACCATCCCAATGCCTTCGACACGGAGCGGTTTATCAAGGACATCAAGCTGTTAAAGGAGTGGAAATCCATAGAGCGTCCGGTGTATTCCTATTCGGAGCATAACCGTCTGTCAGAGACAGTGGCTGTGAATCCGGCAAAGGTTATCATTGTTGAAGGGTTTATGATATTTGAAAATGCGGATCTTCGGGATTTGATGGATATTAAGGTATTCGTGGATACGGATGCGGATGAACGGCTTATGAGGCGAATTATCCGGGATGTGAATGAACGCGGAAGAAGCCTGGAATCTGTGATTGCACAATATGCCAATACGGTGAAGCCCATGCATGAGCTGTTCGTGGAGCCATGTAAAAGGTATGCGGATATTATTATTCCGAGGGGCGGGAAGAATGAGGTGGCGATTGATATGCTGATACACCGGATTAAGGCTATATTATCGGAGGGGTGATATTTTAGATAACGACGAAGGGACGGGAGCAGGTGCGGCAGCGAGGGTAT
>JAFADH010000009.1 GCA_023424995.1 Bacillota bacterium | reverse complement strand
CAAAATACGCGGAGAAATGGCAGTCTGAGGATATTATATGGAAGGATATCCTTACGGATACAACCGACCACAATACTTATATCAACCAGGGTAAGCTGATCACGAAATGGGGAACACATGAATTTTGCAATCAGAAGAGAGCATGGCTGGAGGAAAGCGCCCGCTGGGATTATACGGAAGTATATCCGGACGGACTATACGCAAACAGATCACCTTTGTCCAATCTGGTTGCAATTCCTGCAACCTCAGAGAATCCGGAGAGAACTTTAATGTTTTTAAATCTGCTGGAAAGCGATCGGGACTTGTATGATATGGTACATTATGGTATCTTGGGAGAGAACTATGAATTAAACGGAGAAGAAGCGGTATTCCCGGCGGGTATGACCGCAGAGAACTCCAGTTATATGGAATGGGGCGGCCGCTGGGCACTCTGGAAGCCCCAATTCATGCGTCCGGATGCCTCTTATGACCAGGGCTTCTGGCAGAGAGAAGCAGAATATGCCGCATCTCTTCCTCAAAACGTAGAGAGTCCTTTGAACGGCTTCAGCTTTGACGTCACTAACGTTAAGACGCAGGTGGCTCAGAGAGATCAGATCTATGCAGATGCCAATAAGCTGATTGAGGCAGGACTTGGCGGTAACTATCAGGATATGGTTAACAAATTAATCAGTGATTGTGAAGCGGCAGGAACGAAAGATATTCTTACTGAGTGCCAGAAGCAGATAGATGCATTTCTGGCTGCAAAGAAATAATATAATGGGCTAAACAATTTTTATACAATAACTTATGTACGGCACAAAAGCAGCACTTTTTATCAGAAGTTTAGAACGTAATTTCCTATAACTTATATTACAGGAACGTAATTCATGTTCTGTAATCGGAGGCACGGCGCAAAAACAGCGCCTTTTATCAGAAGTATGGAATGCAACTTCTGATAACTTATATTACAGAAACAAAATGCATGTTTCTGTAATCGGATGCGCGGTGCTAAAAACAGCACCTTTTATCAGAAGTACAATACAACTTCTGATAACTTATATTAATATCAGGAAACCTCTGTATGCATAATGAGAATGGCTGGGTTCGGGATTGGCACCTAGATATTCTTACTTGCATACAGGGGTTATTCAGGAACAGAGGCAGAAGAATGACTAAAAAAGTAATACATATTATATCTCATTCCCATTGGGATCGAGAATGGTATATGCCCTTTGAAAATCACCGTCTTAAGCTGGTGAAGCTGGTGGATGAATGCTTGGAGTTATTTGAAAAATCGGAGGGCTTTCGGAGCTTTCATCTGGATGGTCAGACCATCGTACTGGACGATTATCTGGAAATAAAGCCGGAAAATGCCGAGCTGTTAAAAAGGAATGTAATCGAGGAAAGATTTCACGCAGGTCCCTGGTATATCCTGCAGGATGAGTTTCTTGTAAGCGGAGAAGCCAGTGTGAGAAATCTTCTTGTTGGCATAGAGGAAGCAAAGCAATACGGAAAGGTATGTGAGGTTGGGTATTTCCCGGATGCCTTCGGCAATGCGGGACAGATGCCGCAGCTGCTGAAGCAGGCGGGCATGAAGGCCGTAGTCTTCGGAAGAGGCGTTAAGCCGGTAGGCTTTAATAATACAATTACAGAAACCGGACAGTATGAATCCTGTTATTCGGAGATGCAATGGAATTCACCGGATGGCAGCGGATTACTGGGGATTTTATTTGCAAACTGGTACAACAACGGTGCCGAGATTCCCGTAGAGGAGATTAGTGCAAAAAGCTATTGGGATAAAAGGCTGAAGAATGCCCTGCGGTATGCTTCCACCGATCACTTGTTATTCATGAACGGCTGTGATCATCAGCCGGTGCAGAAGAATCTGGCGGAGGCAATCGCTGTTGCCAATCGGCTGTATCCGGATTATGAATTTATACATTCAAATTTTAACGAGTATATAAAGTGTATTACTGCAGGGCGGACCGGTGAGCTCTCTGCTGTGACGGGCGAATTGACCAGTCAGTCTACGGACGGATGGAATACTCTGGTGAATACAACCTCATCCCGGATCTATCTTAAACAGAAGAACAGGGAGAATGAAGTGTCTCTGACTAATCTGGCGGAGCCTTTGTCTGCCATGGCCGCAGGGGCAGGGCCGGATTATCCCCACTCCTCCCTTAAGTATGCCTGGAAGCTTTTGATGCAGAACCACCCCCATGACAGTATCTGCGGCTGCAGTGTGGATGAAGTACACGAGGAGATGGAGCTGCGCAATCAGAAGAGCCTGCAGGTCAGTGGGGAAATCATCAAGGACGGCATAAGCAGCCTTGGGGGCTCCATTGATACCTCCATGTTCAAGGGGAAGCATACATATCCTTTTATTGTAATGAACACAAGCGGTTATGAGAGAACCGGAGTGGTTAATGTATCCGTCGATGTGGAGAGGATATACGGAGGTAAGCTTACTGCAGCCCATGATAAGATGAAGGATCTAAAGCTGGATTCCTTTCGTATTATGGATTCCGACAGTAGGTCAATAACCGGTAAGGTAGAAGATATGGGTGTCAGATTCGGGTATAATCTGCCGCCGGATCAATTCCGCAAGCCTTACATGGCCAGATATGTGAATGTCACCTTTGAAGCTGAGTCAGTACCTGCCCTGGGATATAAGGTGTATGCATTGGCAGCAGGCCGGGCAGACAGCCGGAAAAAAACAACCCTTGTAATCGATGACGGTATGGAGAATAAGCATCTTAAAGTAACCATAAACCGGAACGGAACGGTGAATCTGCTTCATAAACCGTCGGGAAGGCTTTATGAGGGAATCTGTTATTATGAGGACACCGGTGATATCGGGAACGAATATATCTATCGGCAGCCCCGTGGTGATAAAGCTATACTCTCTATAAATCAAGAATGCAGCTGCAGGTTGATCGAAGATGAGGAATACAGAGCTACCTATCAGCTGACACAGGTGCTGCCTATTCCGGAAAGTGCGGATGAGACACTGCAGTCGGAGCGGCAGCGCATGATTGATATCAGATCAAGAAAAGCACGCAGGAGCAGCAGATCGATACCTCTGACCATCCATACCTATATCAGCCTTGAAAAGGAGGGATATGGCATCAAGGTCCGGTCCGAATTTGACAATACCATGAAGGACCACAGGCTGCGCATGATGATTCCCACCGGAATCCGCTCAGAGAAGCATTATACGGATTCCGTCTTCGAGATTGTGGCAAGACCAAACCGTCATTCACCTGTCTGGACCAATCCGAGCTGCTGTGAACACCAGCAGTGTTTTACCGGAATAGAGGACCGGGAAGCCGGTCTGCTTGTAGCCAATTACGGGTTATATGAATATGAACTGTTACCGGAGCTGAATAATACCGTAGCTGTCACGGTTCTCCGTGCTGTCGGTGAGATGGGAGACTGGGGAGTGTTCCCGACTCCGGGAGCGCAGTGTCTGAGACATTGCACCGCCATGCTTGAGATCATACCTTATCATACCGGTCCGGATGCCTTCGATCCCGTTATCGGGGCTTACCAGTTCCAGATCCCGATGCTGTCGGACCAGTTAACGATCCATAAGGGAAGCATGCCTCCGGTTCGATCCTTTCTTTCGTGGGAAGGGCGGGGCATCTACCTGACAGGTATGAAAAATAAACAGAATTCCAACCACCGGATGGTCCGCTGGATTAATGGCACCGATCAGGAAAGAAGGCTTACCGTACATGATTTGTCAGGCGCGGCGTCATATTACAGAAGCAATGTAACGGAGGAGCAGCTTCAGGAGCTGAAGGCTGATGATGACAGAAGGATCCATGTTACATTAAGGCCGTATGAGATATTTACCATGGGTATGGATTAGTAAATATCATAGAGCGCATTGGTACTCGCAGGGGGTTAATACTTTTAATCCTTGACAAATAAAGACCCGATAACCATGTGTGAAGAAAACAGGAATCATTATAGAAAGACTGGTGAGTATTATGAATTATAAAAAGATGAGAGCGTGGATGATTGTCCTATTCCTGGTTATGGCATTGCTGCCGGCGGGCTGTGCCACGGCCCTTGGTACGGTAAACGGAGATGATGAAATGCAGGAAAATGAAGCAGCTCCCTCCCCCGCACCAAGACCAACCTTCGTCCCGGAAGATGGAGGTGAAACAGCATCCCCTCTGCCGCAAAATGCAAACAAGATTGTTTCCTTCACGGAGGAGGCAGATTTGGATGGAGACGGTGTTTTAGAAAAGATTGAAGAAGGCAGGTATCCACTTGAAGGCACTTCTCAAGGTGAGACATTCCTGCATGTCTACAAAGGCACAGAACTTTATAGCTATCAATTCGACGAAAGTGAGCCCATGTCATACCCAGAGCATGTGGAACTACAGGATTTTGACGGTGATGCCATTCCTGAAATTCTTATCTTTCGTGATTTAGGCAGCGGAACTGGCACGGGGGAAGTCCTTAAATTTCAGAATAACTCTTTTGTCTCTATTTTTGACACCAGAACAGCCGAGCTGGATATTCGCGTTACGTATGCAGACGATTATCAATTGTTAGCGGAAAGCAAAACAATGGAACCAACCAGCATAAAATCTCTCTTGCAACCAAATGAAAAGTTTGAGGGTATCTATGATGAAAAAGGAAAACTCAAGACGGTATATGAGTGTTTTATCGATTTTCCCAATAGTATGTATTCTGTCCCCGGAAAAGAAAATAGCCCGGCGGACATTGAGGTAGTGCGATATTGTACCGGAGTTGGCGGGCATTCTGCCGACGAGGTAGGAATTATCCGAACGGTCTACAGATATGGTGCGGAGAGCTGGGAGATC
>JAFADH010000365.1 GCA_023424995.1 Bacillota bacterium | reverse complement strand
CGTCAATATCGCTGACCACCAGCTTGATTTTCCTGCCTTTTTCTATCAGATTCTCATTCATATATATTGTCTCCCATGATGCCTCCGGCGGTCTGCCGCCTTTTTCATTCTGCTCTTAAGGTCCGCCATAAACAGCCCGTCCATATCTTTAAGCTCTGACCCGCAAATCCATGATATTATGAAAGCGTAGTGAACATAATCAAGCTTGCCTGAATTATACGATCGGAACCGGAGATTATGAACAAGCCTTATGCTCATGCTATTATGAACATGTAATGAGGAAGCATACGCCAGCTTAAGAATTCCGGCTTATTTATAAATTCTGATCAGAGCAGCAGGATCATGAATAAGCCTTACGCTGCAAGAAATGAGACTGCCCGCATCAACGCAAGCACCTCCTTCTTTTACAGGATGGCATGGTAACTTACATTTATGTTCAGGACAGTCTCTGTTTTTGCTGCTGCCGTTATTTAATGCCTGCCTCTGCCATCTTCTGTTCTATCTCATCCTGGGACAGGACGTTTTTCAGGCCGATTACTTTTATACCCTTTGCTTCCGCATCCTTGAACATGGAGATGAAATTCAAGGGACAGAATACGATATCAAACTGCGTTGCCGCACTTTTTCCCTCACTCAGGGAGCAATGATGCAATTTGCCCACCTGTAAATTCTTTTTCTTTAAGACCTTTTCAACAGTCAATTTCATCATTAGGCTGGTTCCCGCACCATTTGCACAGGCTATTAGAATATTAAGCATTTGACGCCCTCCTGATCTTGTTATCCTCATTCATGATTATATCCTGTGATTATGCCTTTTCTTTTTCTTTCTTGTAGGCTTCATAATCATCCGTAATTAAGAAGTAGTTCTTTTTGTCTTTTAGATATTGGAGCTGGGGAATAGCCAGCAGCACAATAATAACAAGAGCAACTCCTGCATAACTCAGATACTTCATAATTACGGTGAACACAGGCCATACAATCGCCCAGTCCCACATTCCCAGATAGCCGCCGTAAGCTGCCATGCCCACAAAGCTTGCTATGAAGGCCGAACCGAACACCTGACATAAGCCGGCTACAAAGGGGAATAATAATGCCGCCTTAATTCCTCCCTTATTATTCGCATACACGGCAATGGTTGCATTATCGAAGAACACCGGGACAAAGCCTGCAATTACCAAAACCGGACTCTTTAGATAGATCAATGCCGCGATTGCCAGGAATTGTCCTACCGCACCTGCCAGAAAGCCGATGGTTACCGCATTGGGTGAACCAAAGCCGTAAGAAACCGCACAGTCCACTCCGGCAACGGCTCCCGGCAGCAGCTTGTTGGAGATACCCTGGAAGGATTGGGTCAGCTCTGTTACAAAGGTTCTTACACCTAATTGAAGGATAGCTAAATATACGGAGAAATTCAAGCAGGTTTTTAAGATATAGAACAGAAAGCTATCCTTTTCCGCCATGAATTTCGCTTCCACCAGATACGGCTTGCCCAATACCATCAGGATGATACCGAAGAAGACAAACATTAATATGGAGGTGGCAACCATGTTTTCATTGAAGATGGACATAAAGCCCGGGAATGTCAGGTCTTCCAATTTCTTGGATTCCTTCTTTCCTTCCCTTTTTCTGCCTATTTTCTCCGACAGCTTTGACACCAGCGCCAGTCCGAACATCTGCTGATGGGCGATACAAAAGCCTGCTCCGTCCGTTAATTCCTGTGTGGGCTTTACGGTCAGATTGCTGCCCACTGCCCAGTATAATCCAAGGATTACAGCCATTACAATTAATATGCCGGTATCATTGCCGGCCAATGCAGGCAGGGCAAATAAAACCAGCCAGAAAGCAGTGGAGGCCTGCTGTACCTGTACATGTCCGGTGGTGAACACGGCGCGCAGCTTTGTTATCTTTCTAAAACGGACCAGCAGAATATTAACGATAAAAGCGATGAGCAAAAGAATCATTACGTTGGAGAAGGTTTTCCCAAACACCTCTTCCACACCCGCCGTAACGGCATTTTGTCCGAAGTACGGGTCAATGACCATGGCATCCAGATTAAACCTGTCCTTCAGACCAACCAGGATCGGCCTGAAATTATTCACCAGACCGCCGGAGCCCACGGCCAGGATCATATACCCTACAATCGCCTTAATACCGCCGGACAGTACCTCATACCAGGGCTTCTTCAATAACAGATATCCGAGAATAACGATCAGTCCGATAAAAAACGCAGGCTGTGTCAATATGTTGTTAGCAAAATACGTCCAAACCTTTAATAATACATCCATCTTATCCACCCAAACCCTTCATAAATTTTGTTTGCCTGTTCCATAAGGAACAGGAGTAAAAATACCTTCCCATAACCTTTATGTGAAATAATTCAGTCCAGATACTGTTCCTGCAGCCTTATCAGATCCTCCGGCGAGCTTGCATCGTTCAGCTCCTTCATCAGGTCTTCATTCAGTAAAATTTCCGACAGCGCCGACATATTGGCCAGATGCTCCTCCGAGTTGTTGGAGGCAAGGGTAAAGAATAATGTGGCATCCTTTTCCGGGTCATCCCCGTCAAAATGGACCGGCTCATTAATCTTCATGAAGCTGATGGTTGTCTTCCTGACACCTGTGGCTCCCTCCTGGGAATGAGGGATCGCTATGTTCGGCATAATGACAATATACGGGCCGTACTTCCTGACGCACTCTATGATCTGGTCCGCATAGGTTTCATCCACCGTACGGTCGGCTTCGAGGGGTCTGCAGCCCAGCCGGATCGCATCCTCCCAGCGGTCAACCCTGTCCGCAAATATAAAGTGCTTTTCTTCAACAAATTTTCTAAGCATCCTTGTCCCCCTAAGCTTATAGAATAGACCGGAACGGAACATTGGGTTCTTCCGTAAAGCAATCTTCAAAACCCCGGCGGTAATGATACTGCCTTCTGCCGTTGTCCCTGGGATATACGAACTTACCGCCCACCTCCCATATGAAAGGAACGAACTTGTAGTCCAGAACATATTTCTTATAATCATACAGCATCAATATCTCGGCAGGATCCGCTTTAAAATTAGTCCATACATCATAGTGGAAGGGAATTACCACCTTGCACTGCAATGCCTCCGCCATTCTTAAAATATCCACGGAGGTCATCTTATCCTGGTTTCCCACGGGATTCTCACCATATGAGCCGAAAGCAATATCAATCTGATAATCCTTGCCGTGCTTAGCAAAGTACGTTGAATAATGCGAATCCCCGCTGTGATATATATTACCAGCCGGTGTCTTTACTATGTAATTCACGGCTTTTTCATCCATATCGGTGGGACAGATGCCTCGAATGTCCTTATCCGCCGTAACCAGGCAGGTCCGGTCAAAGGAATCAAGAATGATAATTTCACAATCCTTTACTTTAATTACATCCCCCGGCTTTACCACGATACAGCGGTTTTTCGGAACTCCGTAGCTCAGCCATTTTTCAACGCTTTTCAGGGGTCCTATGAAGGGAACCTCACCCGGACAGTTTTTAATTACCGCTGCGGCGAAGAAGGGATCTATATGATCATTATGATAATGTGTCGACAGTACCGCGTCCACTGCCGTAACCGCAAAGGGATCATATACGATGGGCGCCGCACGGAGATTCGGCTGTGTCAGCAGGCCTCCGGTCATATTCCTCATCTGGTGGAACGGCTCCATGTGCTTTGTTTTTTGTGTACGTTTACCGTTTCCGAACCATAGATCAATTGCTATATTCGTGTTGTTTTCCGATTTGATCCACAGACCGGTGCATCCAAGCCACCACATGGCAAAGGTCCCGGGTGCCACTTCCTCCTGATCGATCTCCTCATTCAGCCAGGTACCCCATTCCGGAAATGCCTGCAGTATCCATTTATCTCTTGTAATATCTTCAATCTGCCCCATGCATGATGCCTCCTTTTAGTAAAAATGATAAAATTTCATTGGTTTTTAACATTTTATTGTCTATAATTGATTATAATAAGGTTTTATGTTTATGTCAATAATATTATATGAACTTTATCATATCTATATGAACAGTTTAGATATTATTTTATATTTATTACATTTATTTCATATATTTTGATATATTAACGAACGTTATGATTATTATTGCACTTAAGATATCTTACAGAGAAAATCAGTGTGAAAGATCTGTATGGCTTTGAAAAAATCACCCCGTCTTAAATTCTCCAAAGACAGGGTGCATGCATCTACCGGTATCAGTATTATTATCCAGCAATCCGCGGGTTGATATACCCCCAAGTACGGACAAAGCCTTGCTGAGAGCTCTGCCATTAACCAGCCCGCGGATATCTATTTCAATATAAACGAAACATTATGTATATTCAACAAAAAGTTCCGTAAAAAAATAAGTCCGCCTTAATATAGGCAGGACTTACCATCATAAATTCTCTTTCCCCGTATCCTTTTGGATGCTCTCACCGGAAGGATTGAACATGTACTTTATCCATTCATCACATATTCAACGCAGTAATCCAAAAGCATACGGCGGCAATAACGGAAAGAGGTGTTGCAAAATATCTCTCTTTTTTACTGTTTGATAACAGGTTCATAAAAGTGTTCAGGGATAAATAGGCTGCAAAGAATATACATATCAC
>JAFADH010000304.1 GCA_023424995.1 Bacillota bacterium | reverse complement strand
GCATGATGTCATCGGGCCGGACGAATATCATGAGAGGGTAAATAATAATGCCTATACGAACCGTATGGCGAAATTTACTTTTGACAGTGCGGTCCATATTCTTACTACGCTTTCGGAGCTGGGAGAGAAGGTAAGGTCGCAGCTGTCGGAGATTTATGACTGCGATGACCTGTTACGAAGGTTCCGAGAGGCAAGTGAGCGGATCTATATACCCCGGGCAGATACGAATACCGGCATTATCGAGCAGTTTGACGGCTACGGAGCTTTGGAGGATATATCCATAGAGGAAGTGAGGAGCCGGCTGCTTCATGAGAAGGAATATTGGGGCGGTGCCTACGGTGCTGCCAGTCATACGAAGGTAATTAAACAGGCAGATGTGATTACGATGCTAAATCTGTTCTCCGCCGAATATGAAGAGGACATATTGCGAAAGAACTGGGAATACTACGAGCCCAGGACGGAGCACGGCTCTTCCTTAAGTGCCTGTATGTATTCCATGCTTGCCTGCAAATGCCGTATGCCCGACCTTGCATACCCTTTCTTCATGAAGTCAGCCCTATCGGATATTACCCAGCAGGGCAAGGAATGGGCAGGACTGATCTATATCGGAGGGACTCATCCGGCTTCCTCCGGGGGAGCATATATGACGGCAATCGAAGGCTTTGCGGGAATTCATGAGGAGAACGGCGAGCTGAAAGCAGTACCGAATCTACCTTCCAAATGGGAGCATATGCTGTTCAAGATAGTCTATCGTGATAATATATATCAGATCGAGGTGGGAAAGACGAAAGCCGCCATAACTAATTTAGGAGCGTATGACGGAAACTGAGATTGCAAGGAAGAAATTAGAACAGAGATAAGAATGTCTATCTTGGCGAAGGGGAGTATCAGGATATGGATGACAGGAGAACAGGCTGCTGCCGGAGCATTGACAACAGCCTCTCTGCCTGTTATGACAGGGTGCGCACGCTATCCCGTTCCACAAGATGGATGGGAAGAATGATCTGGCGCTCCTCCAATGGGTTCTTCTCCAGAAGATCAATCATAAAATTCACCGCTAATTTGCCTTTATACGGTGCATCCTGATGAATGGTGGTGAGCATGGGAGAAGTCAGGCGGCACAGGTTAATATCATCGAAACCGATGACGGAGATATCCTCCGGTACCTTTTTGCCCGACTGCTGGATACCGGCCATGATACCGGCTGCAAGTATATCGGCAGTAGCAAAGACAGCAGTGATATCATTCCGTTTTGACAGCCGGTTGCCCAGAGAGATGGTTGTATCGGTATCCAATTCCTGTTCGAATACCAGATCGGGACGAAAGGATATGCCGGCTTCCGATAAGGCCTGCTTGTAACCCAGGAAGCGCTCCGATACAACACCATGATTGATGATGGTCGGGGATGCAAAGGCAATATCCCTGTGGCCCTTTTCGATCAGATACCGTGCAGCGGTATAGCCGCCCTTGTAATCCTCCAGACCGATGTTGCACATCCTGGAGGGAGGTACATAACTGTCAATCAGGACAATCGGTATATTCAAAGCGTTCAGGGCATCATAGAATTCATCCTGGAATACACCGGTGAAGAACAGGCCGTCCAGATTCCAGTTGCGCAGGAAGGCCACCAGGTCTGCCGTGGTTTCCACTGCCCGCAGCATTAAGTAATAACCGTTTTCACGCAGGGTCTTCTCAATAGATCCGATGAAGGCGGAGTGGAAGGGGTCTTCAATAATTGTTTCCTTTGTATTTATCTTCAGATGGCTGATCATGGCAATCACTTTGGAAGAGCTGGAGACCAAGGAACGTGCTGACATATTCGGTACATATCCTAATTGGTCAATGGCATCATTAATCCGTGCGATAGTCTCGGCAGATACTCTGCCGGCTCTTCCGTGTATGACGTTAGATACAGTGGTACAGCTGACACCGACCGCACTGGCAATATCCTTAATCGTCGACATTTTATATGTTCCTTTCCCGTAAGTTTAATGTTAAACTTTATTATTTTAGTCTACCATAAAGCAGAAAAATTGTACAGATAGAAAAGAGGAGTTGATTTCATGATAAAAGGGGTAATATTTGATCTGGACGGAGTTCTCGTATCAACGGATGAGTTGCATTACCGTGCCTGGAAGAGACTTGCACAGGAAATCGGGATCACGGATTTTACAAGGGAGGATAACAAGAGGCAGAAGGGCGTAAGCCGTATGGAATCCCTGGAGGTGGTACTTAAGAGGGGAAGCAGAAGCTATACCCGGGAGGAGAAAATGGAGCTTGCCGACCGCAAGAACCGGTATTATGTGGAATATCTCCAGGAATTAAACAAGGAAGCAGTCCTTAAGGACGTAATCATTACTTTGGAGGATTTAAGAAGAAAGGGCATCCGCATCGGCGTGGGTTCCGCCAGTAAGAACACTCCCCTGATATTAAATAAGACGGAGCTGATGCCTTACATAGATGAAGTCAGCTGCGGGCTGGATACGATCAGGTCCAAGCCGGATCCGGAGGTATTCCTGATTGCGGCGGGAAAGCTGAAGCTGCCCAATGAGGAATGCCTGGTGGTGGAAGACTCCGCTGCCGGCATCGCAGCCGCCAGGGCAGCGGGAATGAAATCCCTGGGAGTCGGACCGGAATACAGACAGCTGGGTGCGGATTATGAAGCATTGTCACTTCAAAGTGACGTGGACTGGGATATGATCCTGAATGACCGGGCGGAAATAGTGAGTTTATAGTAAGAACTCTACGGAGTGCAGGCAGGAATAAGTTGAATGGATCAAAGATGGGAGGTAATTGTTTATGAAGAAATGGAAGCTGGGTCTTGCTGTGGCGGAGTGGGTTGTTCTTCTGGCATTAGCCGGTGCGCTGGTATGGTTCGGCCTGGGTACGAGGGACCGGATTAAGGAAGTTGATGCCATGATTGATATGGGGAATTCGAAACTTGTATTGTATGAAGGGCCAAAATCCTTAAAGGATGCCGCGGAAGAGGATCTAAAGACCGTCAATGAACAGCAGAGGGACTTTTCATTAATGCACTGCACGGATACGAAGGTAACCGT
Source organism: Bacillota bacterium (assembly GCA_023424995.1). Taxonomy (GTDB): domain Bacteria; phylum Bacillota; class Clostridia; order Lachnospirales; family Lachnospiraceae; genus Mobilitalea. Next base: position 6,055 of record JAFADH010000304.1, on the reverse strand, counting down.
CAACGGGTATGATGCTTATGTCTATGATACGAATGTCAATCACAACCGTCAATGGTTCGGGGATTATCTGCCGCCGCAGTCAAGAACACCAATTACCTATTTTGATTTTGAGGGAATTGCCAACATTACGGTAACGGTACCTGGCATTGATCTGGAGACGGTAAAGGTCAGCCCGGTCAGCTACGGAATTGATCCGATAATTGATAAGGAAAACCATACCGTGTCTTTTACAGTTACAGATCCGGATAACTATACCCTGGTATATAATGATTCACCGTCCCGGGCTTTGCATATCTTCGCAAACCCCCTGGAGGCCGATCCTCCGAAAGAGGGTGATGAGAATGTTGTCTATATCGGGCCGGGGGAGTGGAATATCGACGCTATCATGCTGGAGGATAATCAGACTCTGTATCTGGCAGGCGGAGCGGTAGTACATGGAGTAGTCCAGGCGAATTATGCTTCCAACATTAAGGTAATGGGCAGAGGAATCATAGACGGATCCAAATTCGTCGGATGGCAGGGCAAGACGGCCATGGTCCCCCTGCGGTTTGATTTCTGTGATAAGGTAGAGATCAGGGATATCATCGTATTGAACCCGAATGCCTGGGTTTGTTCTGCAAGTACTTCTACCAACGGGATAATCGACGGGATCCGGATCATTTCCTCCAGACCTAACGGAGACGGAATTACCCTTCAGTCCTGCCAGGACTATCTTGTACAGAACTGCTTCGTAAGAAGCTGGGACGATTCTCTGGTTGTGAAGAATTATACGGGAGACACCAAAAATATTACCTTTAGAGATAACCAGCTATGGACGGATCTGGCCCAATCCATGGAGATCGGGTATGAAACCAACAAGGGAAAGAAAGCGGATGCTGTCATGACGGGCATCGATTTTGAGAATATCACGGTACTTAATAACTTCCATAAGCCGGTCATCTCGGTGCATAATGCGGATGATGCGGTCATATCGGATGTTACCTTTAAGAATATTATTGTTGAAAATGCGAAGATGGGTTCCGGCGACGGAGATGAGCTTCCTTATCTGATTGATTTTAACATTGCACAGAGCACCAGCTGGTCCACCACAAAGGAACGCGGACAGATCAGAGATGTAGTGATTGACGGCGTCAATGTCCTTTCCGGCAGATTCAACGGGTCCAGAATCCGGGGCTTTGATGAGACACATACGGTGGAGGATATTACAATCCGGAACCTTACCATACTCGGGGAGAAGATCACAAGCTTTGAACAGGGTAAGTTCGAGATTGATGAAGCTTCCACGGGAAATCTTGTTATTGAATAATTGGAGGCGGGTGTGATTTATTATGATGGAACTCCCTCATAGATTAGTGCTTTTGTATCAAAGTCCGCAGGCAGGAAGAAAGGTAAGGTATTCAATATGAAGAAGAAAGTGCTGTATACGGCTGTTGCGGTTGTGAGAAGATTATTAATCGTGTCATTGGTGATCGCGATCGGCGCACTGTATTATTATAAGCAAAATAATATTATAGAACCGCCTCAGGTGATTCCGGCATCCAATGTAACCGTTGTGGAAGCCAGAGAGCAGACAGAAGCGGAAGAACACCCTGATTTTATTGTGGAAGAGTATCAGCTGGTCCTGCCGGAGGGAACGAATGTAGCTCTGGGCAAGAAAGCGGAGACCAATGGCTATACCCAGGTCTATAACGCGCCGAAAGCGGTAGACGGCCATCCGGACGGAGCCTCCTACTGGGAAGGGAAAGCACCTTATCCCAATATCCTCACCGTAGATCTTGAGAATTCTACGAAGATCCATGCAGTCCGGCTCGTGTTAAATCCCCTGCCCATCTGGGCAAAACGCACCCAGACGGTAGCCGTTAACATCAGTCAGGACGGGGAGAACTATACGGAATTGGTTGAGGCAAAGCAGTATACCTTCGATCCGGACTTCGGGAATGAAGCTCAGATAACCTTCGATGAGATCCAGGCCAGATATGTTCAGATAGTGATCACAGAGAATACCGGCGCCGGCGGCGGACAGGTGGCGGAGTTTGAGGTGTACGGTAATTAGCAGATGAATTATCAAAAGGTAAAAATGTATATCCTTAAAATTTACGTGATTGAGATTTGTACAGATATTCTGTTTCTGCATAGTAGAAAACAGAAAAATTAGTTTATCTGCAGACAGCCATGAGCTGCGCTCACCAAATATACATGAAAAATGTGTTTTTTAATTTTAAGAGCAGTCTAAATCGGACAGGAGAAAAGTTTCATCACTAATGAAACTTTTCTCCTGTCCGATTAATTATTTTTTCATTCATATTGCATTTTAATTGTTAACAGTGATATAGTAGGTTCTAGGAATTATAAGAGATGAGGGTTTATCCCAGGCGGAGAGGAAGATTATTATGGGTGAAAAAGAACATTTCCATACCCATGTCGGTGAGGATGGTACGGAATATATACATAGCCATGAGACAGAGACACAACATAAACATACTCACCAGAATACAAAGGCAGTATTGAACAGACTGTCCAGGGCCAGCGGACATCTTGATTCCGTGAGACGCATGATAGAAGACGGTAAGGACTGCAGTGAGGTATTGATTCAATTATCGGCGGTAATAGCGGCCCTTAATAATGCCGGTAAGATTATAATGGAGGATCATATCAAGCACTGTATTGTGGATGCCATTGAGTCAGGTGACAATACCTCCATTGACAATCTGAATAAGGCGATTGCGCATTTTATTAAGTAGATAAATCTAAACAGATTAAAATTATATCCCCCCTATGGGCTTGTAAGGTCAGAAAATACTATTATAATGAAGACGATAGAAATCTACACGGCTTACAATCTTGTATAATGGAGGGATATTTTATGCATATGGCTGATGCGTTGATCGCACCCGCAGTGGCAGCGACAATGTATGTCGCCTCCTCAGGGGCAGCTACATATTCAATCAAAAAAGTCAGATTAGAAAATGAGATTAAGAAGATACCGGTTATGGGCGTCATGTCTGCCTTTGTATTTGCGGCGCAGATGATTAACTTTACCATACCCGGAACGGGATCCAGCGGACATCTTAGCGGAGGCCTTTTGCTTTCAATATTACTGGGACCTTATGCGGGCTTCTTATCCATGATATCCGTATTGCTGATCCAATGTCTGTTATTTGCGGACGGCGGGCTTCTGGCACTTGGCTGCAATGTCTGGAATATGGCATTCTATGGGTGCTTTATCGGTTACCTTTGTATTTACCGGCCGTTAGTAAAGGGGAACATGAAGCCCTGGCGCATCGTGCTGGCTTCTGTCCTGGGCAGTGTCGTAAGCTTGCAGTTAGGAGCCTTCAGTGTAACTCTCCAGACTTTGGTGTCCGGTATAACCTCTCTTTCCTTCGGCCAGTTTCTTCTGTTAATGCAGCCGATTCATCTTGCTATCGGTGCGGTGGAAGGCCTTATAACCGCTGCTGTGGTTATCTTTGTCAACAGCACAAGACCCGAGCTGCTGCAGAATGACACAGCGAAGAACCGTGTAAGCTTCAGGCAGATACTGGTTATCTTGTCCGTTATTGTGGTATTGATCGGCGGCGGATTGTCACTGGCGGCATCCGGCTATCCCGACGGATTGGAATGGTCCATCGAGAATGTTACCGGCAGTGCTGAGCTGGAACCGGAGAGCAGATATGCCGATGCTGTTGATGCGGCAGCCGGGATACAGGAAAAGACTGCCTTGCTTCCGGATTATTCCTTTGCGGACAGCTCCTCTGCCTTTGGAACGACCTTCTCCGGAATCCTCGGATCACTGGTGGTGGCTGTTGTGAGTATAGGCTGCTGTGTACTCTTCCGGTTCTTTGGAAAAAGAGACAAGATACAGGCATAGCCATGGATTTAAGATGATTTAACAGGAAATGATTTGGATTCTGATGAGTAATTCGGATATCCGGATCATTTCTGTTATATATAAGAATATGCATGCAGAAGGCACAGATGCACTCGCTTGATCGATACGGGATTGGAAGTCAGGTATGCCAGGGGAGTTCCTGCTTGCGCTCAGAGATATGATACAGGCAGCATGGAGGTAGTTATGGAGAACCTGTCCAAGGTTATATATGAGATTCATGAAATAGATGAAATGGCTGCAAGGAAAACACAGATTAATCAGGTACATCCGTTGGGGAAGCTGTTAGTTACAGTCCTTTATATCGTCTGCGTGGTTTCCTTTCATAAGTATGATATTATCGGGATTTTGCCCTTTGCCGTCTATCCCCTGATAATGTTTGCATTGGCGGATATACCGATTAAAAAGGGCTTCCGGAAGCTGCGTATCATCTTGCCGCTGGTGTGCTTTGTAGGAGTATTCAATCCATTTTTTGATCACTTACCCATGTTTAAGATAGGAACCTTCATCGTTACCGGGGGCATGATCTCCATGGTGACACTGATTATTAAGGGGATATTTGCCTTACTGGCTTCTTTTCTGCTGATTGCAACCACGGGGATCGAAAAGATATGCCATGCGTTAAGGCTGCTTCATATCCCGAACATTCTGGTGACACAGATTCTTCTGACTTACCGGTATATCACGGTTCTTCTCAGTGAAGCGAATGCCGTCGTGCAGGCATATTCTCTCCGTGCACCGGGGGAGAAGGGAGTTAAATATAAGATCTGGGGCTCCTTAATCGGACAGTTATTACTGCGAAGTATTGACAGAGCCGGAAAGCTTTATGACAGCATGCTGTTAAGGGGCTTTCAGGGTGAGTATTATTATTTAAATGCGGGGAAATTCACGGCATTGGATTATGTATACTTATTCGTATGGATATCCATGCTGCTGGTACTCAGGCTCGTGAATATCACCGGGATGTTCACTGCATTCATATGATAATAGCCGATGCATATATACAGCAACTATTATAAACAGAGGGATTGAAATTCATGGAGCAGCAGGTTATTGATGTGAAAGATGTCGTATTCTCCTATGAGAATGGTCATGAGATATTAAAAGGTGTGTCCTTTCAGGCAGATCGGAAGGAAGCGCTTGGAATAATCGGTGCCAACGGGGTGGGGAAGTCCACCTTGCTTCGCATCCTGGTCGGACTGGAGACGGATTATAAGGGATCCGTTATGGTAGATAAAATTCCTGTCACCAAAAAGAATCTTCCGCAGGTGCGTATGAAAGCCGGGTATTTGTTCCAGGATTCCGATAACCAGCTTTTTAACCAGACCGTTTATGATGATGTGGCATTTGCGCTGAGGAATTACGGGCTTAAGGAGGATGAGGTGGAAGCCGGAGTGTCGGAAGCACTTCAGATTATCGGTATTTCCCATCTTAGAGACAAGCAAATATATAAAATGTCCGGGGGAGAGAAGAAGCTGGCTGCCATAGCCACGATCCTTGCCATGAAGCCGGATATCCTCCTGCTGGATGAACCGACGATAGCACTGGATCCGAGGAATCGCAGGAACCTGATCCATATTCTGAACAGGCTGGATTATGTTAAAATCATTGCTTCCCATGACCTGGATATGATATTGGATACCTGCGGCCGGGTATTGCTGATGGCGGACGGACGGATCGTATGCGAGGGTCCCGCAGAGGAAATCCTTCAGGAGAAGGAGCTGCTGGAAGCAAACGGGCTGGAGCTGCCGTTATCGGGAATAGCCCAGCCCCGTCTTTGAAAATCTACGGCAAAAGAATTATCTCACTGGGAAAATAACTGCAAAAAAACCAGGGGCAGCGACGGTTACAGTTAAGATTCGGTTATATTATGGAAAAACACAAACATACAAGATAATTGTAACAGTAAAATAAGGAATACAAAAACAGCACTGTATTATGTGACAGTGCTGTTTTTGTATTAATGTGCTCAGACACACTAATAGAACAGCATGCCGGTATCGTGGTCCAGTGTCTCCGGATGCTGCTCCATACGGTTCTTAGCGGTATTGAGGGCGTCTTGCAATAGCAATAAAAGAATGATCTTTATGTACATATGCCAAAGTGTAGTTTAGCCCGCACCAGAAACTGCCGGTCCAGAAGCCGTCGTCCCGGAAGGTGTATTTTCCGTCC
>JAFADH010000249.1 GCA_023424995.1 Bacillota bacterium | reverse complement strand
TATCCCTACCGGTACCGTGAAGTTCAATATCAGCTATAAAACAGCGGATGGTACTGAGATAGACGGTTTTATAGCAACAACGGACGGGTCCTTCCTCTTCTTTTCCAATGGGACGGATATGATCAATAACATCCTGGATATTACCAGAATTATCGATCCGTCCGCAAACAGGGACGAAACGGAAACCATGAGGCAGGCAGGTTATTTCTTTGATAACGACCTGAGCACCATTCCCCACTTCTATGACGGCACCGGCAGCAGAGGTTATGTGGTCTTTGACTTTAAGGCTGCAAATAAGGTGCGGCTCTCGTCGGCAGAGGTGATCGGCAGGCAGGATAATAATTACGGAAGAATCGGCGGTGCATTCATAGAAGGCTCCGACGACCTGGTGAATTGGACTGTGATATCCTCCGCAGCCATGAGCTCCCAGGAGTGGCAGAGCTTACAGATCCATGACACTACGCCGTACCGCTATATCCGGTTATATAACATCAAGGATTGGTGGGTGAACATCGTTGAGCTCCGGTTCCACGGCGAAGTATTAAGTCCGTTAAAGGAGCTGCTGGCCCAGGCTGCCCATATTGACCGGACGATTTATACGCCGGAAAGCCTCCAGGTATTGGATCAGGCAATCTCTGAAGGAACCCTGCTGGCCGACAGTACAACCGCCGTCCAGTCTGAGGTAGATACGGCGATCAGTAATTTAGAAGCAGCTATCGGCGGACTTGCCTATATTACGGGCATGCCCATATTCACCGCACTGACTGACCGGACCGTTAAAACCGGGGATCAGCTTACTTTTACCGTGGAAGCGGTAAACATGACGGGAGAAGCCTGGTATCAGGCAGACAATCTTCCCGAAGGAGCTTCCTTCGATGCAGGGACACGAATTTTTCAATGGACCCCTTCCAGGGAGCAGGGAGGAATATACTCCGTAACCTTTGCGGTGACAGCAGGAGACCTTACCTCCGAAAAGACTATTCAGATCAGGGTAATCGGGGAACCGGTGACGGAGCCGGTAGAGCCCGTCACTTTGACGGCGGAGCAGCCGTTTACATTCCAGGTGCCCGCCACAGATCCCTCCGGCGTACCGCTTACCTACTCCTCTGCTTCCATGCCTGCGGGCGCGGTATTAAATCCCGCTACCGGTATATTTAAATGGACCCCCGGCCATGCGGATTACGGAAGCAATGTCATTACCTTTACAGCAGCCAACGAAAGCTACTCGGTAAGCATCGAAATAACTCTTAATGTTACGCTGCATAAGCTTTCGGCAGAGGCTTACACAGCGGGCAGCTATTTCCTGTATGATAAGGAAATGACCCGTATCCAGGAGGAAATCGACAAGCCGGGAGCTGACAAGAACCTGCTTGCAAAAGAGATCGACCGGGCGGAAGCATTGCTTGAGTATTATCTAAAGCCCGCAGCCTCCTATTCCTTTGACGGAGATACGGATGGTATCCATTCCGCCCATAATGCCACCGCCTATGGAACGATTACCTATCCGGACGGAAAATACGGCCAGGCAATTGACTTTAACGGCAGCGACAGCTATGCGCTGTTACCGGCCGATCATCCGATCTCCGACAGCAGTTCATATACCATAGCGGCATGGCTATACTGGAGGGACAACAGTAAAACCTGGCAGCGTGTCTTTGATTTTGGCAATAGCCAGAGCCAATATATGTTCCTCACTCCGAGATCCGGTAATAATACGCTGCGGTTTGCCGTTAAAAACGGCGGTGACGAACAAATCGTAGAGACCTCGCAGCTTCCGGTCAACCAATGGGTTCATGTAGCTGTTACATATTCGGACAATACCGCAAGGCTGTACGTGAATGGAGATCTGGCAGCAACGAACAGGAATGTCACGATCAAATCCGTTGATTTCAAGCCCGGAGTGAATTATATCGCAAAGAGCCAGTATCCGGATCCTTACTATAATGGCCTGATCGATGAATTCCAGATCTACGATTATGCTTTAAATGACGGTGAAATTAAAGCGGTAACGGAAGGCCCCGCCAAAATCTCTGATAAGAGCCTGCTTACGCTGCTTCTGGAACAGGCGGAGGATATTAATATCGATGTCTATTCCGAAGAAAGCCTGGCAGCATTCCTGCCGGCCTATGAGAATGCCAGGTCGGCCGCAGAGAAAGTTACTGCTGTTCAATCAGAGATTGATTCGGCTGCCGCCGGCTTACAGGCCGCATTGAACGGATTGATCTATCTTCCGGGAATGCCGGTGATCATAGCCCTTACGGATAAGACGGTGACGGCGGAAACTAAGCTTTCCTTCCCTGTGCGGGCAATTAATGCGGACGGAGAGATCCAATATTCGGCTGTTAATCTGCCCGCCGGAGCAGCCTTTGATGCGGTGACGCAGCTCTTTGAATGGACACCTGCCAAAGAGCAGGCAGGCATACACGAGGTAACCTTCACAGCTGCCGCAGGGAGCTTATCCTCCGGCAGGACGGTTAAGATTATGGTAATTGGCCTGCCTGTTATAGCTCCTGCTCCGGCTGAAGAGCTGACCGCAAGGCATGTATTTACTTATCAGGTATCTGCCTATGATCCGTCCGGCGTCCGGCTTGTGTACAGCTCTGACAACTTACCTTCCGGGGCTGTATTAGATTCTTTAACCGGTATATTGACCTGGAATCCGAACCAGTCTTACTACGGAAGTAATCTCATAACCTTTAAGGTCAGCAATGGCAGCTTTGAGGCAAGCAGGACCATTGAGTTCAAGGTAGGCCTTGATATCCTCTCGCCCGAAACCTATACCAAAGGAAGCTATTTCTTATATCAGGAGGTGCTCGCTGATATATCGGAGCAGCTTATGAACCCGGAAGCAGACAGATTGTCTCTTATCTTCCGGTTGAATGAAGCGGAAAGAGCATTGGTATCACTGGCAGCACTGCCGGCCGGGAAGATAGCGGTAACTCCTTCCATGGCAGCAGCCTCCCACCAATCCTGGGACAAGAAATATAATCCGGCAGAGAACGGATGGCTCGCCTTTGACGGCAACACGGGAACCTCTACCGATGCGGAAGCGAATCCTGCCTGGATCCTGGTGGATTTTGGCGAGGGTAATGAACAGGTAATCTATAGCTGCAGGCTTTACCCCAGAAGCAGCCATGTTTCCCGTTTAAACGGCTCCATTATTCAGGGCTCCAACGACGGAGTAAACTTCGATAATCTGTACACCGTCACCGGCGCCTCTTCGGCTGCCTGGTATACCTATCCGTTGTCCGGTGCGGCGCCTTACCGCTACATCCGGCTGTATTCGGCTTCCGGTAATGCCAATGTGGCAGAGATCGAATACTATTCGGTACCTAAGGACAGCACCCTCCTGACACTGCTGCTGAGCAGGGCGGATGAAATTGATACCGGTGCTTACCCGGCAAGGCTTATAGATAACCTGAATGCCGCTATAGAGGAAGCACTTATCACGGCCGCCGATTCAGCCGCTGCACAGGCTGAGATCGATCTGGCTTCAGATAAGCTAAAGGCTGCACTGGAAGCACTGAAGGATATTCAAAGCGCGGTATTGGAACCGCCTGTGGGATATTTTGACAAGGCCGCTCCCGCCGATGTGGTAACCGGCATCACCTGGAATGATGCTGCTGCCGTTATTGATATTAAGAATAACGGAGTATCCATACCGGCATCTGCTTATGCAGTGAGCGGAAGTGCCATAAGTACCGGTGCCGTAAGCGGAAGCGCAATCGGCGTCAATACCGGAGGCGAAGGAAACATTGATGTTCCTGCAGTAAGCGGAGGAGCCATAAGCGCCGGTACACTGACAATCAGTAAGGAATACCTGGCAGGGATGTCTGCCGGCAGCGTAAACCTGACAGTTGAGTTTGACATAGGAAGCGCTGCGGTATTCATCATTTATATTTTAAATGCGGCAGAGCCTGAGATTACCGATGCGGTAATAACTCCCTCATCCTCCGTATTTGATAAGAATGCCGCCGGGAAGGCAGATGTGACGGCTTCCGTCACCTTGAACAGTGCAACAAGGGTTGAGGATGTTACACTGAACGGTGTGTCCATCGGAGCCGGGAATTATTCTGTGAAGCATAATAATACCACACTCGTTATAAAGAGTACGTATTTGGATGGCAAGCCAAACGGTACCCTGGTATTGTCCGTTATATTCGATCAGGGCAGCGCTGCGGAGCTGACAATCATAATTACCGATACCACCGCGCCTGAGGTAAGGAGTGCGGCGATCAGTCCGCTTACCGGAAGCTTTGACAAATATCATCCGTCGGATGTATCCACGAACATCATCTGGAATGATGCGGATAAGGTAACCGATATATTGCTTCATAATGTCAGCATCGGAGCAGCCTCTTATCATGTTGCCGGCAATAAACTGAATATCAGATACCGGTACCTGAATACGAAGCCTGCGGGAAATTTGGCGTTAACGGTGGTATTCGATAAGGGTGGCACCGCCGTATTCAGTATAACTGTCACAGATACTACGCCTGCTCCTGTTCCGACTCCTGCTCCCGTTCCTACACCTGCTCCGTCACCGGTAATGAAGGAAAAAACGGAAGCAGGGGATCTGGAAGTAAATAAGCCGGATGAGAATGGCAGCATAATTGCCAAATTGAAGCTGGAGGTTCAGGATGCTGCCATATATTCTGAGACATTAACAGAGCTGCTTCAATCAGGCGGGACAAAATCACTTAATCTAACGGTTGAGCTGCCGGAGGTGTCTGCAGACGGCAGTAAGGAAAATATCAGGCTTGACTCAAGATTATTGGAGGCTGCCGGAGGAAATGAAGCGGATATAACTGTTACGGTAACAGATAAGGATGGCAGGGAACGATATGCATGGACCTTTACCGGAAGTAATTTAGCTGCTTCCAAACGGAATCCGGAGGATGTCAGCCTGACCCTGGAGGTGAATGCAGTAAAGGATGATCCGCAGCTTCAGGAGCTTATAGGGGATGAGGCTGCTGCCGGAGCGGCAGTAAGCTTCGGACATGACGGCCTCTTACCTGCTCAGGCGTCGGTAAGGATCTTTATCGGTGATCAGGAAGGTATCGGGTCCGGAGACAGAATCTATCTGTACCATTATAATCTAAAAACAGGCAAGCTTGAAACACTGCCTTACAGTTCCGGCTACGCAGCAGATGAAGACGGATATTTAACAATTGAGCTTCTCCATTGCTCCTATTATGTAATTCTTCCGGAGAAGGCAGAGGAAAGCATCTGCACCTCCTTAAGGAACCAGATCAGTGTAACGCCGTCCTCCCGGACTCTGTACTTAGGCGGAACCAGAGATGCCTCGGTCAGGCTTCTTGTCAACCTGCCTGTAACCCTGGAGCTTGTCGATGATTTAAAGGACAAGACCTCAAGCAGCGCCGCAGGTGCAGTAATGGTATCCTACTCCTCCGACAACAGCAGGGTAGCGTCGGTCAATACCAATGGCGAAGTTGTCGCACGAAGCAAGGGGACTGCAATAATAACAACAAAGGTTAAGCTGTACAGCGGCAAGACAAAGACCTTCGTAACAAAGATCACGGTAAAAGAGGCTGGCATAGTCATATCAAAGAGCACGAGCGAGATGATGGCCGGAGAAACCTTTACCTTTGAGGCAAAAGCTTACGGATTTGATGAAGTGACCTTTACTACTACGGCAAAATCCGCCGTTATTATCAATAAAACCACGGGTAAGGCAGCCGCACAATCAAAAGGGACCGATTATGTTGCTGTTACGGCGGGAAATGTTACAAAGAAGATTAAGGTAGTGGTTAAGTAAAAGGGATATTTGTAAAGCAAGAGTGCGGATTTTCAGTGAAAATCCGCACTCTTGCATCCAATTTGTATGTCGTTCTGCTATTATCATGATTACTGTCTTTTCATCAGTCCATTCAATATATCCCTGTTAGTATTATCCGATAATGGGAAACGAAGGGAATATACACCCCACCTTTTATCATTCCAGGCTTACGGAGCAGTCTCCATAAATGTCGCATCTGCGTTGAACTGGCTGCCTGAACCGCTGTCAGCACGCATCAGATAATTAGAATGCCGCAGGTATCTGGCTGTATCCGTCCACATCTGGAAGGAGGACTTGCCTGCAT
>JAFADH010000223.1 GCA_023424995.1 Bacillota bacterium | reverse complement strand
AAAAAATATTATAGCAAATGACAACAGGCTTCGAGAGTATCATATCTTTCGAAGCTTTTTCTTATGTAAAATTTTATATACCAATCATAAGGCTTACGGAATCAGCATGACCCGCATCCTATTCATGAAATACCTCCATGACGATGTTCTGCGGATGATCGCCGAATTTTTCGCCGAACAGGTTCATCCCTCCCACATACTTTGCATTCGGTTTTACGCCTATCTTAAAGGACATATAACTGTTTTTGTTCAGTCCCAGGGAGGATATGGTATGCTCGGAGACCTTCCGCTCATCAATATAGCATCCGTTCCCGGTGATCCAGAGCTTTCTTAAGTCTCCGTATTGTGTCGAGGTATCGCTCCACCAGTATGGATTGAGCTTGCCCTTTCGTCCGCCGTAATCTCCCGGACATTCGATCACTCCGATCTCCGTATTATTCAGCCATATACTGACATCGGAACGCCAGTTAGGATTGTATCCCAGAGCCTCGGAACAGATCTCGAAGGTGAATTGGATCTTATTGGCGGAGGTGGATTTCAGAATCGTATTGGAGAAGCGGTATTCCAGATGCCCGTAAGTAAGCCAGATCAACTGGGCTTTATAACGCTCCGTACTGAAGAAGCCGCTTAAGCTGTCCTCAGCTCCCAGATCCGAGATTTCGGATACGATGCCGCAGGGGGGAGATACCTTGTAGTCAAAATAGCAGCCGATGGGCATGTCCTCCCGGAACAGGTACCTGGAATTATTACCGATATTCGGAATTACATCCACATTGACATTGGACACCAGCACGCCGCAGAGCTTCTGGGCTCCCTTGGAGCCGGGTATGGGCTGCACGGATATCAGGCCTGCTGTCTCCAGGGTCTTGATATGCAGGGCGGCACTGGACAGGGGGATATCAAAATGCGCGGCGACGTCTGAGATGATTGCCGGTTTTTCAGCCAGGAATTCAAGTATGTCAATTCTTATGGAGGATGAGAGGGCTTTACCCACATTAACCAGTTCGTCCCTGTTCTCAAGATTAAGGTTCAAGCTTTCTTTCATATATCGGTATCCTTCTTTCGTGATGGATTATATTAACAGCTTTCTTTTAGAATAACATTTTTCCGAAAAAAAATCAATAGATTATTACAATAATAATGTATAAATGTAAGTAAATTCAAAAAACTTATGTACATAAAAAATGTAGTTAAAATAATTATAATAAAAATAATGCACAAATGTATTGACATATATTCTATTTGGTAGTATGATTTTTACTAAAGAGGCGAACATAATGTAAGATATTAATACATAAATAATATAGAAATGTTCACCGATATTAATACACAATATATGTACAAATAAGCAAACAAATCAGACAAGGAGCTATAAAACATGCATAATCAGTACCCCAGACCGCAATTTCAACGCAAAAACTGGATGAACTTGAACGGAGAATGGAATTTTCTCTTTGATGACGAAAGGAAGGGAGAAGAGCTTAAGTGGTATCAGGATTTTCCCGCGGCCCTTACAATTCGTGTTCCGTATTCCTATGAGACCGGTATGAGCGGTATTCATGACCAGTCCCATCATAATGTAATCTGGTATCAGAGAAAATTCATGGCAGACCTTCAGAACGGAAAGCGCGTTCTTATGAATTTTGAAGGTGTGGATTATGAAGCAAAGGTTTGGGTGAACGGAGTTTTCACAGGAATACATAAGGGTGCATATTCTTCCTTCTCCTTTGATGTTACGGAAGCTCTGGTGCAAGGTGAAAATACGGTTACGGTAAGAGCGGAAGACAGTATGAGCTGTGAGCAGCCCCGGGGGAAACAGCGCTGGAAGAAGGATAACTTCGGATGCTGGTATGTTCAGACCACGGGTATATGGAAAACCGTATGGCTGGAAGAGGTTTCCGATTTCTACATAGAAAAGGTGAAGATGACCCCGGATATTGATAAGAGCAGACTCGATATCGTAATTAAGTTCGCGGGAAGGAAGCCGCAGGCAGATACCGGTCTGCAGTATGATATTATGCTGGAAGGAAAGAAGGTCTGCTCTTCCGGGACGGATATCATAGATAATTATCTGCATCTGTCGGCGGGGCTGGCAGAAGAAGAACCTTGGACCCTTGCCCTGTGGTCACCCGCTTCACCGAAGCTGTATGATATCCGGTTCCGGCTTCTCACGGATGGAGAAGTCAGCGACCAGGTGGATTCTTATTTCGGTATGAGAAAGATATCCATAGAGGGCGGTAAGGTATTACTGAATAATCTGCCCATCTATCAAAGACTGATACTGGATCAGGGATATTGGGAGGGGTCCGATCTGACGCCCCCCACCGAAGAAGCCATGATAAGGGATATCGATCTCATCCTGGAGGCAGGTTACAACGGTCTTAGAAAGCATCAGAAGCTGGAGGATGCAAGGTTTTTATATTGGTGTGATAAGAAAGGCCTTCTGGTCTGGTCCGAGATGGGAGCCCAGTATGTGTTCAGGGACAGCGGGATCCAAAAGTTTACGAATGAATGGATGGAGATCGTGGAACAGAATTATAACCATCCTTCCATCATCACCTGGACACCCTTTAATGAGAGCTGGGGCATAGAGAATGTTGCCGCGGATGAAGCGCAGCAGCAGTTTACCGTAAGCATTTACCATCTGACGAAGGCATTCGATACGATGAGGCCCGTAATCGTAAATGACGGATGGGAGCATACGGTATCCGATATTATAACACTCCATGACTACGTGGAAAGCGGAGAAGAATTCCTTGAGCGCTACAGGGATAAGGACAGGATATTACAGAATGAGATCCCCTTTAACAAGCACCGTTATGCATTCGCGAAGGGATACCGGTACCGGGGGCAGCCCGTCATTATCAGCGAGTACGGCGGAATTGCCATTCAGAACGGGGAGGGCTGGGGTTACGGTGAACAGGTAAAATCAGAGGAAGACTTTATCCGAAGATTTGACAATATCACCAGCGCCATCAGATCCCTGGATTATATCTGCGGCTTTTGCTACACCCAGTTAACCGATGTGCAGCAGGAGATTAACGGACTCTATACCATGAAGCGTGAGCCGAAGGTCGACATTCAAAAAATAAGCGAGATAAACCGCAGATAACACACTTAGAGCCTAATAATAACTTTTTATATATTAACAAGCTGTCAATAAAACAGATATTTTAACACAGCCTGTCCTGACTTGTGAAGAAACATAAAATAAATTGCTTGCTATTCTTAAAATATCTGAAAACAGGACTTGTCTAAAATAAAAACAGAGTTTTTACAGCCTGGACATACGGAGTCCGGAAAAGAGGTTTCCATGAGATTATATAAGAATCCATTTTTACTTGAGAATCAATGGTCCGAATATGAATGCGGCGATCCGTTCATTATGAGATTTAACGGCTGTTATTATCTGTATTGCTCCAGTGCAGGTAAGTATGTCAAGGCCTGGAGATCGGAAAACCTGGTGGACTTCACATATTTGGGCAGTGTATGCGATGAACCTGAGATCGAGGGAGCCTATGCGCCGGAGGTCTGCTATCTGCAGGGAAAATTCTACATGATCACATCACCGGTCGGAAGCGGACATTATCTGTTAGAGAGTGAGAGGCCGGAGGGACCCTTCCGCCTCATAAGCAAGAACTACGGACTGATGATCGACGGCAGCTTCTTTACCGATGATGACGGCAGCCGGTTCATGCTTCGGGCAGGCCATAAGGGAATCGTAGCACATGTCATGCCGGAAGCGGATAAAATTGATATCAATGGTACCACGATTCAGGAGAGCTATCTGAGCCACTGGACCGAAGGACCCATGATAATCAAGAGGAAGGGGCTGTATTACCTTACCTATACCGGGAACCATCTGCTCAGCAGGGGCTACCGGGTGGCATACAGCGTCTCGGCGGAGCGGCCGGACGGAGGATATGTGAACCTGCAGAATAATACCCTGCTGCTTGAGACAGGGGATGAATTCCACGGACTGGGCCACAGCTCCAGCTTTCTGGCGCCGGACCTGGATAGCTACTGCATCGCTTATCATAATTTTGATCTGGATTCCAAGCCCAGAAAAAGGAGCATGAATATTGACCGCCTGTTCTTCAACGGTGCAAGGATGTACTGCAATCCCGTCTGGTGGGAGCAGGAGGTTCCCCCCATGCCGGAGTATTATCAAAGAGGGGGAGACGGACTGCGTGATATCCTCCTGGAAAAGCATAAATATTACCTGACTCCCGTACAGACCGGGAATTATTATACGGCGGAGCTCAATGTGAACACCAACGGGAATAACCTGTCACTGCTATACGGATACGATGAGGTTTCCTATGGGGAGATCATTCTTAAGAATAATGGGACCTATGTGATTCGGGAGAACGGAGAACCGGTAGTGAAGGGCAGACTGAATGAAACCGTCAGCTTCAATTATTATATGGCGATCCGGATTGTAAGAGAAGCGAACGGCCATATGGAGATCTATCTGAACAGCCTCCTGCTTGCCGTCTATGAATCGAAGCTTGGAAAAGGAGCTATAGGAATTATCGGGGGCAGGGACTTTGAGATCGGTTTTACAGGGATATCGGGCATAACGGCCGGATATGGAGATAAGCTGGCGGCAAAGGCGATTCCCGGTAAATTTGACGCGGTGCATTGCAGGGAGGAAATTAATAAATATATCTTCAAGGACGCAGGATTTTCAATTGCAGCCGCAAGCCTGCAGGCGGAGGATGAGCTTACCTTCAGGGTAAATGTCAGGGAAGACGGCCTTTACCGGATGTATACAAGATTATCTGCAAAGAAAGACATAATAGAAATGGAGCTGTTGTCCGGTGATACAAGGACTGCTTTTTGTTATAAGCTCTCCGGCATACAAGGGGACGGGGCCTTTCAGACAGCGGAAGCCGGTATTATAAGCCTGACCCGGGGAATACAGGATCTGGTGATCCGTATGAAGACCGGCGGAGTCCTGCTGGATACCCTTCAATTTATAAAATTTGCCGAAGTATCGGATATCAGGGCAGTTGAACAGGGAATATTGGTAACGGATAAGATAAGGATATTCGGACATAAGGGATTTAAAAGCATGCTTACCAAGTATTCGGGCTTTACCTGTGCGGAGAACTTCGGCAGGGCCTATATAGGGGAAGAGGGCTGGAGCGATTATTCGGTCCGGGTCCGGGTGAATATGAACACCAAAGCCACGGGAGACGCCTCGGTATATCTTCGTGCTTCGAGAGAATCCTGGTATCCGGACCAGGTGGCGGCAGCACTGTTCGGTTACCGCTTTAAAATAACCGCGGAGGGCATCAGTCTGTACCGTTGCTCCTATGCTGAGAAATTAATCGGGTATTATGCATTTTCGGGTCAGCATACGGCCGCAGAGCTTGAATTCCTGGCGGAAGGTCCTGTAATCAGGCTTATGCTTCAGCAGGAAGCGGTTCTTACCTATCATGATCCGCAGGCTTATCTGTATGGGAAGGTCGGTCTGGAGGCCACGGGAGAGGGCTTTGGCTTCGAGGAGTTCGGTGTGACTAAGTGAATGCTTGCAGTTTAGATAAGGAGAAGCCGATATGGGCAATAGAAAACGCATAGCTTCCATAATAATATTTTTGCTGATGGCAGGTTCCTTCTGTTATCTGTTTCAGGCGAGGGATACCACTAAGGCTGTGACTGACGGGACTTCAAGCCTGAAGGATATCTATCTGTCGCTTCAGAATGTGACCGGCAGGGATTATGAAAAATACCTGGATAACTGCCGGGACAGCATTTATACGGGCGAAACCGTTATTTATCCTAAGGATGGGCTGGGATTGAGCAATTATGCGGTCGGCAGCGGGAAAGAAACGGTGGTAACCCTTAAGGTGGCACAAACCGCAGCCTATGTATTTGGTTTTGATTACCGTATCCTGGGGGATAATATATTACCCACCGGCATGTCGCTGATGGTGAACGGGGAATATCCCTATGATGAATTAAAGAGGCTTCTGGTGCACGATACCTGGATCACCGGTGATATCCAGTATGACAGGTACGGGAATGAATGCCTCAGTATGCCGGAGAAGCTTAAGGTATGGAAGAAGGGCTACCTGCATGATACGGCATATCTGTACAGCTCTCCCATGCTGCTTTATCTGGAGGAAGGGATCAATACGCTGACCTTTCAGATGAATGAAGGTGAATTGGAGCTGGGCAACCTGTATCTGGAGCCTGAGACCGGCATTCTCGCAGACATCGCAGAGGAGGATACCGCATCCGGTACAGATTCTGCACTTCCTGCGGAGCCTGAACCAGGCAAAGCTTCTAAATCCCGGACGGAGACTGAACCAAGCAAAGCCTCTGAATCCCGCACGGAGCCTGAACTTCGTACGAAGGACGATCAGCTGATCACAATTGAGGCAGAGGATATTACCTGGCGCAATTCTCCCAATATCCGGGCAGAGGCCATATTCAACACCAATGTTACCCCTTATGATCCTAAGATAAAGCTCCTGAATACAGTATCGGAGTCCTCCTTTCGAATCGGAGGAAACCGGATCGAGTATGAGTTTGAGGTAGAGAATTCAGGCTATTATAACCTGGCCTTCGATTATATACAGAGCGCCAAATCGGGCTTTAGCGTATACCGCAATATTTATATTGACGGACGGATACCCTCCGCATCCTATAAGAATGCTGCGTTTCCCTATTCAAGAAAATTCACGAGAAACAGCGTGGAGGCTCCGGTTTATCTTGAGGAAGGAACGCATACCATATCCATTGAGGTTTCCCTGGATAAGGTAAAGGATGCCATCAAGATCTTAAGTGTCATTACCGAAGAGATAAATCAGCTGGCATTGGACATAAGTAAGATTACAGGCGGGAATGAGAATAAATACAGGGATTTTGACCTGGAGCCTTACGGCTTTGACATCCGCAATAAATTACTTTACTGGGCGGAGCTGGTGGAGGAGGTACACAGGGAGCTGTCGGCCTTAAACCCGGAAGAGAGGAATGTGGGAGAGATCTCACAGCTTAAGGTGGCGGCGGCAGGCTTAAGAAAGCTCTCGGAAAAACCCAATGATCTGCCGAAGAAGCTGAAGCGGTTCTCTTACGGAACCAGCTCCGCAAGACAGGGCCTGAACACGGTGATAGAGAATCTGAGTGTGGGACAGCTGGGTCTGGATAAGATCTATCTGTATCAAAAGGATGCCGGACTGCCGGAGGGACCGGGCTTCTTCAAGAAGCTGGTGCTGGACATACAAAGACTGTTTGCTTCCTTCAGCCGGCAGGATTACGCTCCTGCCTATAAGAAAGACAATGATACCCTGGAGGTATGGGTCGCACGTCCCAGACAATACCTTGAGATCCTGCAGCGGATGGTGGATACGGATTTTACCAGGGAATACGGCATCAATGTGAATCTGTCCATCGTTCCGGACCAGCAGAAGCTGATACTGGCCAATGCTTCGGGGAAAGCACCGGACGCAGCCATCGGCATCTCCTCCGGCTATATCTACGATCTTGCGCTGCGGGGCGCACTGGAGGATATGAGGCAATATGACAATTTTAAAGAGGTAGCCGGAAGATTCTCTCCGGGCATGCTGTTACCCGGAACCTGTGACGACGGATTATACGGTCTGCCTGAGACCTTTAACTTCCTGGTGCTGTTCTACCGGACGGATATTATGGATTCCCTGGGGTTATCCATACCGGACAACATGGATGAGGTTCGAAAGCTCCTGCCTCAGCTGGAGCGCATGGGACTCAGCTTTAATACCCATGTAGCCAATTCACCCGTGAAGGATTTCGTTATGACCGCACCCTTTATCTACCAGGCCGGAGGAAAGATCATGGAATCCGGCAAGACGCAGATCGATCTGGAGACACCGGAGATTCTGAAAGGATTAAAGGTACTGACGGAGAATTTCACCATCTATGATATGGACTATGAAGTGCTCAGCTTTTATCAGGCCTTCCGGGACGGAAGGATGCCCATCGGAATATCCGATTACAATACCTTCAATCTTCTTACCAACGCAGCGCCTGAATTAACGGATGCCTGGGACATTGCACCTTATCCGGGCATCGTGGATGAGGAAGGCAATGTCAGGCGGTATTTTACCGGAGGAGCGGAGAGCTGCGTGGTATTCGATAAAGAAGGCGGCAGCGAGGCGGGCTGGAAATTCATGGACTGGTGGACTTCCGCCGGAGTGCAGACAGAATTTGCATATACCCTGCAGGGTACTCTGGGGAATGAATACCTGTGGAACTCGGCAAACCTGGAAGCCATCGAGGCTTCTCCCTGGGGCTCGAAATATAAGGACATCATCGTTGACCAGCTGTCCTGGTCCTATGGAGTGCCGAGAGTGCCCGGAGGATATATTATCGAGCGTGAGCTTGGCAATATCCTGATTGATGTAGTTGTGAATAACGAGAATCTGCGGAGCGCCGTAGATGATGCCCAGAAAAAGATTAACAGGGAATTGCAGAGAAAGCTTGAGGAGTTCGGATATCTTGACGGAGACGGCAACAAGATAAAAGAGCTCATCGTCCCTGACATCCAGATGATTGAGGAATGGTTAGAATGAAGAAAAAAAGATTCAATACCGCGTACTTTTTTTTACTTCCGTATCTTTTGCTGTTTGCTGTGTTTATCATCATACCGATCCTCGCAGCCATAGCCTTAAGCTTTACCAATTATGATGCGATCCAGAAGCCGGATTTTAACGGGGTACTAAACTATATTAACCTTCTGACGCAGGATGATGTATTTATGCAGAAGGTACTTCCCAATACCTGCATCTTCGCCTTTATCGTAGGTCCCGCAGGATATGTGCTTTCCTTCCTGCTGGCCTGGATGCTGGCGCAGATCAGCAAGGTTCCGAGAACCATATTGGCCCTCCTGATATACTCCCCTTCCCTGACCTCCGGCGTGGCTATGGCGGTGGTGTGGAAGATCATCTTTGCGGGGGACCAGCTGGGTTATGTGAATTATTTCCTGCTGGAGCTGGGATTTATCAATGAACCCATCCTGTTTCTGACGGACGGCAAGGATCTGCTGCTGATCATGATCATTGTTTCCCTGTGGAGCAGCATGGGAGTCGGCTTTCTTGCAATCCTGGCAGGTATTTTAAATATCGATACCCAGGTATACGAAGCGGCCTCCATCGACGGATTGCGCAACCGTTTCCAGGAGATGTTCTATATCACCATACCCATGATGAAGCCGCAGATGCTCTTCGCAGCTGTTATGGCTGTTGTGAATACCTTTTCCGTGGGAGCCATCGGCGTCCAGTTAAGCGGTGTCAACCCTACGCCCAAGTACGGAGGGCAGCTTATCGTTAACCATATTGAGGATTACGGCTTTATCCGATATGAGATGGGTTATGCTTCCGCAGTATCCCTGGTGCTTTTGGTTGCCATATACTTTATATCAAGATTTGCCAGAAGATTATTCAAGGAAGACTGATTTTAGGATATGTGTGGAATAACACCGGATTGGAGTTAGAGATGAAATACAGAAAACAATTCATGATATGGCTTACCTGCATATTAGCTTTCCTGGTTCTGATCCCGCAGCCTGTTACGGTAAAAGGAGCGGAAGCGCCTTATACGACGCTTACCATTGATAAATACGGCAATTTCCGCAATACCCAGGACGGATATACTCCTTATACAGTATATGACAAATTCGGGGAAGAGCAGTTAAAGAACCCGTCGGATCTGTTCCTGTGGGATAACCGGAAGATGTATATCGCTGACACGGGCAATCAAAGAGTCCTTGTGTGCGATATGACAGGAAACCTGTTGAATATCATCGAGGGTGATCTTAAGGGACCCACCGGCCTGTATGTGGACCAGGAGGAAAATGTCTATATTGCAGACCCCAAATTACAGCAGATCCTGGTATACGATAAGGAAAACAACCTGGTTATGACCTACGGTCAGCCCGTCAGTCCCTTGTTCGGCGCAGGCAGCAGATATGCTCCCGGCAAAGTGGCGGTAAATTCTGCGGGCGGTGTTTATGCTTTATCCGAAGGCAATGCCAACGGTATCCTGTCCTTCAGTGCGGAAGGCGATTTCTACGGATATTTCGGTGCCAATAATACAAGCATCGGTTTTCTTCAGATCTTAATGAGGAACATATTCACGGAGGAGATGCTTAAGGCGCTGCAGGCCAATGTTCCGACTGCCGCATTTAATCTGGATATGGATCAATACGGCTTGATCTATACCGTTACCCAGGGCGTGAATTTCAACGGAATCAAGAAATTCAACATGGCAGCGAAGAACATGCTGGAGGGCGGTTATAATGACAGCCTGATGACGGATATTGCGGTGGGTAATATGGAGAATATCTATACCATATCCAAGAACGGCTATATCTATGAATACACAAGAGATCAAAATCTTCTGTTTATCTTTGGCGGAAGAGACGACGGTAAGAACCGGGTCGGGCTGTTTACCTCTTTGTCCGCTATCGATACCGATGACCGGGGGAACTTATATGTACTGGATTCCGAGCAGGGCAGCATAACGGTATTCCTTCAGACGGAATATGCCCGGACGGTACATAAGGCGCTTGATCTGTTCCAGGAGGGCTATTATCTGGAAAGCCATGAGCCCTGGGAGAAGGTACTGCAGAAGAACAGCCTCTTCGACTATGCCCACAGGGGGATCGGCAAGGCTTACTACCGGCTGGAGGAATACGGTCTGGCCCTGCAGGCGGCAAGGCTGGGGGGTGACTATGAAGGCTATTCCGACGCCTTCTGGGAGCTGCGCAATGACTGGGTCAGAGCCAATGTGGCAGCCGTCGGGCTGATATTACTGCTGATTTATGCCGTATTTAAGCTTTACCGTTTATTAAAGAAAAAACTTCCCGCCCTGCAGGCCCTCTCGGGCAGAGCGGGCAGGCTTCACAATATCAAGCTGGTCAGGCAGCTGGCATTCATAAAGTATGTGCCTAAGAATCCGGCAGATGCCTTCTACGGAATTAAGTTTGAAGGAAAAGCGGGAATTCTGTCGGCCGCCCTCCTGTATATCCTGTTCTTCATCCTCTATGTGGTTGAAAAATATTACAGCGGCTTTTTATTCAAGCGGGTGATGGATGATTATTATGAGATCGGTACGGATTTTATTATGGTATCCGGCTTCTTCCTGCTGAGCATGATATGCAGCAATATGATCTGCTCCATTCATGACGGGGAAGGCTCCTTTAAGAATGTATATTGCTCCTATGCCTACTGTCTGGCGCCTTACCTGTTCTTAAAGCCGGTGGTCATACTGCTGAGCCATGTACTGACCTATAATGAAAGCTTTATCATAGCATTTCTTAACTTTATCATATATGCGGGCATGGCGGTACTGGTGGTTGTGATGATAAAAGAGATACAGGCCTATAGCTTTAAGCAGACCTTTAAGAGCATTCTGCTTACCGTATTCACCATGCTGATCATCCTGGCGGCAGGAATTATCCTATTTGCACTGGTGAAACAGGTTATGGATTTCATTGTATCGATAATTAAGGAGGGATACTATCGTGGCAGGTAAAAAGAGTTATCTCATAATTCTCCTGATGGGTATCCTGGCTCTGGCGGGCTGCACGTCCCAGGAAGAGGAGAAGCGTCTTCCTTCTGCCGGAAGCAGTGAAACAGAGCATACAGAATTAAAGCAGATAAATGATGACAGCGGCGTCTATGAGAATGAACATTATAAGCTGACGCTGGATAAAGGCACCCTGGGAATTACGGTGGAGGATAAGAGGACCGGTTTCCTGTATGAATCGGTAAAGCAGGATGATAAGTCCAATGCATCCTGGCAGGGCTTCTTAAATTCCGGAATATCCGTGGAATTTTACAGCCAGCGGGCCACCATGCCGGAACGGGTGGATGTGGTTAAGGGAAATGTGGCGAAGAACTTCACCTATTACGAGAATGGCTTCGATGTGGTTATGGAATATCCGTCATACGAGTTCTCCATGGAGCTTGAGGTGCGCCTGGATGAGGACGGAGTGAGTGCTTCCGTGAATAAAGACAGCATCAAA
>JAFADH010000186.1 GCA_023424995.1 Bacillota bacterium | reverse complement strand
TTTATATTAAAAAGACACTTTACAAAGTAAGAAGATGTATCACATAGAATAATATCCTACATAAATAAATGCATTGAATAATACTGACATTTGAAATATGGCGGTATTTAAATAAAATAATTAATTGAGGAATAATACTATGATACTTGCATGCCAAAATATAAGTAAGGCTTTCGGAACCAATCAAATTTTAAAAGCAGTATCTTTTCATATTAATGAGAAGGAAAAGGCTGCGATTGTCGGAATCAATGGTGCTGGTAAATCAACTCTGTTAAAGATAATTATGAAGGAAATGCCTGCGGATGAGGGTGAAGTCATTCTCTCCAAGGGAAGTTCCATCGGCTATCTGGCGCAGCATCAGAACCTGTCTTCGGACAACTCCATCTATGAGGAGATGCTTACGGTTAAGCAGGATGTCATCGATCTGGATACCGGCATTCGTACCCTGGAACAAGAGATGAAGCATGCAGCCGGCGACAAATTAAATCAGATGCTCAGCACCTATACTCGCATGACCCATGAATTCGAGCTGAAGAACGGTTATGCCTATCAGAGTGAAGTAACCGGAATCCTGAAAGGTCTGGGCTTTTTGGAAGAAGATTTTAATAAGAAGGTCAATACTCTGTCCGGCGGCCAGAAGACACGAATCGCTCTTGGTAAACTGCTGCTCTCCAAGCCAGATATCATTCTGCTGGATGAGCCCACCAATCATCTTGATCTCATATCCATCGCCTGGCTGGAGACCTTTCTGCTTAACTATAACGGTGCTGTTATTGTGGTAGCCCATGACCGGTATTTCCTTGATAAGGTAGTATCCAGGATCATCGAGCTTGACCAAGCCAAATCACAGACTTATGAAGGCAATTATTCCACTTATGTGCAGAAAAAGACCCTTCAGCAGAATGCCCTGATGAAGCAGTACCTGAATCAGCAGCAGGAAATCAAACACCAGGAGGAGGTTATTGCAAAGCTGCGCTCCTTTAACCGCGAGAAATCCATCAAGCGTGCCGAAAGCCGCGAAAAGATGCTGGAGAAAATCGAACGTGTGGAACGTCCGGTCACAGAGCAGGCGGAGATGCATTTTAACCTTGAACCACGGATTATGAGCGGTAATGATGTGCTTACCATAACCGGGTTATCCAAAGCCTATGGGAATCTGACACTGTTCACCGATTTAAACTTTGATATTAAACGAGGGGAAAAGATAGCTATCATTGGAAATAACGGAACCGGCAAGACCACCATCTTAAAGATCATAAACGGACAGGTGGAGGCTGACGGCGGGCAGATAAAGGAAGGCACCAAGGTGCATGTGGGATATTATGACCAGGAGCATCAGGTACTGGATCCGGAGAAAACTTTATTCGATGAATTACAGGATGCTTATCCCCACCTGGATAATACCACGGTAAGGAATATCCTGGCCGCCTTTCTGTTCACGGAGGACGACGTCTTCAAACGTATCAAGGACATCAGCGGCGGGGAGCGGGGACGGGTATCCCTGGCTAAGCTCATGCTCTCCGAAGCAAATTTCCTGATTCTTGACGAGCCCACCAATCATCTGGATATCACCTCCAAGGAGATACTGGAGAATGCCATCAACCACTACAGCGGTACTGTGCTGTATGTATCCCATGACCGTTATTTTATTAATAAGACTGCAACCCGGATTCTTGATCTTACTGAGCAGACCCTGCTGAACTATATAGGAAACTATGATTATTACCTGGAGAAAAAGCCTGAAGTTGAAGCAGCATATCTTGACCGGACTGCCTCCGCAGCTCCTTCAGCATCCGGTAAGCCGGGAGTCTTCCCTGCCGCTGCCTTCCAATCCGGCTCAGCGAATACTTCTGCTCCTGATAATGATAGCGAAAACAAATTGAGCTGGCAGCAGCAAAAGGAAGAACAGGCAAGAATCCGTAAGCGCAAGAACGATCTTAAGAAGACAGAGGACGAAATCCATCTGCTGGAGACCCGCAACGAAGAGATCGATGTTCTGCTGACCAGGGAGGATATCTTCACCAATGTTCAGAAGCTGCTGGAGCTCAATAACGAGAAAAAGGCTCTGGAAGACCGGCTGCTGGAGCTTATGGAGTTATGGGAGCAGCTGGCGGAGGAAGAATAGTTTAATAATTATAAAAATCAATGTATAAAATTGATATGGTGCTTCGCTGTAATAAAAGATAGCGAAGCACTCATCCCAGCTTTGTTACATTATTAAAGACCATATATAGTGTAAAAATTATTGAAAACGTTTATAAATGCGTATCAACTTTTATTCTTGATATATTCTTTACGTAATAATACAATTTTTTTGATATATTTATATTGCTGTTCTGTTGGATTATCAATACTCATAGTGGTATTACAATAATTTTCAATTTTCTTATCTAAAATAATTATTGATTTTGGAAGGCATTTACTACAATGTTTACATAAGCAGATATTATCTAAATAAAAGTTTTTCATATCATCAGATAATGTAATAAAAAAATCTTCTAAATCTTCTTTGTCTGATGGCCATATAAACACAGAATAAACGTCTCTTTGAAGCTTTGGTCCACCTGCCATTCTGATTTTTAAAATATATTTTCCTTTATACTTAACTTGAAATAAATTTGTTGTGTACAAGCGCGGAGTCATATTATTCTGCTTTAAAAAGCTGGTAAAATCAGATAGCTGTCTATTTAATTCAATATTTAAATATTCATTAGCTAATTCCTCAATAGAGGGTTTTTCTAATTTTTGCTTTTCATAAAGTGTCAACGGTCTATCCTTTTTCATGATTATTACCATTCCTTTCTCAACGTTCAAAGCATAAACAGGATGAAAACAGGATGACGAACGCTGCATAAAGATTTTACAAAATGTGCCTGTCCACATCAAGAACAGATGAGTATGAGCAGGCACAACTTGTCAAAATTATATGTGCCGGACGAACTTAAATTTCTATTATTTGTGATAATAAAGTCTATAAATTTTCATTTAAATTATCATAAAAGTTTTCTTTCAGCATATTTGTAAATAAATATATGTTGAAAAATTATTTTATGCAATATTAAATTCAGCAACACTTACGATATGTAAATTGGTCATTGATTCGTCTGAATTGGCTAATCGTGAGGTGAGGAAAAATCTAATTCCGTTTATATAAATTCGGAAACAACTTGACCAGTTGGCAATTGAGTGCTTTAAAAAGGTGCTTGAGTTGTTATAAATAAATTGATCTTACGATTATAATAAATTGTTCAATAAGGATAATAAACTGCACAATTGCGAAATGTTATACCGATTATGGGCTGTTATAGTAAAATCGTATATTCTACTATGAAATAAATCGATTGTACCATAACTTAAATAATCCTATTCTAAAATCAAAATAACCGTCATTATACCAACAGCATCCTGCATTTCTTTCCATAACATCAGCATGAAGTCCCATGAGCCAAAGCTCTCGAAGTGCAGCAAAAGCATTAATCGCTGACAATTCGATTTCACTTAGCTTTCGTATACCGTTATAACCTTCCAGAAATGCCTTCCATGGTTCTTTTTCGATATATTCTTTATCTCTGCCGGTTTCATTCCATGCGAAAACACATATGTCATATGATCTCCATCCATAGCCCATACAATCAAAATCAAAGACCTTAGGATTATCATTATCAAAAAATACATTACCCGAATGGATATCACCATGGCAAAAACCATAGTATGGTTTTTCATAACTCAGATTTTCATTAATAAAATTACATAGCTTTTCTGCCGCATTTTTTAAAAAACAATAATCATCATGACGATGTTTCAGATATGGATATATTAAAATTAATGGATCGGAAGCCAAACAATCTAAATCTATAGGCTTTCGGCTGACAACAAATTCACTTTCATCTGAAATTTCATGAAGCTGTGCCAGTAGACGTCCAAGATTATATGCCTTTTTAACCTCATCATTGGAGGGAGTATTCCTTGCCTCTTCAAACAGTACAGCATATCGCATACCTTCCGGAGCATTGATTTCCCATACATAACTGCCGTCTTTGCATATGACCGGAGAGGCAACTTTGATATTGTTATTACATAATGTATTGATTATAGATACTTCCTCTTCATAATCATGTTTTTCATGAGTTCCGGTAAGTGAAATTCGTAGATAGCAGATAAATTCCTCTGATTTAACTATGTATATGTCATTTAATCCATAATCATATAATTGACAGCTTAATATCTCATCTATGTCATATCTCTTTTGTAATTCCAGTCTTAATGCCCGGGGATCTAATTGTGAATATCGTACCGGGAAACATGTTTTGTCCATATGACCTCCTTGCTATCCTAAGTATTATTCAACTTTGTAATTGATATGTTTTTCATTATCTATTTCGTTTGACAGATTTATTCAGATCACAGTTATTGTTACCGTAATCGATCACAATCTTTTCGCATTTTCGGCAGCACTGTGCTTTAACAGCCGATCCTCTCAAAAACGATAATTCAGACAAAAAATAGATCCTTTGTGAAAATCAGCTTTTCCGAAGAAATGTCTTTTATGCTGCCAGCTTATTTCTTGTGGACTTTGTATGACACCTTCCACCATCTCTTCATTACAATAAGGACAATTCATTACGTTTTCCTCCTTAGCTCTATGAGATCGGTCTCTGCATGTATTTTAAATACATTAATTTGTTTTATTTTTAACATGTGAAATGATGTAATCATTTTGTTCTTTTTCCGTACACCAAATGCCAGTGCAGATGTTTTGAATCCTGGTATTCTCCCAGATTTGTTATCACCCTGCATGCTCCTTTTTCTGATACTATTTTGGAAGCGACCTGTTTTATAATTGAAAACAATTCCAACAATAATTCATTATCCTCTTCATTTAATGTTATAAGCGAGGATATGTGCCTTTTGGGTATGACAACTATATGAACCTCATAAGCCGGATTCGTGTGGTAATATGCAAGCACATTCTCTGATTCAAGAACTTTTTCCACAGGGGTTTTTCCGTTTAAAACCTCATCGCAGTAAAAATCATTCATAATTTCCTCCGTATAATAAAAATCATAATATCCCTAAGAACAAATCGTCCTTTTAATAATCCTCGCATCAAATTCCTGCTTACCTTTCGTATCAGAGTTATGTTTCTGATATCCGATGCTGTAACTAATAAACTTATCAATCCAGTCAAGCAAGTATTCGCCTTGTCCTTCAACATAAATATGGCAATCAATTATATTTATTCCGCTGAAAAAGCTCCGTATGCAGTTCCTGATACCATTCTTCTGCATTTCTCATTGCGTGTTTCATCTCCTCCAAAGTTGTTAATTGTATTAATTTTTGCAATCTGTCAATCACAATCTGCGGCATATGTTTGGATATATGTAATAAATAATGGTATGGATAAAGTGGTGTATATTTTAGTCGCAGCAGCATTACAAGCGGTTCAATAACATATCTATTGTAATATGCATAGCCTTCAGGATAATTACCTCTGTTTATATATTTTTCAACCCGTAAATGCTGGCTATATCTATAATCGCATTCTGTTCTACACTCTTCTTTGACTCTGTGAAGTTCCTGTTCATCTGCTTCTTCAAATTGCACTACATTGTCCTTATCAAATATAACCTGTGCGCCTTCTACGATATCATTCCATATATAATGATATTCCTTTCTGTCCCTGGAATGCAGCTGCCAGTTAAAATCTAATACTAAATACTCACTGGAACCTTTTATGTGATATACAATCTGTCCAAGCTTTGGATGATCATTACCGGTTTCATCCCGTTCATCCAATTCTCCCAAACTCTTTAGCGCTGTTTCAACATGCTCAATAGCATTGTTTACGTTATCATCATCAACATCGATCCAATAATCGATATCAGAATATTCATCCGCATATCCCATAGCATAAGAGCCCTCCAGCCAGAATGCATATACGTACGGAAGCGGCTCCAATTCATTTTTCAATGCCTCAGTTATTTGTCTCTCAGTAATCATCATACTCTCCTCTGCAATTAATTTACTACCCGACTTTTGAATGTGGCAATCTGTTGTACTATATTGTAATATTATCTTAATTATAATATTATCTTATCTTGCATTACAATAATTCCTTGCTGCATTTAAGTATTCCATAATCAGCGGATGGGGATGCTCATATGTGGAGCTTAATTGAGGTTGAAACAGTGTAACTACATAAAATGTATTATCTTCGATAGTCATAATACGGGCTTCCTTATTCTCATCGGCGCCTATAACCTTAAAGCCATTAGTATTAAGCAGGTTTTGAAAATCTTTATTTAATCCGAAGCTGCAATTATATTTTTCTATGATGCCAGAACTTTGATAAATATTATATATGATCGAATTTACATCCACGGTTATATGTCTTGATTGTCCGACGAGTGAACAAGCCAGGGGAGTTATATAATCGTTAGGAGCATAAAGATTAAAGTTCCTATCTTTTAATGTATCGATATGTAATACATTTCTTCCATATTCGATCACTGCATGTTGAAAGCCGCCGCAAGTTCCGATGAAGGGATAATTATTCTCTCTTACATACTTTAAGGCATTAATAGCCCCATTCATACTTTTATACGGGCTACCGGGTGCACACCATACTCCATCATAATTATGAAGCTCCTGTGGATCAAAATCAAACCTGGTTGTAGGCAGCCATTTATATTCCATATCAATCCCTGATTTTTCAGCACAGTGGTTAAGTGCCTCTTCCGTTGCCAAGTGGGATGGACGGCCATCATAATCGCCGATGATACCGATTCTAACTTTAGAATTCATTTTATTGCCCTCAAGATTTCCTTTTTCAGCTAAGATTTTTCAAAATCTCATAATATCGTGCCGTTGCCAGCGCGCTCGGTCTGCCTTTCTTACAAAAGGAAAGTCTGCCCAGCTTCGGAACAACCCGCTCAACAACAATCTGCCCGTCCGTCATTTTAGATTCCAAGGCAGCCAGGGCTTCCAGAAAACGCTTGTCCTGCTTTGCTCTATTATAAAAGGACAAAATATAAACATATATAAATAGATTATAATTACGAAAAGGGTATTCGACCTGCATGAAAAGCGTCCCTATTCCATAATGGCACGGACCAATGGGCCTGCGGATTGTCCAATGCTCAAGCAGGAAATCCACCGCTCTGTCAAGTGCCGGTTCCTGGTTGAGATAGTCACTGAATCGGAATGCCCTCAGGGCGATAAGTGTCGGAAGAGGGTTGGAATACTCCGTCTCCGGTCCTCTGCCAAAGCTGAACTTATTACACCTCCAGCCTCCATCGGTATATTGAGTATCCAAAAGATGCCGGAAGGTCCTTTGTAATCTCTCATCAGATGCATACCCCATACGACAAAGGAGATCAGCGGCATGTACAGTATGACACGGATAAATACCGCCCTGTGGGTACATCTTGAAACGTCCGTCTTCCTGCCAGGTGCTGAAAAACAAATCTTCGGCCTCCAGCATCAGAGGGTCATCAGGCTCCATACCCAATTCCAGTAAGAAAGATACGCTCTCCAGAGTCGAGAAAGGAGCTCCTTTTAATAGCCGTTTGTCCGGCGTGGTCCAAAAATCACCCCCATTATCATATCTATGGGATAATATCTCTTCAACATCTGATAAGTATTGCTTCTCAACAGCCATCCCTTACACCTCCATATAGTAAACCACTCTATTGGTATACACAGTGAAATATCTTCCATAGAATAAAAAATAAGTCATTAGCCCGCTACATCCTGATAGACAATATCAACTATCTCATTTAAGCTTAATTCTTCATGAAAGCATACTTCAGGAATGATATCCAGTAAATCCTTTTCATTCCACCATCCTCTCATTTCCTTTTCTCCAAATTCGTGGGCATTCGGTTTTTTCTGATGACGAATTAATGTTTCTTCAAAAGGTATATCAAAATAATATGCAAAAATATTATTGCCGAATTCTTTCAGTAAATTTTCAAATAGTTTTATATACCACTTGGAATTTAAAATACCTTCCAGGATTACAATTTTGCAATGCTTCTTTCCATATGCCGCAAGTTCAAATAATAGCCGGCTTGCTTCTGAATCAGGTCCGTCTTTCACAAATAGCATTTCTCTTCTAACGACATCTTGTGAAATAAGCATTGTACCATGCCCAAATTTTCTTTGTAATGCTTTTCCTGTTGCAGTTTTACCGCTTCCAGAATTACCTCGAAGTATTATTAACTGTACTGCTCTAACCATACCCTTTATCTATCCTTCTCAAATATACATCAATACAACTGCTATTTATATATTACACAAATAACTGCTTAATCTTTTGGTTCGTCAACATTAAAAATTCCTGTGCTGAAATCCGGAATATTGATTTGAAAACTCATTTACAATTTCAAGTGTTACGGGCTGAATTACCCCGTTGATTTTATATATTTACTGTGACCTCCTAATTAATTGTACATTCACCCGGTAACCTGTGTTGGTTAATTGCTCCGTCGTTATCATGCAAATGTAAAGTCATAAGTTTACTGTCATAAAGTTATCACCTAAATTAACTGCTCTGTTTTTCACTCCAAAACTCGTTGATGATGGATGCCAATTTTTCTGGTGCATCTGTGTTTACTTCATGTCCTGCCCCATTAACAGTCCGAAATTCAGCTCCCGGTATTTGATGCGCTAATTCCCGCGCAGCTTTTTTATTGGCGTTATCCTTTTCACCGCATAAGATTAAGGTGCTGCACCGAAGATCCGCTAGCCGTTTGCTGAAATCCAGCGCTATAAGGGATTTCGATAATTGAATAAAGTTCTTTTTACTGAAACCAAGGCTTTGAAAAGAAGCTTCTGGCATAAACCGAAAAATAACATTCTGAAGCCCCAGCAAACCTTTTGGTATTTTGTATTGTGCCCCGATTAAAATCATAGATTGAACCTTTCCCGGCTGATCAAGGGCATAATTCAGTGCAAGAATAGCTCCCAGGGAAAGCCCGCACAGGCAGACCGGCTCTGTGGATTCCTGAAGGTATTCAGAAAAAGCATGATATAAATTGTTGTAATTAGGTTCTTTACCGTTCAAAAGCCGGGGTACGTCAGGACAATATACATTGAACTTATCTCCCATATACAAAATCGTCTTTTCCCAACTGGAAGAGCTTTGTCCAAGTCCATGTATTAAAATATATCTCATTACCTTCCTCCATATTAATTCCTGCTTCTTGTATTTACTTTAATAATTCTGAAGCTTTAACAATTGTGAAGCAACCTGCTAACATTATACATCAGACAAGATTCTTTATATCGGAAATACGCACATCAATAAATTTCATTAAATATTCTATCTGGTCTTCTTCCAGACCGTAAAACTTCATCTCCGGTTCTGCACAGATATGATACATGTTACCACAAATACTAAATTGCTTGCCGCCGCCATGATTAGGATTACAGTTCGTACAAGTACGAAGATGTTTAAAATAAAACTTTCGCATCCCATCATCCATTGATAGTAATACACGATCCAGGTTACGCGGATGAGCAACCGTAAAGAACAAACTAATTTTCCCCTTTTGTTCATTACCTCCACCGCCGAGATGAAAGCGAAATATAATCCTGCCCTTTGACTTTACATTGAAGGCATTGGCAGCATACCAATGAGGCTTTATTTTCTTACTCTCTGCATACTTCAAAAGCTTGTCCAGATTTAATCTCTGGCAGCATGTAAGCAACCGCTGCGATACTTCCTCATATGACGGCTTTTCTGCCTTTTGTTCATATGAAATATATTCTCCCACAACGCACCCTCCTGATTAATGGATCCCGATTCGCAGGCTGCATACTTTATAAAATTACTGCTTTCGTATGGTCTGCCATTTCTTTATTCTCCGCTTACCATCCATTATAATGAATCTTATCTTCGACCCTGTGTTCTATCTGTTCGTTTATTATTGCATTGTCATCGGGGTAGCCCAGGGAGATATAACAGGGCATGAAATATCCTTTCGGTGCTTGTACGATCTCAGCAACATGCTGTTCTTCATCGCCAAGCGGTATTCTAAAAGCGCAGGCCAGACCTTCCGCCGCGGCGGCTAAAAATATATTTTCAATACAGCACCATATGGAGGCAAAACCGTTCAGGGAACTTAGGTTTTTGGGCTCCAACAGATTTCCCGCCTGCTTATAGAACGGTAAAATAACACATCCTGAATTGATCAGCATCTGGTATTGTTTCGGAATTGCATCCTTGTACATGTTTTGCTGACATTCATCTTTTAGTTTCCAGGATTGCATGATAAAATCTATTCTTTTATCCGAGACCTTCTTTGGAATTTTCTTAATAATATCGGCTATTACTTTTTTATCATCAATAATTATAAATTCCCAATTTCTCATATGATCATTGCTGGGAGCTTTTAAGCCTGCGTTTAAAATCCGGTGAATAACATCCTTCGGTATGGGGATATCCTTAAAATCCCGTATTGTTCTTCTTGAATTAATTGCATCATAAAATTCCATTCCGACACCTCACTTTAATTCTTTTATTTTTTGTGCTTTTGGTTCAAACATATTGTATATTACGATAATTTTATATACCTTTGATAAATCATACCATAATATCCCACTTTTTTGCAAGAGCAAAAAGAAACAAATGTTCTGTATAATTTTATGCAATTCGTCCCTTTCAGAACCTTCCAGAACGTTTCATATCCTTCTAGAACATTTCATATCCTTTCAGAACTTTATGCATTCCGCATTCCCCGCTTTATTCCATACGCTTAATCTTGTATAGCAGAACAACCCCAGAGCTTCCCTGCTCCATAATAAAAATTACTGCATTAAGCAATCTGATTTCCTGTCTTTATTACTGATTCCAGCACAGCCCGTCTGAAGCTGATGAAATAAAAAAAGAACTCCATAGGAGCAGCCATACTTGAAATCAAAAATCCTGCCAAAGCTGATGAAGGATTGATCTCAACCGAACCGCTCTTATGGAGTCCGTATTATTATGTTATATCTTTTACATAGTGTCAATTGTCGTATCGTCGTCAACACTCCTGTCAATGATCTTATGGAAGAACCACTCACCGAAGCCAAGTGCAATGCCTGCTATTAAAGCCGTCATAAATGGGATATCATTCCGGTCCCAGATGAAATTGAACAGATAGATCGTTACTAAGGACAGGGCAATATCTGCAATTGTCGCGACAAAATTATTCGTTGCCGGTAATACAAGCATGTCACCGATCATATAGGTAATCACTGTTACGATCAATGCTATGAATAATATTCCTCCAAAGCTGACGTCACTTAGCAATAATAAGGAAATTTCCAATATGACTGCAGTCATCACATATTTAACAATCAAGGCTGATATATGTCTCAATTCATTCGTCTCCTTTATCCATATTCATATATACGCAGTTATGAACTTGCACTCTGTATATGCCCGCTCACTTTATTCTTAGCCGTGAAAGAAATAAGATTATACGTGCAACCCCGGTAAATCCCTCTCTTTCTTGGACTAGTCCGCTTATCATGGATATTCTTCACCTTATGTATGTAAAATATGTATGAATTACAAATATTTATCACTACGCAGCAATGACATGTCGCATTTATCATGGTGCAGCGGTGACATGCACTCACCACTTACAGAAGCGGGAAGCTTTCTGGTATAACATGATAAATCGTTCTATGAAAACACCTTCAAGATATGGCCTTTTATGACCTTCATTATAATAATCATATCTGATCCCGTACAATCGTCTTTATGGACCTGCCTGCCAACGGTATTGTAATCATACCGCCGCCGTCCTGCTCCACCTTCAATACCTGATTCCCGCCGATCGGTGCAATTGATACCGCTGCCCCGGATACTGCTGAGGCTGTTCCCGGAATACCGGTTTCAAAAGACTCTTAGTATAGAGAATCTGTTAAATCCGGCCAGCCCATGGCCCTTACCACCTCAAAATACGGGTCGTTATTTACCGGTAATGAGAAGATCGTATTATCCATGATGTGGTCCAGGTCCTTAAGCCCGTCGATCTGTCCGTACAGGTTTTTATTGGCAAACTCGACCAGATACTTCGTATCCTCCAGGGTAAAGGCGTGTCCTGTGGAGTGGTAATGGATTGCCAGGCTGTCACTCAGCCCCAGGCTGTCGAAGACGTTCCGGGATGCCAGGTAGGTCACATACATGCCCGGTGCATTCAGCCAGTCACTGCCGTCCACCTCCGAGGTCATATAATAATAACGGCCGGGTCCGGTTGCAAGGGCTACCAGATAATGCTGGTCAAAGGGCAGCTGCTTCGGATCTGTGAAGCCCTGGAAATTGTTATTGAACCACTGCCCTTCACCGCCGCTCTGGAGATTGGTCAGGGCTTCGTTGGCTCCCACGGTATGCAGGGGGTTATCCTGATAGTTCTGCCATGCCGCCGTACCGGCCGCTTCTCCCATAAAGTCAATAAATTCACTTAATTCCAGTGAAGAGTAGTCATAGGTCCTTCCCGAGCTTGAATACCGGAAATTCGCAAGTCCTCCCGCTCCCGAGGAGGAAGGTACCGTGATCCGGATACGGGAATCGAAGGCTCCTGCCACCGCTGCCGACTTGCCGTTACGCGACACACCGTTGACCATGGTGTTCACAGGGCTGATACCCAATAAGCCGGCCTCTGCCGCATCCTTTTCGAGCACATCGATGATCTTGCTTACGCCCCAGGCCCAGGCCAGCAGTACACCCGTCTGTTCCTTGTAGGACTCCCCATAGGGATATAAGGTATAGAAATCTCCGGTACGGCTTAAATCATCCGCCGCAATCTCATTGTTACTGAATTCAATGACGGCATATCCATGGTCATTCAGGTAATTCTTCTGGGCATCTCCCAGGGAACCGATCTCGATCAGTACAGGATATCCGCCTGCATGTACCGGGGGCGCTATTCCCGCTACTGTTCCGTCCGTCTTTTTCGCCGCCGGGAAGGATGCCGCCGCTACGAAATCAATCGTCCTGCCTTCCCTGCTAACCGTAATTTTTATAAACTTCTGGTTGGGTGCGGCCGTCACCTCACGGGAGCCGTACTTCCAGCCGGCACCGTCAAAATACCAGCCCGGCGGCGTGGTATAGGATACAACGGTATCATAGGTCACAACCTCACCTGTGGCATCCGGAACCGTACCGTACATATAGTACTGGTATAATTCGGCGATCTCCTGCTTACGTTCCTCCCATTGTTCCGGAGTGGTCACCCTTGTGCCGTTCAGCATCGTAAATATATCGGGCATTTCCGATACCAGAGGCAATGAGCCCGGCTTGGTAAAGCCGCTGTCATCGTAAAGGCTGTCAACCGCCTCCATTAATGCCGTTAATGCCGCATCGATCTGCTCCTGCGTCGAAGCCGGATCATCGGCTGTCTCTTCCGCATGGGCCAGCGGTTCCGTGATAACCTCCTTGTTGGCATAGACCTCCATATACATCGCCTTTACGCTTTCGATATAGGTTAACAGCCGGTAAGGATTTGTCCCGGATACCGCTTCCTCTCCTTTGCCCTCCAGCACCAGCTTGCCGAACAGGCTGGGGTTCTGGTATGCATTCCCTGTTGTATCGAATATGGTGATTGTCGTATCCCGGACTCCGTTGGCTGCCGCATTGATCTGGACATCAAAGCCCAGCTCCAGACCGTTTGCAGGCGTGACCGAGCCGCCCCAGGTGATGCACGCTTCAACCATATACCCGTCCTCTGTCTTCACCGTCTTTGAATAAAACCGGGTACGGTCTCCCGCATCATAGGTCCTCATATTATCAAAGTTCACCCTGTAATGCACGTCATCGGCCTGATAGGAGCTTGCCCTGTCATACAGCTCATCCATGAACAGCTCCAGGGAATCCTGTTCATAGGAATTGCCGCTGGATTTGTCAAGAATGCTGTCCTTGATTTCAGCCAGCACATAAAGTGCATTGTCATCCCACATGAGACGGTACTTTGCAGTTACATCCACATCCCTGCCGTACACCTTGGGTACAATCACCGCCGCCTTGCTCCATACCGGATCTACGTTACCGTCCACATACGGCGAGCCGAAGGCTGCCGTTACCTTTGACGGAATTAAGGGATCAGGCCGGCTGTCTGCCACAGCCTCTGACGAAACAGTGATCTTAACACTATCTTTCACTTTGCCGTATAAGGTCTCCGCAGTAATCGTCACTACACCTGCCTTAATGCCTTTCACAAAGCCTCTTTTATCGACCGTGGCGATATTATTGTTGCCGGAGGTCCAGTTGATGTAATCCTTGGCTGTGTCCGGCTCATAGGATTTATTAAGATTGTATGTATCCCCGATCACCAGCGAATCGGTCTTATTTATTATATTCACTTTACCGGCCGTCGCTTTCGCGGTTTTTTTCACGTATACCTCCGCCTTCAGCCGGTAGGTCTTATTTCCGGCCTTGATGTCGCAGCTGATCGTTGCCGTTCCCGGTGATTTTGCAGTAACCAGGCCAAGCTTGTTTACCTCCGCGATTTTTGTATTACTGCTCTTCCATACATAGGAGGACTTTGCAATCTTATTCAGAATATTGAAATCATAAGATTCGCCCTCCACAATGTACCGATA
Organism: Bacillota bacterium; assembly: GCA_023424995.1. Lineage (GTDB taxonomy): Bacteria > Bacillota > Clostridia > Lachnospirales > Lachnospiraceae > Mobilitalea. The sequence continues at coordinate 8,498 of JAFADH010000186.1, read as the reverse complement.
GGCCGCCTTGCTCAGAACAGGCGTATCGGTTGTGCCTGCTGTTCCTGAATATGCCGTTTTTTGGGGAATAATTAACCCGCCCGGAACAATCATCGCAATGATGATAAGACATATGAGGATACATTTTAATACTCTTTGAAACCTCTTTCCCATACATTTATCTCCTTTTCGATATTTATAATAGATTCACCGGATGTTATCCGGTAAATTATTATCCGGGTAAATCACCAAAATAATAAAACAGGAAGATGAAATCTATAGTTGAATGCAATAATATTAGTGCAATATATACATACAAAACAAATAAAAAGTAATATTTTTAAGTATTATATCCAAATATCCCAATAAACTACATGAAAAAATTATTGATATTATGCAGAAACTATGGATGATTTGTTTTTTCATTAAACTATCGACAAAATTCTTCGCCGGCCAGTTAAACAATACTGCAAAAAGAAGATAAAACCTCCTAATCACGGGAAATAAACAAAGAACTCCGTGAAAGTCATGATACTAGAAATCCGATCTGCAATCAAAGACTGGAAATAACAAGTATACATACCCTCATGAAGTTCCATATTTTTAATCTGTTTTATAAAATATTATGCCGTTATCTCTCCTGCTGCTGAATTACCTTTCTTTCATTATGCTGCTTCCATGTACTGTATTTCTGACGGAGTCCTGCAGCATTATATGATACCTTTAGATACCAATTGCTGCATCGTCGTCACCGGCATCTCCGTTATGATCTTATGTAAGAACCGTGATGCTAATAATCCTCCATTATTTCCAGCAAAAAAAGCATTGCCAGCGCCTGCCCGTACGGCATGGATTTTATCTCTATATTTTTATAGAATTGCTTTTCCCCTCTTCCCATGGCGGTGCCATAGGAAACCTGGTTCACGATACCCTCCTCCGTAATGCGGCTGAGTATCGCATCCAGTGATTTGTAGGAACATTCCTTATAAGCCTCATCAAGATACCCCAGATGGACCGCTCTTAGAATTCCATAGGAAAAACCGCAGGAAGCGCTGCTTTCCAAATATGAATCACGGTCATCGATCAGAGTATGCCACATACCCGAGGGTTCCTGAAGCTCCTTTAAAGCAGATACCTGCAGCTGCAGTGCCTCTATTAAAAATCTTCTGACACTTCCTTCACAGGGCACCATATTAAGAAGCTCCGGAATCGCTATGGTTACCCAGCAATTGCCGCGCCCCCATAAAGCCTCCGAAAAATTATGGTTGTCACAGAAAGTCCAGCCATGGAACCAGAGTCCTGTCTTTTTGTCCGTCAAGTATTTTATATGTAACAGGAATTGATATTTCGCTTCCTCCATGAATTCTTCGTTCTTGACCATACGGCCATAATTGGCAAGGAACAGGACCGTCATTACCAAAGTATCATCCCATAGCTCCTGCTCATTCACCGTATCTGAGGTGATATGCTGAAACCCGCCTTCTTTTGTCCTGGGAAGCTCTTTCATAATCCATTCGGCCCATTCACCGCACAGGGAAAGATAGGTACTGTTATTGGTATATTCCGCAATATAGGACAGGGCGAGCATGGGAGCGCAGGTGTTGACATTCTTGGAAGGAAGCCCTGTCTCTATCCGTTCATTATAGTACTTCAAAAGCAAATCCAGATATTTTTGCTCCTTCGTCTTGTCATACAGCTTCCACAGGCCAAATAAGCCTATCCCCTGAGGCCATTCCCAATATTGATATTTATTTATATCATCACCCGCTAAATTATTTGTTTTCATATTGGTCAAAAAAACATCGTCATCCTCATACAGCACCTTTTGAAAACTATTTACTAATTTATTAAGCTTATCATTTATAATATCAGCCTTATCCATTGTCATCAGAGATATCCCTTTCAATATTTGGTCAAATCCATCTGCATATTATATACTCCAGGGGTAAGTCACAGAATATCTTAACCAGTCTATAGTTTAATCATATGCTTTTTTCACATCATAATCTACGCTTTTTTTGTTTATATTACATTATTTATTGCATTTCTTGCTTTTTTCTATTATGATAATCCTATACTAAGGGAAAGAAGGTCATTATTATGCTGCTGGAGAACACGGTCCTTTATGAAAAACATCATCTGGTGGAAATTAATACACCGGAAGACGGTTTTTATTATTTCTTTGATTATGATGAACGCTCCTATACCATCAATATGGAATTCCAGCACTTTCACCAGTTTTATGAGTTCTGTATTCTCCTGGACCAGTCGGCGAACCATCTGATCGAAGGTGATATCTATGATCTGCAGTTCCTGGATATCGTTGCCATAAAGCCCTCCGTACTGCATAAAACCCAATATCCCCACGGCGGTCCGAAGAAGAGACTGATCATTAACTTCTTATTTCCCATGGATGCGGCAGGATTAAAGGAGGATTTAAAGACCCTGTTTACTATCTTTGATCATCCGGTGCCCATATACCGTTTTACCGGCACCTATAAAGAACAGGTTTTTTCCGCTTTAAATGATATTTTCCGCCTGACAAAATCCAATAACACCGGTATCAACACCCTGCTTATCCATAACAAATTCATCGAATTCCTGACAAAGCTCTATATGTTCCGGAATCAGAATGCCTATGTCGTCCACTCCTCCGTTGATAATCTCACGAACAAGGTATATTCCATTACCTCTTATATCCATGAGCACTACAGAGAGAATTTATCCCTGGAATTTCTGAGCAGGAATTTCTACATCAGCAGCTATTACCTGTCCCATCAATTTAAAAACATCACCGGCTTTACCTTAAATAATTATATTCAAATGACAAGGATCCGCAATGCCCAGCAGCTGCTTCTGACAACGGACCTGAGCATAACCGGCATATCCCAGGACTGCGGCTTCTCCAGCTTTTCTCAATTCAACCGTACCTTTAATAAATACTGCGGCACTTCTCCTACAAAGTACCGCGCTAACAAAGGATCAAAAGCAATGTTCTCCTTTAAGCATCTTGAATGACAATCCTGTGCAGTTTTTCACGGAAGGCTTATGCCTGATGATAAAATCTAATCTAAAACTTTAAAATTTATCGTCTTCTCGTACGGTGTGTAATCATTAAAATATATCGTATATCCCATGTCATTCCTATCTTCTCCCGAATAATGCCCGGGGAACTCATGTGTACCATAGCCGGGCCCAATCAAAATACGGTTGTTTTTATGGGTCAGATTGATATATCCGTCCCGCAAAATCATACCGGAGCCTTTCTCAGCCTGTAGATAGAAATGTTCATTCTCCAGGATGCTTCCGGTGGGAACGCAAACATTCAACCGCAGGGGAAGCCGGTCCAGGCCTTCCGCTTTTATTCTCAATTGCAGGCCGTCCTCCAGTTCGGTTACAGTCACGGTGATTCCAACCTCGCTGTTATGGAGCAGTTCTCTTTTGGAATGATCCATCTCCCACCAGTCACTGGTGCCGTTATAATTGCGGAACGGCAGGTAATACCAGCTTTGAACCGTTGAGGCCATGGTATATTCCTGTTCTCCGGGTTCCAGGGTCTGCGGTACAAAATTACGGACAGAACAGTAGCTTTCCCCGATCTTCACATAAATCAAGGTTTCGCCTGCCTTCAGAAACAAAAAATTACTGTTATTTTTTTGAAGGGTGTATCCGAATTTGGGTGTTTTCACTCTCAGGACACCGGACTTCGGATAAAGCCTGCGATAGCTGTCTAAAAAACCATAGCCCAAAAAGCGGTAACCAAGCATGGCATCATTCAGCATCAGGATATGCAGGCAATCCGGCGCCTCATCTCCGCGCTCCGCATTGTCCTTAATGATCTTGTGGGCTGCCGCATCGAATACCGGTTGAAACCGTAAGCAGGTCATATAAAGGTATTGATAGAAGTACTTATCCATGTATTCTGTTTTACCCTGGTCCTGTCTGGTAGAATTCTGTGTAAAGATCGTATCGTCAGGATCGATAAAAGTAAGCATCATATGAAGATTACGCTCTGCGTAGCCAAGGTATTTTTCCTCTTTGCTCTCCTCATACATGCTAATCATGGCATTATTAACTACGGCATTATAACCGCCGGTAGAACGCTCTGCATATTGTCCGTCCTCATCGCCGTCGATCCCCTCCGCAAGATATTCGTTTGCCTTTGCAAGATACTCCTTTGCTGCCGGTTTTTCGGCCAAAAGGTTAGCTCCCTGCATCAATGCGGCACAAATCGCCCAGCGGTGATTCGGTGTATGGAAGCCCCCGTTTTTTATAGCCTCCAAGGCCTTACACAGTATGGAAAAGTATTTATCCTGCAATTCCCCGGCTTTACTGTCCGTGTCATATTTAAGTAAAAGGCGGTAGGCGGCTATCAGTCTCTTAAAACAAAATGCGGTATCCGGTGCCGATTTAAAATTGCAGGACGGAAAATCGAAGCTCCCGTCCTCCCGCTGGCAGACGGCAACGAAATCCAGCCCGCAGCTGATTGCATGAAAAAGCTCAGAATCATGATAGTAAATACTGCTCCTGTTCAGATATACCGCTACGGCGGTCGTTAACACATATACTGTCGGTTTTACTTCAAGAATCGGAGTTTTCAGCCCGCCATAATCTTTCCTGCCCGGATCCTTCACTTGATTACGAATAAAATCAGCTGTCCTTTTTTCGGCAGAGCGAATTATTTTTCCAATATACCTGTCCATTATATGGTTCCTTCTTTCTAATTATTTTAAAAGGTATTATAAAGCAAGGGCAGCTGTTTTTGCTGCCCTATGCTTTATAATTATTACGATACAGCTTACCCTTTCATGAGGAAAAGCTACTATTATTTTGCAACATTTTCATCATAATAAGCTGCTCTTTCCTCAAAAATCTTATCCAGTCCTGCTATAACGAGCTTATCATATTCCGACTTCTGTAAAGCATCAAATTCACCGGGATCACAGCTGATCAATTTATAAACATATTCTATGGCTAATTTTTTCACATTTGCCAGATAGGTAGCCTCTGCTTCTAATATAACAGGGAAAGTAGGATACAGGTACTGATCCGTTGTTATAACATCGTAGAAGTTGTTAAAGTATTCTGTATTGGACCATGCATTTCCCTTCACCCAGCTTGATACGACAGCTTCTTTATTATCCACATATGCAAAGTGTTCATTCACAATGTTTAAATCTGCGGCTGTTCCCGGATATCCCTTGGCAAATAATTCATCCTCTGTTAAGCCGATCGGTACGCCTGTGTCACTAAGGGTATGATCCGGTGTAAAGGCTACGTTTTCAGCGTTTTCGGCATCTGCCAGCCAATTGAGGTATTTCATGACGGCATCCACTTTATTGGCACTTTTCGCAGGTACCATAACAAACATGCCAAATAACGGCTCCGTAGGATTGCAGTAATCGCCCTCCGGAGTATCAAAACAGTTGATAGCAACAAATTCCGCATCAGGAACAAGAGACTTTAATGCAGGAACATAGTCAAATATCCTCGTGGTATCATCCAATGCAAAGCCGACATTACCCGCACTTACATTCTGCATATAGATATCTGTTGTAACATCCGTTGCAAAATCCTTGGCAATCAGTCCTTCGCTATAGAGCTGATTCATCTGCTTCAGGCCGTCAACCGCCCCGGGTGCAAAGATTTTTAGGTTTTCCGAATAAATATATGCATCTTTCTCCGACAATTCCGGTACATAGGAGCCGATAAAGTTAAGATAGAACTTCTCCGTATCAACCGTACCGCCCATTCCCCACGGTATTACATTTTCAACATTACCCGGATTCTTCTCTTTAAAGGCACGCAGGCAGGCAAATAATTCTTCTTTTGTGGTGGGAACCTTCATATCAAGTGCATCCAGCCAGTCTTTTCTAATATAGGAAACATGACGGGGAACCTGCAGGCCCCTTCTTCTCATAATCGCATACTGCTTGCCGTCAAACTGGCCCATATGCTGAATGTTACCGATGGTACTGCTGATCGTTGAACCGTATTCCGCATAGGCGTCCGTTAAATCAGCCAGGCCGTTATTCGATGCATAATTGCCATAGATACTCTGATCATAGGTAAATATGATATCAGGAGCGGTACCGCCGGCCATCATAATGTTAAGCTTATCATCCGAGCCCGATCTGGGTACCGCCACATAATTGACCTTCACATTACAAGCCGTTAAAACCTGCTCCTGAATCCACTCCGTAAGAGCATTCTTTTCACTTGTGGTATTCGGAGCGGCATTGCCCCGGTCCCATACCATTACACTGATTTCCTGTGTCTTGCCATTATCTGCCGCACCTGCAGAATCCTTACCGGATTCAGATGTTGAATCTGCCGCGCCTGTAGGTGTTGCTTTTACATCATCTGATTCATCGGATGGTTTTGATCCGCATGCAGTGAACGTCATAGCAGCTGCCAGCAATAGCGCACATGTTACAGTTAATTTTCTTTTCATAATTGATCCTCCTTATTTTATTATTAAAATCATAATTTATTATGATTAGAATACGGTGTTATCGCTTTCTCAGCCTTTTACGGCTCCCAGCATAATGCCCTTGGTAAAGTACCTCTGGATAAACGGATAAGCAATCAGCATGGGCGTCATGGAGATAACGATGCTCGCGGCTTTAATATTATCAGCGATAAGCTGGGAGCTTGTCCCCTCCTGCAGCGAAATCCTTACCGAATCGATCATTTGCTTCAGCATCATCTGTACCGTATATAAGCCCGTTCTATTGATGTAGTACAATACATCACTGACTCCGTTCCAGCGGCTTACCGCATAAAAAAGGCTTAACGTAGCTACTGCCGGAACCGCCAGCGGCAATGCAATCTTTAATAGAGCCTTGAACTCGGTGCAGCCGTCCATGTACGCCGATTCATAAAGCGATCGATCTATTCCTATGAAGAAGGAGCGCATTATGATCAGATTATATGTACTTAGGGCTCCGGGAATCAGCAGCGCCCATACGGTGTCAATAAATCCGAAGCTTTTCACATTCAGATAATTCGGGATCGTTCCGGGATCAAAGTACATGGTAAGAACAAACAATGTCATTATAATTTTTTTTCCCTTTAAGCCCGGCTTGGAAAGCGGATACGCCGCCAGAATCGTCATTATCATGCAGATGCACGTATAAGCTGCCGTTATGAAGATGGAATATATGAACGAATTGGTAAAATTACTGTTCCCGAAGGCCCTCTGATATGCTTCCGCAGTAAATTGAACCGGGAAGATCCATACCTGACCTGACAAAATTGCCGTTTTTGAACTAAGGGATATGGATATTACACGTAAAATCGGAATTATCGTAATTACAGATATCATAATGAAGACAGCACCTACCGCGATTTGAAAAAACATTGCCGACTTACTTTTTATTTCGCTCATTATATGATCCCCTCCTCTCCGAATTTCTTGGCCAAAGCATTTACTACCAGAATGAGGATTACACCGATTACGGACTGGAACAGACCGATTGCGGTTGCAAAATCAAACCTCCCTGCCTGCAGGCCGACGCTGTAAACATAGGTACTGATAACCTCCGAAGCATTTTTCACAAGTGTATTGCCCATCATAAACGGACGTTCAAAACCAATGGAAATCACCTTTCCAAGTGCCATGATCAGCATTACCGTAATGGTTCCCTTAATCTGGGGTATTGTGATAAACAAAATCCGTTTCATTCTTCCCGCCCCGTCGATATAGGCTGCTTCACTTAAATTGGGATCCGTACCGGTAAGTGCCGCAAGATAAATAATTAACCCGTAGCCTGCTCCCTGCCATATGCCGGTTATCCAGTAGACAATCCGCCAGATAGACGGAGTGGTAAGAAAATCAATGCTTGTTCCTCCAAGAGCCGTGATTGTCCTGTTAAGCAATCCATTGTTCGCACATACCTGGCTTATTATCCCGGCAATGATAACCCAGGATAAAAAGTTGGGCAGATACAAAATCAATTGGGTAGCTTTCTTAATATATTTATTATTTAATTCATAAAGAAACAGCGCTAAGATAATAGGGACCGGGAAACCGAGAATAATATCGCCCAGGTTTAAAACCAGAGTATTTTTTAACGACAGCCAAAATGCGGCGGAAGAAAATGCTTCTTCAAAATGCGCAAGGCCGACCCAGTCACTGTCCATGATCCCTACAAAAATATTAAACTTTTTGAATGCCGCTACCGCCCCCAGCATCGGCTTATATTTAAACAACAGCAGATATAATAACGGAAGAATCAGCATCAGATATAATTGATAATTATTTTTTATGTAGGATCTTCTTGATATTTTATGGACATGATTGTTTGCTTTTGCATCCTTTTTACCTCTCATGTACTTTCCTCCTGTTTGTCTGGAATAATGATTAAAATGTCCGGTGCTTTCTTATTCTTAAATAATTTCAACCACAATTCATTTGATGAGACAATTGTACCAAGTGTATTCTACAAAAACTATGCTATAATTGCGTTTTTTCTTAATTGACATTGCATTATTTGCGATTCTATTGTTATATTTTT
>JAFADH010000141.1 GCA_023424995.1 Bacillota bacterium | reverse complement strand
CCTATATCGGGGTTGTTCTCACGGCTGCATTTACTGTGACAGCCGCAGCACCTGTTATCAAATCAACCATGATTTTGAGGATATAGAGGTTAAGCGCAACGCACCACTGATTTTGGAAGAACAGCTATGCCGGAAAAGAAAACGCTGCATGATTAGCACAGGGGCAATGTGCGATCCGTATATCCCACTTGAAGAAGAGCTGCAAATCACCCGTAAATGCCTTGCTCTGATTGAACGCTACGGTTTTGGAGTGGCGATTCAAACAAAATCCTCCCGAATTTTACGAGATTTGGATTTACTGAAAGCCATTAATGCAAAGACAAAATGCGTGGTGCAGATGACTCTGACCACTTGTGACGAGGACTTATGCCGGAAGCTGGAACCAAACGTATCCACGACATTGGAGCGGTTCCATGTATTGGAAGCTATGAGAGTTGAGGGGATTCCAACTGTTGTGTGGCTTAGTCCCGTCCTACCTTTTATCAACGACACGGAGGAAAATCTGCTTGGACTGCTTGACTACTGCATTCAGGCAAAGGTGCACGGGATTATTTGCTTTGGTTTTGGCGTAACCTTGCGGGAGGGCGACAGGGAATATTTTTATGCCCAACTTGATCGTCATTTCCCCGGCATAAAGCACAAATATATCCGTACATTTGGAAATGCATATGTGTGTAACAGCCCGAATAATAACCACTTGATGACTGTTTTCAGAGAGAAATGCGAACATCATGGGATTATATGGAATCCGGAGGATGTATTTGCCTATTTACAGACGTTTGAATTCAAAGAACAGCAGCTATCGTTGTTTGAATTGTAAAACATGGTTTGAAATGTCCAAACGGTGATGCAAAAATGCGACAGGGCTATATTTTCGATGTCATAATAACGGTATTTCTCATTGCTCGGACGGACACTTTTTATCAGATTCATCTGCTCGTAATAACGCAGACTGCGAGAGGATATTCCCAGTTTGCTTGTTAAATCTGTTATTTTTATTAAACCCATAAATCCACCTGTAATTCCTAATATTAAATGTATTAAACATATTGTATCACTTGACTGTGAGTCAATGTCAACAAGATAATTTAACTGATTGACTATATAGACCCGAAAAATATACACAAAAACATAAAAAATCTCCATTCAGACACGCTTGCCCCTTATGCTATACTCATCTAATCATGGACATATACTACTATGTGATCCTTGGCATCACTGTTGGTAGGCATACGAAAGGAAGGGAAACGTATCTATGAAAGAATTAGTACTTGATGGTATATGGGAATTAACGTGCGTTGAAGATAATATAAGAGTTGCGGTAAGCACACCGGGAAGCGTTTATCAAAATTTATTGGAAGCAGGCGTAATAGAGGATCCTTTTTATCGTGATAATGAAGAACGTTCACGAATAATTTCCGAGAAAGACTATGAGTATAGAAGGCAGTTTCATGCAGAACAGGACCTGCTTGGCCAGGATAAGGTCTATCTGGTATGTGAAGGACTTGATACCATTGCAGATGTTTTTATCAACGGGAAGAAGGTCATGCACTGCAACAATATGCATATGGTCTTTGAAGTTGATGTAAAGGACGTTTTAACGGAGGGGGAGAATGAGATACTGATTTCCTTTACCTCGCCGTACAAACAGATAGAGATCATAAAAAAGAAATATCCCTATATGGATCTTGACCGGCATTTATTCGAGGCAAAGATGCAGATGAGAAAAGCCCATTATATGTTTGGCTGGGACTGGGGTCCCGCACTGGCGGATATGGGTATCAATAAGCCGGTATACTTAAGGGGCTTTAATGCTGCGCGCATCACCGATATCAACGTCAGACAGAAGCACCTGTTTAACAAAGTGGAATTGTCCTGCGATGCTGTCTGGGAAGCATACGGGGAGGGGGTAGAGATCATATTCTCCTGCTATGCACCGGACGGCCAGCTGCTTTTTACTAAAGCCGCCGTTGACGGCAATGCGGTATTTGAGATCGAACATCCTGAATTGTGGTGGTGTATCAATTACGGCGGGCAGCCTCTGTATACCGTGAAAGCCGAAGCAGTATCAGACGGCAAGGTAATACATACCCTCAGCAGACGCATCGGTCTGCGGACACTGACTGTCTGCCAGGATAAGGATTTCTTCGGGCAGAAATTCCATTTTAAGATTAATGATGTGGAAGTATTTGCAAAGGGCGGGAATTATATTCCGGAGGACAGCCTTTTAGGACGAATGAGCTTTGAAAAGTCCAGGAGGGTAATCGATAGCTGCATCAAGGCGAATTTTAATATGATTCGGATCTGGGGCGGCGGAGTATATCCGGCAGAGGCCTTTTTAAATTACTGTGATGAGCAGGGAATTATGGTTTGGCAGGATTTTATGTTTGCGAATAACGTTAATATCTGGGAGGGCGAAGAAAAAGAAACTATGCTCAAAGAGGTCCTTCAGATTACACACAGAGTACGCAATCATCCCTGTATTGCTATTCTTTGCGGGAACAATGAAACTGAGCTGATGGTATGGGATTCCATGGAACCAAAATATAAGGAAATGTATATCAGACAGTTTGAAGTTGATATGAAAGAAATTGTTAGCAGGGAAGCACCCCATATCTTCTACTGGCCCAGCTCGCCGTCCTCCGCCGGGAGTATGCGTGACGTAGAGAATATGAGCATTGGGGACACCCATGATTGGAATGTATGGCATGGCAAAAAACCCTTTACCTATTTCAGAAGTACATTTCCAAGGTTCAATTCGGAATTCGGGCTTCAATCCTTTCCCTGTATGAAGACAATTGAAGCCTTTACCCGTCCGGAGGACCGCAATATCTTTTCCTATGTAATGGAGGGGCATCAAAAGAGCTTAAGCGGAAATGAGTATATCAATTATTATATATCCCAGTACTTTAAATTCCCTAAGAATTTTGAGGCATTGATTTATCTTTCTCAAGCAATTCAATTAGAGGGTATCCGCTACGGAGTGGAGCATTGGCGCAGAAACCGCAATGGCCAGCACTGTATGGGAGCGATCTT
>JAFADH010000118.1 GCA_023424995.1 Bacillota bacterium | reverse complement strand
GCGCTACCCTTTGATGGCACCTATGGTGACTCCCTTGACAAAGTATTTCTGGATGAACGGATAGATCAGCAGCACTGGTATCATGCTTACAACGATGAGAGCATATTTTATAACTCCGGCTATCTGGGCTATCTTCTCCTGCAGCTCGGGATCCTGGACCGTGGAAGGATCGATCTGTCCGGCGATTAATATTTCCTTGAGGATTATCGTTAGAGGTACCAGATCCCTGTCGAACAGATAGATCATGGCATTGAAATATGTATTCCAGTGTGCGACTCCGTAGAATAAGACCATAACGGCTACCACAGCCTTGGACAGGGGAAGCACCACATCCGTAAAATACCGTATGTCGCTGCAGCCGTCGATCTGCGAGGCTTCCAGCAGCTCTGCGGGAACATTATTCTGTATGAAGGTCCTGGCAATGATCATATTGTATACACTGAGCGCTCCGGGAAGCAGCAGGGCCCATCTGGTATTGATCAGCCCCAGCTTATCCATTAATAAATAGTTCGTTATAATACCGCCGTTAAAAAACATCGTGAAACTAAAGAACAGCATGATCCCGTTCCTTCCCGCCAGATCCTGTCTGGACAAGGCATAGGCCGCTATCATGGTTATCATGATGTTTATGCCTGTACCCGCAACGGTATAGAACAAGGAATTCAGAAAGCCCCTCCATACACTTGCCGTTTTAAATACCGCTTCATAACCGCTCAGGTTAAAATCCACCGGCAGCAGGACCACCTTGCCGGACTGGACTGCGGCTCCGGATGAAAAGGAAGCCGAGACAACAAAGATACAAGGATACAGTACCATCAAAAAGAAGACTGTCAGTACAAAGCCGGATACGGTATAAAAAATCTTATCCTTATAATTATAATGATGAAACTTAACAATACCTTGATACATATTATTCATATTAATATTCTCCAATCTTATGAAAGCCTTCCGCCCCGCCTTCTGATTCCTTCACGCTTAGAGCTTAGAAAATACCGGAACCGTTGATTCTCTTGGCAATCCAGTTAACCCTGAACAAAAGCGTGAAATTAATTACCGAATTGAACAGGCTTATGGCTGTCGACAGGGAGAAATCTGTGATGCCGCTTGCCAGCCCCACTTTATATACATAAGTCGATATTATCTCACTGTAGTTTATATTCAGATCATTCTGCATAAGCAATACCTTTTCATAACCCAGATTCATTATGTTTCCCGTAGCTAATATAAGTAATATGGTTGCTGTGGGAAGAATGCCCGGAAAATCAATATAACGGATCCTTTGCAGCCTGGTCGCACCGTCAATCATGGCTGCTTCATGCAGGGAGGGATCGATATTCGTCAGAGCGGCAATATAGATAATTGCATTGTATCCGGTATTCTGCCATATGCCGGACCACACATAGATATGCTTAAACAACAGTCCGCTGGCAAGAATATTAGGCGCGGTGCCTCCTGTGAATAAGGTATAAAGGGTTCCGTAGATCCCGGTCCGGTAACTCAGCAGCTGTGTAATCAATCCCACCATAATAACCGTTGATATAAAATGAGGTATATAGGTTACCGTTTGTATCGTCCTGGTATATTTTTTTAATGGAAATGCATTCAGGACCAGGGCAAAAAACAAGGGAATCGGAAAGGATGCCAGCAGGCTGTAAAATGAAATGGTCAATGTATTTTTTAAAACCTGCCAAAACTTGTATGAGTTAAAGAACTTAATAAAGTTTTCCAATCCCACCCATTCACTTTGAAATATACCCTTTCTGACGCTGTAATCCTTAAAGGCCAGAAGCAAGCCTGTCATAGGTACATAGGCAAATATAACGATATAAATAATTGGTATCACTAGAAGAATATACAGCTGCCATCTGGCAAGTATCCTCTTCTTTAAATCCGCCCTATGGACGGCTGCTTTCAGTTTTGTATTTTTATCCATCCTGCACACCAACCTTTCGGAAATTATTGATATAGAATATGGGCTGTCGCAGATATCAGCAGCCTTGCAACAGCCCACCATATACATCTTTATTTAATTATCCTTATTCCCTTTCAAATGCCGCCTGGGCATTCTCCAGCCAGACAGATAACCCCATGTTCTCAATATCCTTCACATAAGCATCCCATTCGCTTAACGGCCTCGCACCGGTGATAAACTGTGCCATGCTCTGGCTTACATAAGAGGATATGTTAACAATGGCCTCTGCCTGCTCCTCGGCTTCTTCCCCCGTATAGGATAAAGAAGGCAGTAAAAACTCCGGATGGGCAGCATAATTATAAGCATAATTGTCCGCATAAAACTTGGAGGATTTCACACCTGGATCATATGGCGCGGAATTTGCCCATGTATTTCCGTCATCCACGCTGGCATATCTCGGATTGATATTTCTCCAGAACTTATTGTTGTTTTCACCCCAGATATCCTTCAGTATCACCAGGGAAACCTTATCGTACAATCCAGCCTCGATGTAAGCATTGGAATATTGAGGCTGGGAGGTAATGCTCTCATCCGTGGTCCAATCGACCCCTTCTTCCCCGTATCTTGCTATATTGGAGTAATCGTTCCGATAGAATAAATCCCCCAGCTTTAAGGCCAATTCCGGATTCTCGCAGCTTGAGGTTATAAACCACATGGGAACAGGGTTATACTGCAGGTAGGGTGAATATGCTATTCCCCCGGGTCCTTTCAGAGGCGGCAGCATAACAAATTCCTGACCGTTTGCATTGGTATCATAATTGTTCCACCTGGATAGGGAACCCGTACTGAGGGAACCTACCAGATTAGCGTCCTCATTGTTTAAAACCGCCATAAACTGTGTTCTGTCATCCGTGAATACGGAGGCCGGAAGCAGCCCTTCACTGCATAATTGATTCAGATATGCAAGTCCTTCCTTCCACTCTTCCCGGATGAAAGGCGCAATAACCGTCTTACCGTCATCACTTAAGGTCAGTGTTGCATTGCTGATTGTGGCTGCAGGATAATAAATAAAAGAGTTCATGAGAGGAATTGTTATATTCTCGCCATAGGTACCCGCTGAGATACCATAGGCCGCGATTTCATCCCTTACTCCGTTCCCGTTGGGATCCCGGGTTGCAAATGCCTTCAGTACTTCATAATATTCCTCTGTTGTTGCAGGCATGGTCAGGTCTGATTTATCCAGCCAGACCTCGTTGATATACAACCGGAACGGGGTCAGATTCCAGGTCTGCGGTTCACAGTTCGGAAGCCCATAGATGTTACCATCCGCACTGGCAGCCGCTTTCATCATAGAAGCCTTATCTTCCTCCGATTTAATTGCATTAAAGTTAGGAGCCTTATCCGCATCGCTGATCCAGCCGTTGAGAGGGACAAACACCTCCTGATTGCCGTATTCCAATATTGATTGGGCAGACATGGAACCGGTGCAGATGACATCGGGCAGGTTTTTACCCGAGGAGAACAATAGGGCAAGCTGTGTTTTGACCTCTTCCGCATCCGCGGACAACAGATGGAACTCAATGTTGATTCCCAGCTCCTCTTCCAGCTTTTTCGTCAGATAATTATCGTCATAATCCGTGATGGAACTGTAGGTCTGCAATGCAATGGTTATGGTCTCTTTTTCCGCAGAAGCATTGTTATCCTCACCCTTTGTGGGACTTGTGTTTTCCGTGCCGGGGCTTTCGTTTCCTTCATTGCCTTCGCTGCTTTCTTTTTTTCCGCATGCAGCAAAGGACATCAGCACCATCATAGCCGCCAGGAATAAAGCTGCTGCTTTTTTCATTGTTACCTTCATTCTACAACCTCCATAAGTTATATTACGATAGATTTCATACATCCAATCGCAGCCCTATCATAAAAGAAATAAGCCCGAAAATATACACTCATTATCAATGAAGCCTGCTAAATAGTTGGAATCAAGTATCCCATTTTCAAAAAAGTATCTTAAAATGTTAAAAGACCCATAAGTCTGATGCCCATGAGTCTTTATTATTAAATATGGATGCCCTGTCTGCTTTTCTTATAAACATTGGGTGAAATACCGACATACTTCTTAAACACCCGGTAGAAGCTGTTAACCGCTCCGAAGCCGGATTCCTCGGCGATCCTGTCATTGCTCCAATTGGTATTCTCAAGACAGTCCTTTGAATAGCCGATTCTTAATTCATCCAGGTAAAGGGAGAAGGTCTTGCCGGTGCTCTCCTTTACGAAGGTAGACAGATACTTCTCGGATATTCCCACTTCCCTGCTGACTATATCCGCAGTCAGCTCCACTCTCCGGTAATTATTCTCCAGGTATTTAATAATTTTATTCTTTAACTCCACATTCCTGCTTCGCTTATTCTCATCGATCCTGCCGCAGAGCTCAAGGGCGGCCTGCTCCAGGATATTCAGGCATTGGACCAATGAATGGTTTTGCTGGAATTCCTTCAGCTTGACATCTTCCTTCGGTATGAAGGAAAGCTGCTGATATGCCGTATATATGATAAAGCTGATGGCATGGTATACTTCCGCCTTATGGAACTCATACCGTTCTTTATGGCGCATGCACTCCTGCCGGACCTCTTCAAACATGTGACATATCTCTTTTTTGCCGCTGCAGAGTATTAATTCATACAGCTTATTTAAGAAGCTCATATCAAAGCATCCGATCTCACGGTCGTTGATGTACTGATAATATTCTGCAAAGCTGTCTTTCGTATTCTTATACGCATGTACCGTTTGCCTTGCGTGGGCATATGCAACATTGATATTGCTGATTTCGTTCTCCCTTTGACTGAGTCCGACACGGCATATAACGGGAAATTGCTGTATAATGGTATCTTTCATGACTTTGAGAATATTCAGCAACGCTTCTTTGCTTAATTCCTCTTTCGCCGGTAATAATAATATCTCAGTATCAAGCATAGTATGTACATGAATAAGACCTTCATCAAACTCTTCTTCCAATAATCCGATGGCCGTTACCAGCGCCGATTGGTTCTTGTCCGTGTCTTCTTCAGACTGAATTTGAAGATAAGCTACATAATACCCGTTTTTTACCTGAGGAAAGTTATGAAGGAAAACCGCCTCTTCTTCTTTTTTATAGAAGCCTTTTATAAAGATGTTCTCCAGCATGATGGCCTGCTTTTGCGTATTGGCAAGAAGTATCTTTGTTTCCAGCTCATCCTTTGCGGATACCAGGTTCAATATGGATTCCCTGATAAAATCAAATTCATTTTTTCTCTTGGTATTCCCCGTTCCAAACCTGGCAACCTCTTTTAGCATGGTACCGTAGGGAGCATACCAGTGTACGGAGAACACTACCGTTAACACGAGGGCAAATATAATTCCTATGCTCAGATAGATAAAAAGGAGCCGTATAATATCTTTCATCTGCTGATTTATCAGTGACATGGGAAACCCCACCGTTATTGTCAGATCCTTCTTAATATTATCATAGGTCAACAGTTTTAAGGTTTCGTTTCCGTTCTTAATATAAGCCTTGTTCTTAATATCATCCGGAGTATCCGCACTATTACCGTAATTTACGATGACATTGCCTGAGCCGTCCGTGATGCGGGTCAATCCGTTCTTTATACTTTCTGTGCTGAGCAGGGTTTCTACCAGCTTTTTTTCATCCAAAATAAAAACCATGACAGCCTTATTTGTAGAAACCGTTATGTCCAATTCGATGGGTTCAACATATAGAACAGCATTTTTTGTGATCATTTCTCTGTTTGTTATATAATATTTTAACTGTTCAACATAGATAAACGGAGTTTTTCTCTGTTTATCAAATATTACTTTTTTAAATTCATCCCCTGTCATTTTGTCTGCTTCAAAAAATCTTCCGTAATATTTGGAAAAGCTGTCACTTACCTGGTCCGTCGATACAAATGCATCGTTATTATAGAACATCACAAAAAACATCAGTGAAAAATCATAGATGCATTTTAGATCAAACATCTGGTCGGCCAGATATTTCATATTTAAGACCTTATCTGTAGTAATATCGCCTGCAATCTGTTTCAGGGAACGCAGATTCGGTTCTTCACTGATCATGAGAGATATCATATTCATTTTTTGTATATTATTTTCGATTTCCGTAATGCCGGATTTAAGATTGGCAATATTATCCGATATCGTGTAGTCACGTATGTGTTTATATGCCATAAGAATAAATGGTATGCTTCCGGCTAATACAAGAAAGCCTGCCATAAGGTATCTTAACATAAACCGTTTGAATATCTTTTTTTCATTCATGGACATGCTACCTCACATCATTACTGTTTTTAGTAATAATCAATAAATAACACCAACTATTACCGTATACAATTATAACATTTGCTGAATAACATGTCAATTTATACTGTAAATAAGCTTCAATAAAATCAAATTTAAACAACTTGCTTTTATGACTTGAGAAGTGAAGTATGAAATCCTGCCCGGCGAAGCTGTACTTCATGCCTGACGGCATCGTCCAGGTTATGGAACTCCCTTGACAGAATACTGTAGCATTCCCCTCTTCGGACCACATCCGCATAATATCCCTGGCAGAACAGCTCCAGCTGATATTCATGTGCACTGTTATAGTTACGAAATGTGCTTAACTGAACATAATACCGGCTTTCCTCATTGCTTCCCTGCTTCTTTCCAACCTTAGAACCGCATACATAATGCATAAGACCATCCCATTCGCTTATACCCGATTAATATTATTATATGTTACCAAAATGATAAAATCTAATGAAACCTTAATTTGAATTTACCCGTATCCGGTTTTATAATTAACCTATAAGATACAGAGAACGCTTTCGATATATTAATGAAAAGAGGCGATACGTATGATGTTTTGGAACAGGATAGAGATATACAATGGGTTATCCATGAAAGAATTCTCTGATTTACGCGACTCTTTGGCAGATGCAGGGATTCAATATGATTATCGGTTAATATCTTTGAATCCTTCCCGCAAAAGAACCGGCTCCTCAGGCCTGCATAATAATGACACCACCCAATATTATCTGTATGTGCATCAGAAGGATTATTATCATGCGATGCACCTTACTTCAAGACGAAAGGCATAAGGAAAAAGAACCGGCAAAGTCACCCTGACACTAATATGGTATGCTCCAATGTGTCAGCTATGGCTAGCTTTGCCGGTTCTTCCTATAATATCTCCATATTCTTATGCTTTGAATTATATTTCTATAATTCTTATGCTTCTTAGATTTCTATACTTCTTATACTTCAAAGGCTTGTGTCAGGTCATCGATAATATCATCAATATGCTCCGTTCCAATGGACAGACGAACGGTATTCGGCTTTATACCGGAGGCTGCCAGCTCTTCTTCATTCATCTGGGAATGCGTGGTGCTTGCCGGATGGATTACCAGGGACTTGACATCCGCAACATTGGCCAGCAAGGAGAAAATCTGAAGCTTATCAATAAATGCCTTTGCCTCTTCTGCCCCGCCCTTGATCTCAAATGTAAAGATTGAGCTTCCGCCGTCAGGAAAATACCTGTTATATAAGTCATGGTACGGATTATCAGGCAGGGACGGATGATTTACTTTCTCCACCTTGGGATGGTTTTTTAAATATTCCACGGTCTTTAAGGTATTATAGACATGTCTCTCCACACGCAGGGACAAGGTCTCAAGCCCCTGGAGGAACAGGAAGGAATGGAAGGGGCTCAGGGTAGATCCCGTATCCCGGAGCAGGGTTACCCGTGCTTTTATGATATATGCCAGAGCGCCTACCGCCTTTGTGAATTGAACGCCGTGATAGCTGTCGTTGGGCTCCGTCAGTGACGGGAACTTACCGGAGCCTTCCCAGTCGAATTTGCCGCTGTCTACAATAACGCCGCCGATTGTGGTACCATGGCCGCCGATGAATTTGGTTGCGGAATGGACAACAATGTCTGCGCCGTATTCAATCGGACGAAGCAGATAAGGCGTCGCAAAGGTATTGTCAATGATCAGCGGGATTTTGCTGGCATGAGCGATGCCGGCAAGCTTCTCAATATCTACGATGTTGGAATTCGGGTTGCCTAAGCTCTCAATAAAGATCGCCTTTGTATTCGGTTTGATTGCCTTTTCAAAATTTGACAAGTCATCCGAGTCCACGAAGGTCGTGGTGATTCCGAAGTCCTTAAGCGTATGTGCAAATAAATTGTAGGTGCCGCCATAGATGGTCTGGGCAGATACGATATGATCCCCGGAATGGGCGATATTCAAAATCGCATATGTAACCGCCGCCGATCCGGATGAGAGTGCAAGGGCTGCTATTCCTCCCTCCAGGGCTGCTATTCTCTGTTCAAATACATCAGAGGTCGGATTCATAATTCTGGAATAGATATTACCGGTTTCACTCAGGTTAAATCTTCCTGCGGCTTGAGCTGAGTTCTTAAATACATACGATGATGTCTGATAAATAGGTACCGCACGCGCATCGGTCGCACTGTCCGGTTGTTCCTGTCCAGCATGGAGCTGTAAGGTCTCAAAACGTAATTTCTTTTCACTTGCCATAGAATAATCCTCCATTTTAATATTATTTACCTTTTCGCATCTATAACATACTATACATACATAATTAATATGTTAATGAATTGTATAAATATTATAACTTAATAACCTATTTGTCAATATAATTTTTATGATTTTTCAAATTTAATTATTATTATATCATGAACAAAGGGCTTGTTCATGATCTCTTGCTCCAATCGGAATTCATAAGCAAGCTTATAATTCCTCATTCCGCTTTCATTATATCATGAATCCTTTAAGGGAAGTGTCAATGCCTTACGTTTCGTAATAAAACCGAGCTTCGTCTCGGAGATGATAACTGCAATGAAAATCAATATAAAGCCCACTGCCAGCCGGACGGTCAATTGCTCCTGATAGAACACGACGGAGAATAGAATTCCGAATACGGACTCCAGGCTCAGGATAATCGCCGCGGGTGCCGGCTTGGTATATTTCTGACCGATATTCTGCAGCAATAATGCCACGGCAGTAGCAAAAATAGCAAGATATAACAGTCCAAGCACCGTTTCCGTGCTCCAGACAGCCGGGAAATCCTCGAATACCAAAGCAATGATCCAGGAAAATACGGCAGCATATGCAAATTGGAGGATGGTGAGCAATATGGGGTCCTTATCCTTGCTGAACTTTGATAAGGCTACAATATGTAAGGCGAATAATACACCGCCTGCCAGGGTAAAGGCATCCCCCATCCGGATGGTCAGATCCCCGTTCAAGGATACAAGCCCAACGCCGAGAACCGTAAGCAGGGCAGCCGATATATTATATACATCCGGTCTTTTCCGGTCCGTAGCCCAGAATATAAACGGTACCAGGACACAATAAATGGTGGTCAGAAAAGCATTCTTCCCCGGTGTCGTGTCGGTAATTCCTATAGTCTGAAGGCTGTAGGCAGCAAACAGAAAAATACCCAGAAGCCCGCTTTTTATCAGATATTCCCTGTTAATCTGTTTCAGCTTTTTATAAAATATGACGCTTAACAACAGGCAGCCGATCGTGAAACGAAACGCCAGAAGCATATGGGGCTTCATTACATCCATGGAATTCTTTACGATTAAAAAAGAGGCCCCCCAGATCAGGGTAGCTCCCAAAAGCGCCGCCTTTGCGCCAATATTAGTGATTGCTTTATTCATTATATCCTCCTGTATTCTCCAGCCGTTTTACTTATAAATAATATCAGCAATTCCCAGGTATGTAAAGCGATACCTGAAAGAATTGCTGATATGTGTTAATCTTCGATTATTGTTCCGTCGGTTCCGATTGTGATTATCCTCCAGGGGATCAGCTGTCCGCTGTTCGCCAGCGCTGTTTTCACATAATGGACAATCCCGCCGCAGCAGGGAACCTCCATGCGGATCACCGTAACACTTTTGATGTTATTCAGCTGCAGGATCTGAGTGAGCTTCTCGGAATAGTCCGTATCATCAAGCTTCGGGCAGCCGATTAAGGTCACCTTATTCTTCATGAACTGATGGAAGCCGCCGTATGCGTAGGCCGTACAATCCGCCGCGATCAGCAGATTGGCATCCTGGAAATAAGGTGCCCTGGGAGCTACCAGCTGTATCTGGACCGGCCATTGCCTTAACTCTGATCTTACCGGGGCGTGTTCGGTATCAATTCCATGGATTTCACTGCCGGCAGTATCTTTCCCGGCAATATTCATCATCCTTGCTCCGGGACAGCCGCCCCCGGCATGCCGGTGATGCATTCCGGGATGATCCCCCGGCGAATGAAGAGAAGCCCGTATATTCCCCGCAGGCTCAGCTGCTTCCTGCTGCTTCTTGAGGGCAATATTGCGGTTGACCTCCTCTTCATTGTACTCCAGAGCCTCTCTTTCTTCAAAGCTGATGGCTCCGGTGGGACATACGGGAAGGCAATTGCCCAGTCCGTCGCAATAATCATCTCTTAATAGCTTTGCCTTGCCGTCTACAAGCCCTATGGCCGATTCATGACAGGCATTCACGCATAAGCCGCAGCCGTTGCATAATTCTTCTTCAATCCTAATGATTTTACGTATCATAATAATCCTCCATGCCTGCGGCTTGCCCGCAGGCTTAAATTCAACGTGTCAATTATATCTTTTATCTGTGATTTAACTATATTTTATATCATTATCCTTATCCATCATGTAGCCATAGCTACAAATATAGTTGGTTATCAGAAGATTTCTTACAAAGTATCCATGAAGACAGTAAAAAGCCTTATAAGAAAAAAGATATGGGGAAATTATCGGTGAACTTCCTCATATCTCTTGAATTTGAAGTATTGATTCCCAGGCTGCCCGTTTCTTGGTTCTATGGCTCCCGGGTATTTTCCTGTTCCTTCTGTCCGCGAATATAACACTCATAGCACATAGCGGTGTATCTGTCATTCCCTCCGATTAATATCTGTTCCCCTTCGGTTATGATCTTCCCGTTCTGGTCCAGTCTTACATTAACCGTTGCTTTCCGCCCGCAGGAGCAGATCATCTTGATCTCCGTGATCGAATCTGCGATCTCCATAAGCCGCTTGCTTCCCGGGAACATCTTCGTACGAAAGTCCGCCCGCAGGCCAAAGCACAGGACCGGAATATCATAATCGATTACCAGCATCGCCAGCTGATCCACCTGCTCCTCCGATATAAACTGGCATTCATCCACTATGATGACATCCAGCGGCTTCGGCAGTGTTAAAAAAGTCTCATATATATTCTCGGTGATGGGCAGAACATAAGCCGGGGAGCTTAAGCCGGCCCGCGACCTGACACAGTCGTCGCTGTCCCTGTTGTCTACCTGCGGTTTAATGAGCCACACCTTCATTCCGCGTTCTTCATAGTTGAATTTTGTGATCAATGCCTGCGCTGTCTTGGAGCTTCCCATGACACCGTACTTAAAATATAGCTTAGCCATTTTCCCATCCCTTTGTTATACGAAGTCTTTTTATTATCAATGCACCCAGAATTCCGATTACGGTTCCGGTTATAATGCCTGAGATCAATAAGAACGGTAAATAATAGATAATATTAATATTCTCCACGATGAATATGGAGGTAACGATCTGCCCTATGTTATGGGATATACCGCCGATAATGCTGACTCCGACAAAGCTGAACAGCCTGGTTTTCTTAAATACCGCCATCATCAGCCAGCTGAATAATCCTCCTGCCAGACTGAATATCATGGTGGACGGACTGCCGAAGGTAAAGCCTGTCAGTATGATACGTATCACGGATAAGGAGAATGCTTCCTTTACTCCCATGGAATATAATGCCGTTATTACTACAAGGTTTGCCAGGCCCAGCTTAATGCCGGGTACCGGGATCGGCAGCGGAAACAGGGATTCCACATAACTTAAGATAAATGCCAGGGCAACCAGAAGTCCGTATGTGGCAATTTGTTTGGTTTTTATCTGTTTTCTCATAATTATCCTCAATTTGCTATAATGTCGACGTCATTTTCTTCCCCGCCCATGATCTCAAGAACCACCTTGTTGGGAAGGCAGACGATAGTCTCGCGGTCAAAATGGATATTATTCTGATTAACACAGAGCTTGTCCGGGCAGCTTGCCTCAATCATATCTACGTAGCCGTCTTTAATAATAAAGGTGTTGGAACCGCCATTATCCAGGTGTACGGTATATTCGGTGTCCTCCTGCAGCAAAAGTGTATCATAAACCTTCCCGTCGACTGTAACCTGAACCTTGCTGCCCTCTTTCTTTGTCAGCTGCATATAGGCGATGACACCGATGCATAGCAGGATTACAATGACGATAAGAATAAAATCATTCCGTTTGAACATTCTTACCTCCAGTTGATGCGGCAAATTAATATAGCCAACAGGTAAATCTTAATATCAGACAAATAAAATGTCAAGAAAAAGAGAAGCCAATTCCCTTGACAGTCCTATTATTCTTTTCTACAATGAAGCAGGTGAATTTGAAACTCCTTCAGCCTTATTATCATTATACCTTATATCATTATCAACCATAGGAGTTATGCGTATGTACAGAAACATTAAATTGCTGACAGTGATCCTTTTCATTATTGGCTTATCCGCCTGCACCGGGCCTTTCGGAGATAAAAATACGGACAATTCCGTTACAAGGACCTCCGACTATATCTCAAAGACCGGCTTCCTGCTTAACACGGTTATCACCATCAACCTGTACGATAAACAGGAAGAGGAACTGCTGAACGGCTGCTTTGATCTGATTCAGCGGTATGAGGATATCTACTCCCGTACCGCTGAGACAAGTGAATTATATAAGCTAAACCATCGTACCCTTCCTGAAGCAGAGGGTTCTTATATGATCTCCGGCGAATTATCCGATATCCTAGCAGATGCCCTGCATTATTGTGAGCTATCCGGCGGCGCCTTTGATATCACCATCGAACCGCTGTCTTCCCTGTGGGATTTTACGGCGGAAGCCCCAGCGGTACCGGCGGCCTCCGTTATTAATGCCGCACTGCCTTATGTAGGTTATCATAATATTCAGTTAAAGGACAATAAAATAGCCTTCGCAAAGGATAAGACCGGAATTGATCTTGGTGCAATTGCCAAAGGCTATATCGCCGATCGGGTGAAGGATTACCTGCTTGCCAGGGGAGTAAAGTCCGCCCTGATCAATCTGGGCGGCAATGTTCTGTGTATCGGGACAAAGTCCGGCGGAACCCCTTTTCATGTGGGTATCCAAAAGCCCTTCGCCGACCGGAACGAGACCGTTGCCGTCATGGATATCGATGATCTTTCCGTGGTATCCTCCGGAATATATGAACGCGGCTTTGAAGCAGACGGAAAATATTATCATCATATTCTTGATCCGAATACCGGCTATCCCTATGATAATAACCTGATCTCCGTAACCATCCTCTCACAAAGCTCCGCGGACGGGGACGGGCTCAGTACGACCTGCTTTGCTCTGGGGCTTGATAAAGGACTTGAATTAATCAACAGCCTTCCGGATACTTATGCCGTATTCATTACCGCTGATTATCAGATCCGCTATTCCGACGGTTTCGAGGCTGCAATCCGCTTAACCCTGCAATAATTAACAGCTCCAGTATAAACCGGTATCACAGACCCTGCGGCCAGTGATGCCGGCTTTTTATAATAACCGCTTTTGGCGGCGGTTATATCTTGCTTCTCTCATACTGTTTGGGCCATACAAGCTCCTCATGTACCTCTCCTGCCGATCTTAAGGGCCAATAAGGATTACGAAGCAGCTCTCTGCCAAGAAAGATCAGATCGGCTCTGCTATTACGCAGAATCTCTTCCGCCATCTGCGGGGAGGTGATCAAACCTCCCGAGATTACCGGAATACCCGTTTCTCTGCCGATTGTCTCTGCTAACGGGACCTGATATCCGGGGTATGCCTTCGGAGCCACATTCACTACGCCGCCGGAGCTTACATCCACCAGATCAATTCCTTCCTCTTTCAGGTCCGCCAGAATAGCCGCCATATCGGCAGCATGATTGCCGCCTTCCATATAATCCTCGGCAGAGACCCTTAAGGCAATGGGTTTATTCACAGGCCAGACGGTCCTGACCGCCTGAAGAATCTCCCGTAAGAACCGGGATCTGTTCTCTATGCTTCCCCCATATTCATCCGTCCTTTGATTCGTCAGCGGAGACAGGAATTCACTGATCAGATATCCGTGTGCTCCGTGAATCTCTATCATGTCGAAGCCTGCTTCCTCCGCTCTTCCCGCGGCTTCCTTAAAGGCGGTTACGACCCTGCGGATATCCTCCTTTGTGGCCTCCACGGGTACTCTGTAATCCCCGCTGAAAGGGATGGGGCTTGGTGCTATGGAGGGCTCGGCAAGTACCTCGGACTTACGTCCTGCATGAGCTAATTGTATTCCTATCTTAGTACCGTACTTCTTGCAGGCCGTGACGATCTTTCGCAGTCCTTCCACATGCTCATCCTTCCAAAGGCCAAGATCACGGTCCGTGATCCGCCCTCTGTTCTCCACACCGGTTGCTTCCATAATAATAAGCCCGGCGCCGCCGATCGCTCTGGTGGTATAATGAATGAGATGCCAGTCTCCGGCATTCCCTTCCTTATCCGCACTGTACATACACATAGGAGCCATTACAATCCGGTTGTTTAGCCGTAGATCCTTAATCTGATAACCTTCATATAATTTTGCCATATCAACACTCCTTTCTGATAACAATCTTATCCACATTCTACCACACTTATTTTATAAAAATAATAAAATAATTATGAATATACTTTATATTATTGTTATGCATATGAAGCCGTTTTGAAAATGATTTATTTAAATACAGGCCGATTCACTTAAGAATCAGCCTGTACTTTTTATGTTGATCCGGTCATCCCTGAAGGATATCCGCAAGTCCGTCCAGCCAGTCTCCCTCAAACAGCTCGATCATGCCTCTGTCACATGCAGCTGCCAGCTTGGGGTTGATGGGTATTCTGGCATAATGATCGATAGCATGCCCGGCCGCCACCTCCTTGATCCTGCTTTCTCCAAAGATCTGGTATTCCTTGCCGCAATCCGGACATACAAAATAAGACATATTCTCAACAAGACCCAGAATCGGAACCTTCATCAGCTTTGCCATATTCACCGCTTTACCCACGATCATGGATACCAGCTCCTGAGGGGAGGTAACGATAATAATTCCGTCCAGCGGCAGGGATTGGAATACGGTAAGCGGAACATCACCGGTGCCGGGCGGCATATCCACGAACATAAAATCCACATCCTGCCATATAACATCAGCCCAGAACTGCTTTACGGTACCCGCTATAATAGGTCCCCTCCATACTACCGGATCGGATTCATTCCCCAAAAGCAGGTTAATGGACATAACATCAATTCCTGTACTGCTTTGTACCGGCAGAAGCCCCAATTCATTCCCCTGCGCCTTTTCCTTCAGTCCGAAAGCCCTGGGTATGGAAGGCCCTGTGATATCCGCATCCAGGATCGCGCTGTTATAGCCTCTTCTGTTCATGGTAACGGCTAAAAGGGAAGTCACCAGGGATTTACCTACCCCGCCCTTACCGCTGACAACTCCGATGACCCTTCTGACGGTACTCAGCTCATGGGGCTGTATTTTAAAATCCTGCGGCTCCCTCCGGCTGGGGCAATCGGTTCCGCAGCTGCTGCAGTTATTATTGCATTCACTCATATTATCTCATCCTTTCGCAGCCTGATGCTTATCCATACATTGATCATAAATTCTCAGGCACTTCTGAGCATGTCATTCTCTCCTGCCAATCATATATTTCACTCGTCATTATAACCCTTCAGGCAGATATGTCAATAGTTATGTGCAATAGTTGAATCCATTGCTTTTCCCTTTGAACAACCGCACCCCCATGCGAATATTATGATATATAACCATAATGAAAGGAGCTGATTATAATGCTTATTATAAACGTGTTAAATCCCGGCTTAGCTGCAGCCTTTACTATCATGGCAGCCTTTATGGCTGAGAATATTGTTCTGCTTGGAATTATAGGCGGTATTCTGCTGCTGTTAGTATATGTCCTGTACCGGCTTAGAATAAAGAATAAAAAAAGACACGAGGTCGTTCATCCGGTTACGGAGATACTCGGCAATGTACCGGAACGTGTCCGCGAAATGAATGAAGAGATAAAGCCCCTGGGCTTTGCCTATGAGCCATATCAGGATATTTTCTTTTCCCTGCTCAATCCCTGGCAAAGAAAGCTTGGTTACTGCAGATTATACGATGAAGCGAGCGCTGCACTAAGCATGATTATAGATTGTGAACCTATAACCTTCGAATACGCCGGACGCAAATGGCTGATCGAATTCTGGAAGGGTCAGTATGGTATGAATACCGGCGGCGAAGTAGGCATTTATTATACTGCCGATAATACGAACTTGGACATTCCCGGTTTATTCACCGGAACATTTTATTACTGCCCGAAGGATGACGAGTGTATTGATATGTCCTTTACCTGCCGCAAAAAGGGTAACCTGTTATTCACCAGAAGCGGATATCACTGGTGGCTGACCGGCTTTAAACTCGGGGAATTTTCAAAACCCTCGGATTTATCCATGGATATTACGCTCGATCTCTATGATAAAAAGATGGCTCATGCATTTACAGAGGCTCTGATCCGGGCAGGTTACAAGGAAGATCAATACCGGCTGCTGGGACGCAGAGTCATGGTCCGGTATGATAAGCCCCATACCAAGCAGCCGCTCACCCGTACCGCATTTACCGATTTCATCATGCAGCGCAACAATGAATCCTTCTGTAATGCCTATAACTACCTGACTTCGGAATATAAGGATACGCTTGATAAGCTGGTGATCCTGCGTAATGAGAATCCGGGCCTCTATAACCGCATTATGCTGATCGGCAAGCCGAAGGAAGCCTTTGATGCATACGGCACCCTCCAGCAATATCTAAAGGATAAGGATTAAGAAAAGTAATGGGCTTCGAAAGGGAGTGAGTATATTGTCAACTTCATCACGTCTATCCAAGGTTTATGCTAACTCTAAAATATTTTCTTTTGACGATAATTCACGTATCATCATCATGAGTGATGTTCATCGGGGAAATGGCAGCTGGGGCGACAATTTTTTAAACAATCAGAATCTGTTCTTTGCAGCGCTGTACTATTATTATGAAAATGGTTATTCCTATATCGAACTCGGTGACGGAGATGAACTTTGGGAAAACAGGCGTATTGATGATATAATTACCGCTCACAGCGATGCCTTCTGGCTGATGTCCTTATTTTATAAAAATAACCGTCTTATTATGTTATACGGCAACCACGACATTATCAAAAGAGACAGCAGATATGTACAGTCAAAATGCCGTTCCTTCTACTGCGACAGTGTCGATGCAAGACTGGAACTTTTCCCCGGCATCAAAATACTGGATGGGCTGATATTGCAGTACCAAGGTACGGATAGCAGCCTGTTTTTAACTCATGGGCATCAGGGGGATTATCTGAATGATCCCCTGTGGAGACTGTCTCGCTTTTTGGTCCGGTACCTGTGGAAGCCTTTGGAGCTGATAGGAATTAAAGACCCTACCAGTGCCGCAAAAAACTATCATAAAAAGAATAAGATAGAGAAACGGCTGATTGATTGGTCCCAGGAGCAGAACAAGATCCTTATCTGCGGCCATACCCACAGGCCGGTATTTCCCAAGCCCAATGATGCGTTGTATTTTAATGACGGCAGCTGTGTCCATCCAAGATGTATCACGGGGCTGGAAATCCGCAACGGCACCATCTGCCTGGTGAAATGGGCGACTATGACAAAGCCGGACCGCACATTGTATGTAAACCGTGTGGTCCTTGAAGGTCCGGTCCGGTTGTCGGAGTATTTTGAAGCAATGAAAAACAGGGAGAAAATCTAAAGGAAACCTGCCGGGTAAGCGGATTAATCCATGATCTTGAGAAGCTGATGTGCTTGATCCTGATTATTTCCGCTTACCATTCGTCTTCTTCACCGAATATCCGAACTTGCCCAACAGCTCTCCTAATCCGTAATACTCTCCGTGGGAATACACGATTAATCCGGTCCGGTTCAGATGGAACTTGCCTTTTTCATCCATGAGCTTCTTATCAACTGAGATATTGACCACTTCTGCCAGGAACATATCATGTGATCCCAGGGGAATAATATCCTTTAGACTGCATTCTATATTGACCGGACTCTCCCCGATGACAGGCGCCGTGATCCGGCTGCCTTCCATCGGTGTCAGCTTCATCTGCTTGAATTTATCCACGTCACGTCCTGACTTTACACCGCAATAATCAGCTTTCTCCGCCAGCTCCTTCGTAACCAGGTTAATTGCAAATTCCCTGCTTTCCTTAATGATATCATAGGAATAGCGCTCCTTCCGGATGGAGATGCTCACCATGGCCGGACTGCTGCAGACGGTGCCCGCCCAGGCAATTGTAATGATATTGGGCCTTTCCATGCTTCCGCAGCTTACCATAACCGCCGGTATCGGATAAAGCATATTACCCGGTTTCCAATGTTCTTTTTCAATCATAATAAAACTCCTCTCTAAACATACACTGCTGTTTCTTGGGCATAAGCTTTGCAGGATATCCCGTCCTGCCCGGAGAGCTCCTGTTGCAGGCAATCAACCGGGGCATTATGAGAGATATCATATATAAAGATATTAAGAGCCGGAATTCTGTGAGATAACTCACAGAATAATCTGCCGGCGGATTGTATAATACTATAATGAATGTGACGATCCGTCACAGCATATTACAGGAACGAAATACATGTTCCTGCAATCGGATGCGGGGCGCAGGAACAGCGCCTATGATACCATCGAATTGAAAGGAGATTTCCCATGAAAGCATCTGTTGACCAGGACGGCTGCATCAGCTGTGGATTATGTATTGATGTCTGTCCGGAGGTATTCAGCTACAACAGCGACGACAAATCAGTGGCAATTGACGACGACATACCGGAGGACGCCCTGGAACGGGCGGAGGAAGCACGGGACGGCTGCCCTGTCAGTGTAATTGATCTTGATGACTGATTTCCACGAGACCATCCGTCTTCCGCGTGATGGTCTCATCTAAATCTATTGCAGGGAAGCACTCCGTTCCGGTATATTAATATTAACAGATATAATAATAATTATCCTGCGGCAAGCAGCCGCTTTCGCACGGATCAGGATCAGAAAGGCGTGGTGTATATGATGAACTTTATCCATGAGAATAATAAAATCTATCTGCAGGACGACAACAGTCATATGATAGCGGTGGTTACCTTTCCCAAGGAGACTGAGAATGTAGTGAATATTGATCATACCTACGTTGACGGCTCCTTACGCGGTCAGGGGATTGCCGGCAAGCTGATGGAGGAGACGGTTGCCCAGCTGAGGGAGAATAACCTGAAGGCAAAGCCCACCTGCAGCTATGCCGTCAAATGGTTCTCGGAGCACCCGGAATGCTCCGATGTATTATTCAATGCTTTTTAAAGACTCCACCATATCGATTCTTTTTAGCTTAAAGAACATGACAAAGTTAACAAAGGCGGAGAACAGGATGGTAAGCAGCGTGCCATAGACAAAACTGCTGAGGTCTATATTGCGTCCGAACATGACCAGATCGATCTCTATGGTAAGGATTACAAACCGGTGCAATAGAATTCCCAATCCGATGCCGAAGATGATTCCGATGACGGTCAGTACGATATTCTCCCTGTAGACATAGGCTGCCATTTCCTTGCTGTAGAAGCCGAGCACCTTCAAGGTTGTCAGCTCTCTCCGCCGCTCATTGATGTTGATATTATTCAGGTTATACAGCACCACAAAAGCCAGGGCGCCGGCAGATACAATAAGCACCCATACAACGATATCCAGACTGACTAATACATTCGCCAGCAGGCTTCTGTAATAGCTGATATAAAAAGCTCCGACGGCTGCCTTATGGCTCAGGAGGCTGTTGCCTGCCTCAAGCTGTTCCGCTTCCCCTGTTCCGGGCATTTTCAGCAGATATTCATTGTACTCCGCTTCTTCAGCGAATAATCTCTCATAGAGCTTTGGCGACATATAGAGGTAATGGGTCAGGTAATTCTCCGTAATAGCAGAGATTTTCACCTCCGCTTCTTTGCTGCCAAGCTTTACAATTATGGTATCGCCGACGCCTGCATTGATTTTCTTTGCAATATGTTCTGTCAGGATAATCCCGTCTGACTCAAGAGTATGCGGCTTATGCCCCACCCTGTCCCGCAGTACAATGAAGCTTCCGAACTCTTCTTCATCCTCCGGCAGGAACATAGTTACTGTCTTAGTTATTCCGTCATGGGTAATCTCCGCTGTGGTATCCCTGATCTTTACATAAGCCGTAATGCCGGCATTCTCCTTAATGGCAGCTTC
This sequence comes from Bacillota bacterium, assembly GCA_023424995.1. Lineage (GTDB taxonomy): Bacteria > Bacillota > Clostridia > Lachnospirales > Lachnospiraceae > Mobilitalea. Next base: position 6,304 of record JAFADH010000118.1, on the reverse strand, counting down.
CAGTTCCTCGATCTGGGCTTTTGGAGCTTTCGTATCGAAGGATACGGAAGCCTCATACCGCATAATCTCACTGAACTGCCTGTCAGCGATTACAAAGATGGAGTCCTTCAGCCCAAACCCGACTAACAATAAAGCCATGCAGCCGCCGATGCCGAAGATGGTCATATAAAAGCGCTTTTTATAACGCAGGAGATTGCGGACGGTTGCCTTCCAGGTAAAACCGAACCGCTTCCACAGGCCGGGAATCCGTTCCAGGAAGACGCGCTTTCCGCTCTTTGGAGCTTCCGGCCGCATCAGCTGTGCGGGTTTCGCCAATAATTCCTTGTAGCATGCCAGATAGGTGGCAATACCCACCGTAAGCACCGAGCTTGCCGCAGCAAGGGCGGCATAATATAAATTAAAGGGTGTAACCACTTTCGGGATGGCTCCGTACAGAATTTTATATGCCGTTATAATAACTAAAGGCAGTACCTTCAGTCCCACGGCCGCACCGGCCAGGCTTCCTCCCAGTGTGGCAAGCAGTGCATACAGCATATATTTCATGGCAATGCTTCCTCCGGAATATCCGAGAGCCTTCAGGGTTCCGATCTGAATCCGCTCTTCCTCCACCATACGGGTCATGGTAGTAAGACTGATTAACGCTGCCACCAGGTAGAAGATCACAGGGAATACCTTGCCGATGGATCCGATACGGTCCGCATTCTGCCCGAATTCCACGTATGCTTCGATACTATTACGGTCCAGAACATACCATTTTGGTTTCTCCAGACTGACCAGCTCCGCCGCAGCCCGGTCAATCTCTTCCTGTGCTTCCCAGAATTTATCGTCGGCCTCCGTCCTGGCAGCCTCCAGCAGCTGCTCTTCGCCCAGCCCGCCATATTGCAGCTCGGCAAGCTTTTTATCCAGTTCCTCTTCTGTCCTGCTTTTCTCCGCCTCGAGCTTCTGCCTGGCTTCCATAATCCTGTCATTCGCTTCATTGTATAACCGACTATAACGCTTCTGCTCCTGCTCCCCGGCGATATTTTTTATGCGTTCTACAACTGTATCCACTTTGCGGTCATATTCGTCCGTATATACCGTCAATTCCTCCGCACCCTGAACCGACACGTACACCGAAGAATATACCTCCTGGCTGAATACCTCCGGCAGGGCAGCGATGAAGCCGCTTACCTTGCCGTTTCCGATCTCCGAATTTCCCCTTTGGAAGGACAGGTAATACGGGGTGGTCCCCGTCCCTACAATCGTATACTCATCCTCCCCAAGCGTATCAGACAAGGGCTGCTCGGAACCGGAGAAAATCTGAAAGGTATCGCCGACTGCCAGTCCGGTTGAAGCAATAAAGGCAGCATCCGCCAGAACCTCATTATTCTTCTCCGGTAATCTGCCCTCCGTAACAGTTAAGAGATTTAATTTCTCCGGTAAGGACATGACCTCCAGAACGATCTCGTAGCTGCCCACCTTTGTGACTACATGAGTAGAATACGCGGCTTCCGCCTCTTCCACTCCCTCCGTCCCAGAGATAGCCTCCGCATCCTCCTCCGTAAGCCCTAATGTGCTTAATATACGGATATCCATAAGGCTGCTGTCATCAAAATAATAATCGGCGGTGAGCCTCATATCCGGATCCGTTGCCCGTATCCCTGCAAAGAAGGCCACACCTAAGGCTACAATGAAAAAGATGGAAAGAAACCGGTTTAACGTGTTTCTGATTTCCATAATAAAATCTTTCCATAAAGCGCGTCGTCTCATCGCTGTCTACCTACCATTCTATCGTGTCAACAGATACCGGGTTCTCATTCCGGCTTTCGGAGGAGACCCTTCCGTTCTTAATCTTTATCACTCTGTCCGCCATAGGCGTCAGGGCACTGTTATGGGTAATTACGATAACTGTCATGTTCTTCCTTCTGCAGGTATCCTGAAGGAGCTTTAATATGGATTTGCCCGTCATATAATCAAGGGCGCCCGTCGGCTCATCGCAGAGCAGGAGCTTGGGATTCTTAGCCAGGGCTCTGGCAATAGCCACGCGCTGCTGCTCGCCGCCGGATAATTGGGCTGGAAAATTGTTCATTCGTTCCCCTAATCCCACCTCCTGTAATACTGCCTCCGCGTCCAGGGGTTCCTTGCAGATCTGGGAAGCCAGCTCCACATTCTCCTTTGCCGTAAGATTCTGTACCAGGTTATAGAATTGGAATACGAAGCCTATCTCCTCCCGGCGGTAGCGGGTCAGCTGTTTTTCTTTATATTCGGCAATATTGCTGCCGGCTACCAGGACACTCCCTGAAGCAGCGGTATCCATTCCCCCAAGAATATTCAAAACCGTGGTTTTACCGGCTCCGCTGGGCCCAACGACCACCACAAATTCACCCCTGCATATGGTGAAATCAATTCCGTCCAGGGCATGAATCTCAATCTCACCCATATGATAGATCTTTTTTACATTTTCAAGCTTAATAAAATCAGCCATGCTTTTTTCACCTCACATCACCTCTATGGCACTAACGCAGCTTTTTCCGGATTAATCTGTTTATAACACAATTCATATTCTAAATATTGTAATCTCTTTTTCCTGAACTTACAAGAAATATCTTCTTAATTCTTTGTTAAAGCTCTGATTGTCGAAAGCATACCATCGGCACCGCTTTGTATAAAATATGATTATTTATCATATCGAAAAGGTTTCATAATTTCAGGCAGATTCGCAAAGACTATCCTTATTAATTATATCGTATTATCCGTCTGGGAATATAGTAATAAATAATAGTAAGAAAGAAACATATAATTATGGAGGTCTGTTATGAATTTCGTAAAGATTATCGCATCATCCTTTGCATCCTTAATCGCACTCTTTGCATTCACCAAGCTCATGGGCAACCGGGAGATGTCACAGCTGAGCATGTTTGATTATATCAGCAGCATCGCAATTGGTTCCATCGCCGGTGAGATGGCTGTGATGACTACGGGGAGCATTCTGGAACCGTTAGTATCCATGGCTGTTTTCACCGGCTGTACGATTGTTATCTCTTACTCCACCTGTAAGTCCATATACTTAAGGCGCTTTTTTGAAGGACAGGCCATCCTTCTTTATCAGAACGGCCAGATCTATGAGAAGAACCTGCTGAAGGCGAAGCTTGATGTAGATGAATTGTTATCTGTCTGCCGCATTGATGGTTACTTTGATCTGGAGGAGATCCATACCGTATATCTGGAGACCAACGGTAACGTAAGTGTACTTCCAAGAGCCAGAAGGAGACCGGCAACTCCGGAGGATCTCGCCTTAGATCCTGTTCAGAAAGAACCCATGGCGAATGTTATTATTGACGGCAAGATCATGCCGGATAACTTGAAGAGCACCGGCAAGAATGAGAAATGGGTTGAGAAACAGATTAGCGAGAAGGGAATTACAAACCAAAAGGAAATCCTGCTTGCCACCTATGACAGTACTACGGAAAAATTAAATTTCTATTTGAAATTCCATAAAAAAATGCTCCGGGATATCTTTGAGTAGCCTGATCCTTATGGATATTCCGCCTCAGTGTTCCCACGGCAGTAAATTGCTGTGAGAACACTGTACTACATACTGTCTGTACATCATAAAATGTTACAAGTTGTAATATGCAAGGATGTAGTAAAGAATGATGTCCAGATTGAAGGCAAGGCATATAGTTCTATGTGAATTGTTAATTCTGTTTCTATTCTCGGCTGTTCTTATCAATAAAGAAATCAAACGGGAGGCAGCCGTCTATAATACGCTTTATGATACGGAGAAAAATTATATCAAATGGGTGGATTTCTCTGTCACCAGCCGTGCCCTGGAGCGGGCATATCTTTATGATGTGGAATCCAGGACCTGGGAGGTTCCGGTGAGCTGGATAGAGCTGCTGGCCTGTCTGGCCTGCCGGTATGGAGGGGATTTTTCAAGATATTCGGAAAAGCATATGACCGAGCTGGCCGAAAAGCTTAAGAACAAAGAGGCAACCATGGATTCCCTGACGAAGGACATGAAATATTATGATTATTATTATGAGGCCTATTCCGCGGTCCTTGGGGGTATGGTGGGTGAATATAAAATCGAGGTTGCGGACGAGAGCGCACCCGGAGGAAAGCGTTGGGAAGAAAAATACGGATTAAAAGCTTTTCTGCCGCTGGCAAAATATTATCCCTACAGTCATTTTGATGATTTCGGCGTATCCCGAAGCTACGGCTTTAAAAGAAAGCACCTGGGCCATGATATGATGGGTCAGGTGGGGACTCCGGTAATCGCTGTGGAATCGGGATATATTGAGGCTCTGGGCTGGAATCAGTACGGCGGATGGAGAATCGGTATCCGAAGCTTTGATAAGAAACGGTATTATTACTATGCGCATCTGCGCCAGAATTTTCCCTTCAATAAATCTCTGGAGGTGGGCAGCATCGTCCAGGCAGGGGATGTTATCGGTTATCTTGGCCGTACGGGATATTCCAGCTCGGAGAATTCCAATAACATCCGGACTCCCCATCTTCATTTTGGCCTGCAGCTGATCTTTGATGAATCACAGAAGGAAGGGAATAATGAAATCTGGGTGGATTGCTACAGTATTATAAACTTTCTGAACCGCAGCCGTTCTGAAACCGTGAAGAATCAGGAGACCAAAGAATACTCCCGAGTCTACCAGTTCTCGGATCCGGTAGCCCAGTATTACATCAACCACAGTATATACCGGTATGACGACAATGAGATCGACATCCGCATCTATGACTGAAATATTCTTATGCAATAACCGTATTAACTTGACTTAATATAAAGGCTTGTACTAATACTGCTGTTTAATATCCTTTCTTTTTATAAAACACAACAGGGCCAGTACCAGAGGAACCGCATATTGAAATACCAGATTCAGGTTTACGATAATATATTTGTAAAGATAATTAAATTCAAACTGGGTACTGCTGATATAATAGGTGAGATAGAATATTATCATGGCGAGGGGGATATAGTGGGTATTGCACTCCTTCAATCCGAACATCCAGGTAAGGCATCTTAACAAGACCACCACAAAGATGCAGATCGCAACAAAGTCGGACAATATGCATATGAGCGTGACCAATACCTCAAACCGTTCGAATACATTAAAAAATGAGACGCTCTTTACGGTGATATAAAAAGGGAACGGCAGGTTGGCTGTCAGGCTGGTACCCGTAATACCGAAGGTAAAGAAGGTAATGATAAAAGCCAGGGCGGTAAAAGCCAGAACGCCGAACCATAGCTTGCGAAACTGCTCCTTCGTAACCTGAATTCCGAATTTATCCGCAAAGAACAATGCAATAATAATATTTCCTCCGACTGCTATCACATGCTTGGAAGCCGCTATGGTGCTTGTTAAGTGTGTCACAGATACCGGCAGCAGATAATCACCCCGGATTCTTGTAAGGGAACAGATAAATACCAGCCCGAATAAGATAAAAACCGTTCCCAGGGTAAGCTCCGCAAAGCGGAATATGGTCTTTACGCCCCGGATCAATGCATAGAACACAAGTACAGCCATGACTGCCATGAAAAAGTCCGATTTGGTCCGCGGCATCAGGGTAAACTGCAATGTAAGGCTATATGCGGTAACCTTAGCCGTCACCGCAAGCAAAATCCACAGCAGGTACAGGAATATAATAAATTTAGCGGGAAGCCTGCCCAATAATTGAACCATGATCTCATAGAAGTTCAAGCCGGGATATGATTTAATCAGCAATATGACCACCGCCGTCAGCGGAACGGTTGCCAGTACGGACCAGAGCGGGCTGAGATAGCCGCTTCTTCCCGCATCGTTGGCCAGTGCCTCCGGTACCTGCCGCAGTATGGAAGACACGGAGATGAACAGATACATGAACGTAATCTGCCGTAATGTAACTTCTCTATTCAAGGACTCACCTCATTTTATATATTTTTCCATAAGTGATGATATACTGGGCAGGTACGGATTGATCAGGTATACTATGCCGAGTGTTAATCCGATTGCGGACAGGCACAGATAAATTGCCAGGTCTCTTTTTTTGCTGAGCAGCTTTTCCCGCTGCCTGATCAGTGTATAAATAATTGTAGCAGAAAAAATGTAGATCATATTATCCTCCATTCCGGATCAGTATTAAATAAAGTATATTCTTATTTATTCCAGCTGTTTGTCAAGCAAAATTCAAAGCATGGCCAGGCCGCATGCAATCACTCATTTCCAAGAATAAAGGATTTTGAGATTCTTGACTGCACATCATACTCATATTGGATATTCGAGACAGCCTCCGGCCAGTTATACACGATATTCTCCCATTGGGATACATT